>CAYIZM010000001.1:0-53861 GCA_964368015.1 uncultured Methanomassiliicoccales archaeon
AGTTCGGCATATTATATTTGATTGTATCAGGAATAGTATTTTTCATTCTTGCAGCCATAATGATGCGGAAGAGCGGATGAATACCGTTTTAACTATATCCTTGTATGATTAATTGTGAAATACAAACTTGTTTGCTTTGATATGGATGGTACGTTGACCAAAGTGAGAAGCTCCTGGGGATGGGTACACGATTACTACGAAGTAGATAATGAAGAATCATACGACCTGTTCTGCGCTGGTCTTATTGACGAACCAGAGTTCATGCGCAGAGACATAGCTATGTGGACCGAGAAGGACCCGAACATAACTATCGATGATGTTGCCCGTACTTTCAAACACATGCCTCTTACCGACGGGATACAGGAGACCGTAGCTGCACTGGATTTCGAAGGGATAAAAAGTGTGATAGTCAGCGGCGGCATCGACTCAGCAGCTAAGATGATTACCGAGGAATTCGGTTTTGAAGATTATCTTGCAGATTCTTTAGAAGCATATGAAGATGGGAAGCTCACCGGCGAAGGAATTATGAACGTAGATCTTCGCGACAAAGGCATCAGCGTCAGGGAATTCCAAAAGAAATATCACGTGGATAAAGAACATACTGTATCCGTCGGTAACTCATTTGTTGACATAGGCATGTTCAAAAGCAGTGCTTTGTCGATAGCATTCAATCCCATCGATGACCAGGTCATAGAAGCGGCGGATGCCGTGGTACGCTCAGAAAACCTTGCAGATATATTGGATAGGATCTTCGAATGATTCATTCATCATCGAAGTCTATCACATCATACTGTTTTCTGCGTATCTTACCGTAAACACGGGTTATATTCTCGGCCTCCACTGTGCCATGTTTGATCAGACGGTCCTTTGTCTTGATCGCATGAACGTAGCAGTCGAAGTCTTCGAATGGAATGGTCATGCCTATCGTGAAAATATCTTCCGGTTCGGCCTCGACGGCAACGGATAGAGTGCGGTGATTATCGTTAACAGAAATCTTAACGATGAGTACACCGAACTGTTTTACCCAAAGACATTTGATGTTGGTGGCTAGAACCCGACGAGTGGTTTTACCAGCTATTACTTCGATATTTGTAACGCGAACACGTACACCACTTTCCAAAAAGAACTCATCGTCCTTCTCGACGACCTCGTTACTTTTGAGCACTGTTTCCGTAACGGTAGTTACGTCACCGTCGCTGAAGATCACCTTTATAGGAACGTCTCCGGGAAGACGTATCGTTGTTGTCGATATCGTTCCGCAATAGTTACATTTGAAAGTACCAGAAACGGTCGTTTTTCCGAACCTACCTTTCAGTATCTCGTGCTCCGTGAAATCGTCACACTTAGCGCATTCGAATATTATCTCTTCAGGGAGTTCTTCATCGTTCATGATCTTCACATACGTGCCATAAACGGATTACCATGTCCGGGTATGACTACATCTGCGTATCCCTTTATCATTTTAATACTTTGTAAGGCTAGATCTTTGTCATAATTGGTTGCCGGGGGTACCATACGCCTAAAATTGTTCTCCGTGGGTATCGCATCACCTGCTATCACATACTTACGTTCGGACTTGATGAATACGCTCATAGAACCCTTTGTATGCCCCGGAGTATGCATTAAACGAATATTTGGCATAAGTTGGAACTTCACATCGGATACTACTGTGGCATCGGCAATTTGCGTATCCTCGCCCTCATGTACGTATACGGTCGCATTAGGGAACATGCTCAGATTCTCTATGTGATCACGATGGGTATGTGTCAGAACAACGCAAGTTACCTCTTTTGGATATATTCCTATCTGCTTGAAGGATTTTTTTATAACTGGCCTTAAAAATATTGTACTGGGATCTACGACAATGTTTTCGTTCTCGGTCCTTATAAGAGTAGATGTCGCATCAGCTTTCGTAACGTTTCCGTCACTGTCTTTCTCTAGAATGCCTGCGACCAAGAGATCTATTCTGATCATAGACCTGTATTCGTAATTGATGCTAAACACTTTCCGTTTGTTTTATTATTAACTTCGATGATGCATGTTCATGGAATATGACCCAGACATTTCTATAATGGATGACGACAACGTGTATCCTCCGTCTGAGGATAGCATATTCCTCATTGAATGTCTTAACGTAGTGCCAGGCGAGTCTATTCTTGAGATAGGATGCGGTTCCGGAGTGGTTTCTTTACACTGCGCGAAAATGGGCGCTAAAGTTACGGCTGGAGATATAAATCCTGTAGCAGTAGAACTTACAAGGAAAAATGCTAAGTTGAACGATCTGAATATAAATGTTATTTTAACGAACGTATATGATTCGATATCTGGTACCTTCGATACCATAGTTTTCAATCTGCCCTATCTGCCTGTGGACGATGATGTGTCTCTTGCTGAAGCCTGGTCCGGAGGAGAGGACGGCCTTGGACCGTTACCAAGACTTCTCGAAGGGACTGAAAAACATGGGAACGATGGATGGAGGGTCGTAGTTGTAGTATCATCGCTTATGAACGATGAGAAACTAAGATCACTACTTCTTCCATACAGCGTAAAAGTTCTAGGGGAACTCCCTCTGTTTTTTGAAAAGCTTAGCGTATTGCAGATCTCAGCCGATCAGCTTTGATATCTCTTCTTCGAGTATCCTGTTAGCCTCTTTACCATCTACCTTTCCTCTGAGTGCACCCATCACTGGGCCCATAAGAGGTCCGATGGCGTCCATGCCTTTACTACGAACAAAATCTTCACGACCTTTGACTATAGCTGAAATGATCTTGACTGCTTCGTCTGTGTCAACAGACTCAAGTCCAAGCTTTACTGCTGCTTTTGAAGGCTCGGTCCCTTTGGAAACCTCGCGTATTATATCTGGTAGTGCCTCTTTGGCGAATTTATTATGTGCCAGCATATCAAATATATTGATCATTGAATCCTGAGATATTTCCGTTGTTACGACGCCTTCGCGTTCTAATTCACTATAAGTGTTGGTCAATGTAGTGGCAACCACTGATGAGAGAGAACGATAAGTGCCAGCAAGCTTAACGAAGAGGTCATCATTGCTCTCACGGAGCATCTGATGGGCTTGTTGAGCGTTGATGCCGTATTGTTCCACAAGTCTTTTTTCTATCTCCTCGGGAAACTCAGGCATAGAATTACGGATCTCAGTAAGCTTTTCTTTAGTAACAAGAGTGGGAGGCACATCGGTCTCAGGATACATCCTGGCCGCTCCTGGCAAAGGTCTCGAGTATCTAGAAGTCCCGTCCGGTAAAGGGTCCCTAGTTTCTTCTGGAACTCCTTCAAGAGCTTCGTTTGCACGTTCTATTGTAGCTATTAAAGCAGAACGAGCCGTTTTTTCAGGGGCCGCACAAATTACGAATGCGTCATTGTCATTCGTGATAACAAGGAACGACCTCAAAACATCGACGTAAACTTGTTCTATGCCGTAGTTCGGTAGTTCGTCGGAATGGAATATGCCCTTGACCCCGTGGACCCTGGCACGTTGTGCTAACTCTGATCCTAATCTTAATTTTCCTGAATCTCCGTTCAAAACCCCTGCGAAACCAGGTAGTTTCACCGCAAGGACTACACCTTTGCTCTTCAGGGCACTAGAAATTATCTTTGAAGGACAATCTTTGAAGACTTCTGTAACGTCGATCACATCAGAAGATACGGTTTTAATTCCTCTTTCCTTAAGTATATCCTTAACAGCCAGTAGCATTTTTTGTCTATTGACCTCGGTACGGACAAAATCAGGAAGCATCTTCAGGTCCTGAACTCCCTTTATCTCTATCCGGGCACCGCCAGGAATGGAGATGTTAAGATCTTCACGTATGGTCCCAATGCCGCGCTTCACCATCTTGGTGGCACGGAACAGTGACCCTAGGCGTAATGCCACCTCCATGACCTCTTCAGGCGTCCTCATATCAGGACCGGTGGCCACTTCTACTAACGGGAATCCTAAGCGATCTAGTCTGTAAGTTACCTCGTTACCCTTAGTCTCGATCTTACGTGCTGCGTCTTCCTCTAAACATACGGACAAGATCGATATTTTTTTACCATTGACCTCGACCTCTCCGCCAGTGGACACAAGAGCAGTTCTTTGAAATCCCCCTGTGTTAGAACCGTCGACCACGATCTTTCTCATGAAATGTATCTCGTCTATCATATCCGCGTTCAACATCGACGAGAACGTAAGAGCCACGTTCATAGCGTCACTGTTGACTTCATGAGGTGCCTCTTCATCGAGGTCCACGAGACATGAGGATCCGCAACACTGGTATCTGAAACTCATATGTCTTTGATGCTGTGCCAGTGCTGCACGGTCTATAACGCCCATCTCATTGGCTGTAGGCCTGAGTTTGCGATAGTAATTGCCAAATCCTTCGTCGTGGAGTGTGGTATCACAAGAACAGAATAATTTCTTTGTATCTAATTGCTGATGGATCTCAATACCGCACATCATTTCGTAATCTTCCATTATGCCAGCCTCCTTTTTCCAGTATCTCCAGCTAATGAAGATTTCATCATCTCGACCGCTTCGTCTTTATTTTTGGAATTAGCGAGTACCCACATAAGTTTGACATAAGCTGTCTCGGGAAGCATGTCCCCTACGGGTATCGCCCCAGCAGTAAGCATCTCTCGACCGTTATTGTAAACGTTAAGATTAGTAGTTCCTCCGAGACATTGAGATGTTATTACTACAATAGTTCCAGCGTCACAGGCCTTCTTGATCAAAGGTATCATACTCTCGTTAACATGACCCAGTCCCGATCCTGCAATGACCACACCTTTGCTTTTAAGGATAATATTTTCAAAAACTTCAGGATCCATTCCAGGGAAGTATTGAAGGAGCACACATCTTTTTTCCATTTTTATTTTAGCCTCTGTCTTAGCATCGGTGACATTAGGTCCGTCTATATTGAACTCGATCTTTCCATCGATATCCATATGTGCCACTATAGGCGAATTGATGCTGCGGAAAGAATCGCGACGGGAAGTATGCATTTTTCTTACCCTGGTACCACAGTGTACGGCAAAAGAATCATCTCCTAAGGTATCGTGCATTAGTACGAACACTCCTGACCTGTTACCGTTAACACAGAACCTGGCACATGCCGTAAGATTGCCTATTGCGTCAGTAGAAGGACGATCGGAAGATCTCTGAGCTCCTACTAGAACAACAGGTTTAGAAACTTTATCTAACATGAATGACAAAGCTGCAGAGGTGTACCCCATCGTATCCGTACCATGAGGAATAATTATTCCGTCCGCTCCTTTGTTTATCTCCTCTTCGACGACGGAAGCTAACTCCTGCCAGTGTTCAACATTCATATTCTCTGAGAATATAGAGAACAGAACACGGGCCTCTATGTTAGCAATATCTCTTAGCTCTGGCACAGCGTTAATAAGTTCTGATGTGGATAATGCAGGTTGTACTCCTCCGGTCCTGTAATCCACATATGAGGCTATTGTTCCGCCGGTACCTATCAAGACCAACTTTTTTAGTCCTTTCTTCGGTGTATTTACAGTAGGTTCAGTCTTTGTTTTACTGGGGGCCTCGATCAATTTGATAATGGAATCTGATTGTATCCTTACTCCGATATTATAACCGCTGCTCAACTTCAGAACAAGTATGTCAGGTGCACTGAGATCGTTATGAGGCATTAGGATGCCTGTGTGAGTGCAACTCTTTGTTTTTACAGAAAGTTTACAGCCTTCGTTGGCACCTACGGATGCCAGAAGTTTGGATAGTGACTCGGAATAGCTCATTTAAACAGCTCCGTATTATACTCCATCTTTATGATTATTTGCGCTGTATACGCGGTTAGTATTATTATGAGAAATGATGTTGCTCATTTATGCACTTCATACAGGTTGGCATGGAATTCGATGTACTGAAAGAAAATTCCAAATTGGCCCACAAGAATTATCGTCTACTTAAGGAGCATAAGATCCAATCCGTAGACTTCATGGGATCTATCGGTTCCGGAAAAACAACGCTTATCATCAAGTTAGCAGAAAAACTAAGGGATAAAAGCGTAAGAGTATGCGCTATCGCCGGTGACGTCATAGGAGATGATGACTTTGCACGGATGAAAGCGTCTGGCATGGACGTAATCAATTGCAACACAGGATCAGAATGTCATCTAGATTCAAATCTTATTGCGAAGGCGTTAGAAAAGGTCGACCTGAATAATTATGACGTGCTATTCATAGAGAACGTCGGGAACCTTGTATGTCCTGCGGACTTCCCTCTGGGAACAGATTATAGGGTCGTTGTTATTTCTACCACAGAGGGAGACGACATGGTCAGAAAGCATCACAGCATATTCCTTCATTCCGATGTAGCTATCTTGAACAAAATAGACATTGCAGACGCAGTAGGCGTTAATCCAGACGTGATATTAGAAGATTATAGCAAACTAATGGGCGGTCTTAAGTCCATGTATAAATGTAGCGCGAAAAAAGGTCAGGGCTTAGACCAGATCCTTGAAGCATTGAAATTGTGAGGTGCATATATGAGAGTTCTTACTATCGGAGGCGGAGGCAGGGAATGTGCGGCAGTTGAAGCTTTTCACAAAGCAGGCTCAGAAATATATGCTGTTATGAAGAACGCAAACCCAGGCATAATAAATATGGCCGAACAATTTATTTTTACAGATGAAAGTAACATTCCTACAATACTTGAGTTCGCTAAAAAGTACATTATCGAACTTGCATTCATTGGACCAGAATCCCCTTTAAGCAACGGTGTCGTGGACGCATTGGAATCCGCTGGAATACCTTGCGCTTCGCCAAATAAAGCGGCAGCAAGAATAGAAACATCTAAATTTTTTATGCGAGACCTTGTACAGAGATACAATATCGACGGAAATTTAGGATACGCTGCATTCGATAGTCCTGATGGGATAGAGGAATATCTGAAAACTATCGATTACAAGATCGTGGTGAAACCAATTGGCCTCACAGGTGGCAAAGGCGTCAAAGTAGAAGGAGAACATTTGCACACTCTGAAGGAGATCATGGAATACGTTAACGAGATCTTTGATCAGAACATTGGAGAAGCTGGCGTCATAATCGAAGAAAGAGCTGACGGCGAAGAATTTACTCAGATGGTATTTTGTGACGGCGATACGATAGCACCAATGCCTCTTGTTCAAGATCATAAAAGAGCCTATGAAGGAGACGTAGGGCCTAACACAGGAGGCATGGGTTCATATTCGGACGCTAACCATCTACTTCCATTTGTTGAAGAGAGTGAGCGTAAGAAAGCCCTAGACATACTGAAGCAGATCGTTAAGGCTATGTCTGAAGATGGATGCCCTTACCATGGCGTCATGTATGGTCAGTTCATGCTCACCAAGAACGGACCGAAGATCATAGAGATCAACGCTAGATTCGGGGATCCGGAGGCGATGAACGTTTTACCGATCCTTGAAGATAATTTTGAGAAGATCTGTTGGGATATGGCCAAAGGTAATCTAGCAGAAAATGTTAAATTCGCAAAAAAAGCAACTGTGTGCAAATACGTAGTACCACTCGGTTACGGTACCATATCCGAACCAGGTCATGAGATAAGGGTGGATGAGGAAGGAATCCATAGAGCAGGTTCAAAAATATACTACGCTAATGTTGATATCAAGAACAGAAAGATAATAACTGGCACATCTCGTTCTATCGGTATCGTCGGTATTGATGAGACATTAGAAAAAGCGGATTGGAATTGTGAGACCGCGTTAAGATATGTGATGAGCGATGGAATTACCGTCAGACATGATATCGGTACTCAGGATCTTATTCAACGTAGAGTGGACCATATGAAAGAGATTCGTGGAGCATGACGCGGATAGCAGTTAAGATCGCCTACTTGGGCAATAGTTTTTTTGGATCCCAGCGCCAACCGGGATCACGAACAGTAGAACGGGAAATATGTTACAACCTTGAGGCGGTCTGCAATTTGCCTGATGGAGATATAGATCTTAAATTAGCCAGCAGGACCGATAAAGGTGTTAATGCTCTTGGCAATGTTGCGATATTCAATACAAATTTTGAAGATATCGGAATTCTGTTAAAGGCTCTGAACGCTGTTTCTCGCGGAGTCTATTATCGCTCATATGCGATAGTGCCAGATGATTTTAACATACGTTATGCGAATTTACGAATGTATCGTTACATCATGCCCTCCGAAGGGATCGATGTTGGAAGAGCGCAGAGATGTGCATCCCTGTTCCTAGGGGAACATGATTTTGTACGATTTACTAAACCTAATGATAAAATTACTTTAGGGAACATAGTATCAGCAGAAGTTTGGACCAGTGGAGACTTGTTGATATTGGACTGTAGTGCGGTGTATTTCCTATGGCACCAAGTACGACGCATGATGTCAGCTATCGCAGCTGTTGGTCGCGGAGATGCAGAGAACGAGGACGTTCTACGAGCTTTAAATGGAGAA
This sequence comes from uncultured Methanomassiliicoccales archaeon, assembly GCA_964368015.1. Taxonomy (GTDB): domain Archaea; phylum Thermoplasmatota; class Thermoplasmata; order Methanomassiliicoccales; family Methanomethylophilaceae; genus VadinCA11. The sequence goes on from CAYIZM010000001.1 coordinate 8,444, forward strand.
GATATAAGCTTCGGCATTGCAAGAGCGGATGCGCTTACGTTAAGAGACGTAGTGTTCCGAGAAATAGAATTCATTGTGCCAGATCAGACAATGTTCGATAGTCGTATCAAAGAGGAGTTATTCAATAGTAAACTTAGAGAATCATTCTTCACTTCCCTTTAAAAATTCAAGACCGTATACCAGTAACATGAAGGGGCTTTCAGAATCATTAGTATCAGCAGCGGAACGTTTTGCCAATACTGAAAAACACAGGGAGATCGCGATACGATCGTCCAGAGAAATTACAAGAAGTTCTAAAAAGATCATCCATTCCATACACGAGGGGGAACCTGACAAGAAGGAAATGGAAAACATATCCGAACTTGTAAAGAACTTGGTTTTAGAGATCGATGAAGAACCTTCCCTTCTTTACACAGGACCGGCTTCCGACGCACTTGGAGAATATGCTGAATCTATGATCCTGTACGAAGTTCTAAAAAATGGTTCAGTGCCATCTTACAAAGATCTTGGGATCGACGAACGCTCCTGGGCACTGGGTCTTGCAGATATCGTTGGTGAACTAAGACGCGTGGTACTAAAAGATCTTATGAACGGTAACGTGAAAAAGGCCGTTAACGTCTATGAATTAATGGAAGATGTTACCGACGGAATACTAATGTTCGATGTTCCTGACGCGATCGTCCCAATGAGAAGAAAACAGGACATAGCAAGAAGTGTGATGGAACGTACTCGTTCAGATATAGCCACAGCTGTTGTTATGTCAAAAAAATAAATTTAAGTGGGGTTTCCCCCACTAAGATCTTTAACGTCTTCCCTTAGGCTTACCGTAGTTCTTTACAGGTTTACGAACAATGTATATCAGAACGATTACCAATATTATGAACAGTATTGCGATAACTATTGTAGCCCACTGATACTCGTTGTGACCGATATAGAACTCGCCTTCGCTGAGTACGGTATTGTCTGCTGTAACTGCCTTGTATGTGTATTTTCCTTGACCTAGAGAGTCCGTAACCCATTCGTAAGTGACTTTCTCTTCTTTACCAGGTGCAAGGTTCTTCACAGTGGTCTCGCTGCCCTCTACGAGCACGTCATCGACCATGAAACTTACAGCGATAGAACTCGTAATGAGTCCTTCGTTAGTAATATTTGCAGTAAGGGTTATCGGTACGACGACTTTAACGGATGCTTTACTTGAACCGCTGAAATCTAATCCGTCGATCTTACCTGTATAATCGACTACAAGTCTGTACATACCCGCATCTTCAGGTGCTGTGACCTTTAGGGTCTTGACACCGTTAGCGACATATGTTCCAGTGGAAGGAGATACCTTTCCTGCGATCTTATCGCCGTTGGAGTTCAGCAGATATGCAGTATAATTGATCTTCATATCTGTATAAGCGTCCTCATAATAGAACGGGATCTTATAGTCTATCGAACCTTTGACTTTTACAATGTAACCGTCTGCTGGCTCCACGTTAAAGTACTCCGCGTTAGACTCGTCAGCTACCGTTACCATGCAGATTCCTGCAACGAATAACAACGAGATTACCCCGATCAATGAAATTACTTTCTTCGTGTGAACACCCCCCTCTTGGAACCGAGCCAGAATACTAGCACGATCATAACCACGCTCATCAAGAGAAGAACCCAGAACGCTGTCTGTGGTGCACTGCCCTCATTATAGACGTTATTACCATCGATAGAAAGCGACGAATCTAACTCCATTACTTTTGGAACCAATGTTTGAACTGCGTTACCAGATGGATCAGGAGTCATTCCCAGCGCTGTTGTCGTTATATTTGCACTTACCGTGATGTCAGGAATAGCCTCGTTGTCAATTTTCATCAACTTTATGTATAGAGTAGTATCCGCTTTACCTGCAAGTGGGAAAGGATCTTTTGGATCCATTGGATCCATTGGATCCATTGTACGTCCGTTCACATCAGATATTATGAATGAACCAGGAACTGCTCCAGTCACCGTAAGTACAGCGTTCATCAGATAATTTGCATCGTTCCTTATGGTCACAGCGTAAAGATATTCGTAATCATTAACTGCATCTGGACTAGCTCCAGTTTCTCCAGCTATCATCATCTTTACAGTGTTTATCAAATTTTCCGGAATTACGTAACCATTAGTTATCTCACCGGTAGCCTTTGTAACACCTGTGAGGTCGACAAGCGAGACTTTCATCTCTCTGTTTCCATCCCCGATCACAGTGTGATCGAAAATTCCCTTAACCTCGATATCTTCAGATGTCGAACCTACAACAGTAACCGTGTAAGCTTTATACAACTGCCATGGACCTACAGCCTTGACTGCATATGTCTTCGTAGCATTAGCATCGTCTGCTGGCTTAGCCGTAAGTTTGAATTTGAATGTGCCTATTCCAGTAGAAGATACGTTATTTACATTTACAGTAAGCTTATCTGTGACCGCTATCAAACCACCGTCTCCAGTGACCTGCATATCTTTGGTTATCTCTGTGCCTGCCGAAGCGACTAAGAGTTCTACATCCGTAGTTCCAGTGTAATTGCATTCACCAACGGCTCCAGAAGGTTTTGAATTAACGTCCACAACGATAACCGCTGTATCGTCCACTGCTGGAACATCTACTTCGTACATTCCATCTTTCACTCCAGTGAACAGTTTGAGTGTGCCAATAGTTACACTTACAGTTCCATCGCCATCAACTCCAACGTATCCTTTCAAAGTTACCTTGTCCTTAAGATCGAAGGGTGCAGGATCAGAATCATCACCAATATAATTGGTATAGGATATCTGATCTCCTTTAACTGCCTTGAACTGATAACTATTGGATGATTCCAACAGATAGTTGTCGCTAGAAGGTAGGTTTATCTTGTAATAAACTGCGTCCTCGTTAAAAGGATCAGCCTCCACTGTGACCGTGGCACCATTGGGAGTCTCAACGTTCACTAAGGATAGCGCTTCAACCTTGGTATCAGGCTGTATAAACATATTTGTTTGACCTGCGTAAATGTTGACCTTACTGTATGTGTAAACCCCTGGATCGTTCTCTTCCACACAGAAGTATGTGCCTGGAGTAACTTCCTTAGGGACTGATAACTCGATAGGGGTCGACGTCAAGCTCTTTAATAGCCATGTGTTCGACGTACCAGTACCGGTTATCATAGGCTTGGCCACAAAAGTGGTTAAGGGCGACATAGAAACATCGGTCTCTCCTGATGTAACTTCCTTATTCACGACGGCGCTCCATGTTACCTCGCCTGCACTTTCGGCGGCGATGCTGACTGTGGCCGCTTTGTTGTCAGGTATCGTTATTATAGCTTTACCTTTGGAATCCGTCATTCCGAATATGGTCTTCGTCACTCCGGTTTCCACTTCCACATCGACCTGGACCTGCCTGAAAGCAAGACCTTTCGATCCGTCCACGCCTGAACTGAATGACAGAGTGACAGTAAGTTTACGACCATCGTCAGTTGTAAGATCCGTAGTTCCAGAATCTGCTACTACAACTTCCGTTATAGAGCACGAACCATCGTTCCCTACTGCATATGCTACGTATTCGCCTTCTGGCAACATGGCACTGATGATTCCGTTCTCGCCTGCCGAGTAGGTCATCGTCAATCCTTCTGTTGATACATCATTACCAAAGAAAGTAACAGTTCCAGCTATTGGCTTATCAGAAGCGGACTTCAATGTAGCAGTGAAATCTACTATGGGAATTTCAATACCCGATAACATATCATTACTGAAGGTCTGTACATTGCCGTCATACAACAAAGTGAATGTAGAATCCCCTATGTTAGGCAGATTTACATTTCCAGCGGTTCCCGAGGACGAATAACCAGGTGCCATAACTATAACGTCACCCGTCAATCCTGTGATTTCAGCAGTATTGTAGATCGTTAAATCCGTCTTTGTTACAGCCGTTCCGCTGACTTTGACGCTATTGGATGTGCTTATCTTGTCCTTGACGTAAACGATGTATTCCCCTGAATTAGCGATATCTTTGACCGTTGACATTACATTGAACTTCGCCACTCCGTCCGTGGTGTTCATAACGTATATTGCTCCATTGAGCTTGCTCTCAACAAATACAGTAACTGACGGAGAAACAGGTGCACCGTACATGTCTTTGACAGTTACGATCAATTCACCAGATAATTCGAAATCCGCTCCGTAGTTATCTCCGGGATAGATTGTGAACTTCTTAGTGTCGATTGTTTTTGCACCTAGCTTTGCGGTGATAGTATATTGATCGGACGGTAAATTAAGGAACGTGTAAGATCCGGCAATTAACGAAACGTCTACGTTTATACCTGAGAACGTACCGACTGCAGTCAGCGTGACTCCATTGGTATATCCTTCAACGATTCCATGAATCGTAGAGGGAGTTAAAATATAATTTCCGTTTGAATCTGTGATAGTACCTACATATGTTCCACCGACGGTTTTGTTCGTCGACGTGTATACCCTTATTTGATAATCAGTACTAACAGCTGGAACCTTTACAGAATAATTACCATCTTCATCTGTGAAGGATGTAGAGCGCTGAACGAACATTCCATTGCCGTCCTTTTCGAAGACTGCGACCTTGGCTCCTTCGAGAGATTCGGTACCGTAAGTGATTTTACCACTCTTGGACGCAATTGAATCCGAATCTACTACTTTCATCATTACGATGCTTGAGAAATAGTTGATTAGGCCTCCATCTGTCTTCTGTTTAGCGATCGCTTCATAAGCGTCCATCAACGCCCATCCGTCATCAGATAGAGTTGCATCGTCATTGGGGTTGTATTTTACATACCAGCAATCAACGTCAAACCCTGTTAGTCCGAGTCCTGGCTGTGCTTTCAAGGTACCATCACTGAACACAAGGTCCATGGCCATATTGGAAGAAACAGCGGCGGCTTCATTGATTCCGAACAAACTCTTCCATAGGAATGACTCGAACATAGAATCCGTGTAATTTACGCCGTTGTATCCGTATGTGAAATACTTTTTTGCGGCGCCGTTGGAATCTAACTTGTAATCATTAAGATATGCGATCGTAGAGAAGTTTGATCCGTCCCTTTGGATAAGTGGGATCATTCCCGCATTGAGGGCGATATATGCTATTGCGCCATCGCTTTCTTTACGTATACCGTCATAGAAATCGTAAACTTCGGTTTCTGTTAGTTCATTGGTGATGTATTCGACGGCGACCAGATAGATCGCATTCTCATCGTTGATGTCCGCAGAAACTCCAGGGTAGACATCTGGATTGTTAAGGACTTTAAATTTGGCTCCAGCAGGATCATTTATGATATTCTGAACGCCCGTTAGGACCGCCATGTCGATGTTTATATTATTTTGATACTTTTCGATGCCTTCACCCATTATCATGCGTAAAGCCATTGCAGCAAGGGCTCCAGATGAACCTTTTGCTAAAATTATATTGGATGCTGCTGACGCACCTTGACCAGAATTGCTTGTGACCGAAGTGAAATTGCCTCTATCCACGGCTGTTGATGAATCTTGGAACCATGTGACTAAAGCTCCTTCCTTGTCTTTACCTGAGTATTCGTCCCAGATCATGTTCATAGGATTATAATCGTCAGTGTCAACTGTGTAACCGATACCGCCGAGATAACCAGCGCTTACTTCGTTGTCACTATTGCTAGAGGTAGACGCATCCGCCAATAGCATCGCGTTAGGCGCTATGACCAAAAAGAGTACTGCGATCAGCGAGATGAAAGGCTCAGGCTTAAGGAACTTCTTTAGACTGGCTTTGAAACCTCCTCCCTTGATAGACTGGAAGTACGAGGTCATTTCGATATAACGATAAAGTGTAACAAGCACAGCAGCTGCTGCTATGGCGTACATCACCCCTGCCATTACAGCGTTATCATAACTTAACCAGCTCAATATGAACAGTCCGCTTATCCAAAGGGCGGTCATTAGTTTACTATCTGAATGATTCTTCTTACCGAATCTGTACAGCATGTAAGTTATGATCACGAAGGGCATCCACACCGTGGCCCATCCGTAGAACGTGGCCATGTATGAGACCGATATGCTTTGGGATGCCAATAATGATGCGATCAAGGACGTCTCGTATATCGGATTACCGAGCAGGAGGTCGTTGAACAATGTAGGCGATACGAAATACAATGCAACGAATACCAGGATAATTGCGATTATAGTGATAAGGAATGATTGTATCTTTGGCTTTTTCCTGAGGGCGTAGAATATTAGAACACCGACAATAGATATTGCGGATAGTAGAAGTGGGCCAGTGAACACTAATGTGAACAGTCCGGCTGCAACGTAGTAAGGAAGGGATATCAATATCGCAAGAAGGATCATTGTCGTATAAGCGCCTAATAAAGCACCGAAGTCCCTATTTTTCATACGTAATAGAATCGCATGAGCGGCCATCATGAACGCTAAAAGTATGATGATGGTGCTAAAACCGTTCCAAGAAAGTGCTATGGCAGCGAACATTATTCCAGCTGGAATGGTGTACTTCATAACATTTTTTGTAAAGGCTGTCTTTATTCCGCGTTCTGATCTTTCGATCTTTTTTATCGCTTTGACGACAAATAGCATCGCTACCACGAAAAATAACAGAACTACGCTAATGCCCGATCCATTAGAGAACACGGACATAACGATGGATAATGGAAGCGTAGCGAAAAGCAAAGCAGAAATGATACCTATGGTCCTGTCGAACATTTCCTTTCCAAGAATGTAAACAAGGACTACGGTGATCGCTGCGGCTATAGGCCCGGAGAAGGCCAGAACGCCAGCTGAAGCAGTGGAGACGGAGACTCCAAAAAGCGTGATTATCCACGCGAAACCTGCGAGAATGATATCGACCAACGGAGGCTGGATCAATGTACCGCCGTAAGGATAGTTAAGTGAAGGATCGGAAAGACCGAAAGTCCCCATAAGGATGCTTTCGATAGTGTGTTTATGTTCTGCAGCACCTGCACCGGACAACGCGAAGTTATCGCCAGCAGACATGCCATATGAAAATACTGTCCTGACTAATATGGTGAGCACTACCAAAAGAAGAAGTGTCATTGAAAGCCAATGTTTTTTGATCCATGACCCCTCGCCATCTTTGACAGCGATAGGGACATTTCTTCCAACTGTAGAAGTATTTTGTTGTTTGAGTTTACGCATTATAAAGGTCTCCGTCCTTGAAGTGGCGATTGATGTTTGATTGGCTATTTATATGTTTACGGGCGCGCGTTATATGATAAGAGGGAAAGAGGTCAGAAGCCTCGCCTTATTTGTTCCCTGAAATCTTCGGCAGAAGCTCGAGGATCTACCGAATCGTAAATGGCACGACCGACTATTACGTAATCCGCACCTGCCTTTATTGCCGATGTGGCACTACCGCCTTGCGCGCCTACACCAGGAGACAAAATAGTCATATTTCCGGCCACGGAACGTATTGCCGCTATCCTCTCAGGTCTAGTTGCAGGTGCTATGAAACCTGAAACACCGCATCTTACTCCCATCTCCACCATTTCCTCTGCATGCTTGGCAGTGAACGTCTTTCCGCCCGGATGGCTCATTTCCGCCACTGCGAATATCTCTGCATCGCCAGCAGCTTCTACTGCGGCGATCAAAGAATCCTCGCCTGTGAACGCATGTACGATAACTGCAGATGCTCCGCGAGAAACGCAATTTTTTACGATCAAACTTACGGTGTTCGGGATATCTGCCACTTTGAAATCACAGATCACGTCCCCTCGCTTAGCCAGTTCATCGATCATATCTGGTCCCGATGACAATACCAGAGGCCAATTGATCTTTATTGCGTCTACTGACCCAGACACTGAATCTGCGATCTTAAGAGCTTTTTTACCGTCGGTCTCATCGAGTGCAAGTACCAGACGTGTGTCCTTCTTCATCAGGTCGTTATTTCTACAAGAGTTAATAATACGTTGGAGAGATTGAACGTTATGGCGATGAGGAGGCTGGAATGCGGATCTGTTGTGAACGGCAATATGGCAGAAGGATGTGATTATTGTTCCGAGGGTTCTAAAATGGTCCTATTCGTTACAGGGAAATGCAATACCGGATGTAAATATTGTCCTGTTTCCTTAGAACGTAAAGGTAGTGCTGGCACATATGCGAATGAGCTAAAGGTCCTATCGGACGAGGACGTGATCAAAGAAGCTGAAGCTATGGATTCCAGAGGCACTGGGATAACTGGTGGCGACCCTTTGTACGAAATGGATTTGACTTTGCATTACATACATCTCCTCAGAAGTCATTTCGGTACAGGTCATCACATTCACTTGTACACTTCAATGATAGATCACGAAAAAGCCTGTTTGCTTAAAGATGCGGGGTTAGACGAGATACGTTTTCATCCACGTGAAGAAGAATGGATGGATTTTGATACGACCGAATTGAAAAAAGTGGTTTCTATCGAAGGACTTGATGTTGGGATCGAGGTCCCTGCATTACCAGGTCGAGAAAAAGATCTGGATTATATGATCACTAAAGCATTCTCTGCTGGAGCCTTGTTCATTAATTTGAACGAACTTGAGTTCTCAGAAAGTAACTGGGACATGATGAAAGATAACGGTTACCATCTAAAAGATGATATTTCTTCAGCTGTAAAAGGATCAGAAGAAACAGCACTGGCACTTATTAAAGCACATTCTAAAAAGAGGATACATTTCTGTTCTTCGTCATTTAAGGACGGTGTGCAGTTAAGACGTCGTCTGATACGAAGAGCAGAACATACAGCGAAAGAATATGAACTTGTTACTGAGGACGGAACTATTCTCAAAGGCTTACTTTATGCTGATGATCTTAACGAGGCTGCAGAATTACTTAGAAACGAATACGATGTGCCAGACTCACTTATCTTCATAGATGGGAACAGAGATCGCATGGAAACAGCATCATGGATACTCCAAGAGATAGCAGACGAACTACCGTACAAATGCTACCTCATAGAAGAATATCCTACTGCAGACAGGCTGGAGGTCGAGAGGATGCCTCTCGGCCGCCAGACCCGCTGAACCTCAGTCTACGCTGATGCTCTGTATCTCGTGATGCCTGTTCACGATGTCCCTGGCTATACGAAGGTTCTTACCTTCTTTACCAATGGCCCTGCCTTTCATCTCAGGGTCTACAGTAACGGTTGCGTGAGTAATGTCCCCACGTTTCTCGATCAGTACTTTCTGAGGTTTGTAGATATGAAAGACGTTCATCACGAACTGTTCTGGTTCTGTCGAGTGTTCCACCACTTGGATGTTCTTCCCGGTAAGTTCCTTCAGTCTGATCATATGATCACCTTTCTTACCTACGGCCAGGTTTCCCTGGCCCGCTTCTACTACGAATACAAGCTTGTCCGGAGTGTCCATACAATCTACTGCGTTTGTATGGGTGACCTCCTGGAACAAGGCTATGTACCTTAGAGTATCGGCGGTTATGACAATTTCATTAGGCATTTATCTCACAGCGTAAGTATGTTTGAAGTACCTTTATCAATTATAGCCAACGCAGAAACAGAGAAAGGTTTACCACACAGAGCACCGAGCTCCATGTTGTTACCAACGTAGCGGTAAACTTTAACGCCCGCTTCTCCGTTCAACGTTGCACTGGGGCAGTTCCTAGCCAAGATGATCATCTGTGCTTTCCCTGCCTTGATGGCTTTTTCTGTCTGGTCTACGCCGAATTCGACCTTGCCTGTAGTGATGGCCGCTTTTAACGCTCTGCCTATGTCGATTTTATCATCGCTCATTCTTCATCCCCCTTAATTTTTTTCTTGGGTGTGTAAACCAGGTTTACAGCACCGGTCCCTAGTGTGACCGGCTGCCCTACTATGATATTCTCTGTTACTCCTTCCAGGTGGTCTACTTCGCCCACCATCGCAGCATGCATTAGATGCGCGGTGGTGATCTCAAAGGCCGCCCTTGCCAGGACAGATGACTTCTTTCCAGAAACTCCGTGACGTCCGATCGCCTTGACCATTCCGTCATTGGTCATAAGATCGGCAACAAGCATGATATGCCTGATGTCTACGTCCAAACCCGCTTCTCCGAGAGTTCCCTCGGCCTCGTGGATTATGGAGTTCCTTGCCGCCTCTATGCCTAGCACTTCAGCGACCTCTTGGATACTGTTGGTCATGATATTAGGTGAATCTACATCATCGACCTTCAGCACTTCCTTCATATTGCTTCCTTCAGTAACGATCTCGTATCTGCCAGTAGTGTTATTCTTGCTGATAACTGCTTTCTCAACGCCGTCGATCCCTTTGATCTTGGCGTTCTTGATGGCATCGTACATCGTCTGTATTTTCTTAAAGGACTGTAGATCCGATGTTATTACCAAGCTGAAGTCTTCCTTCTCGATAAGTCCGCGAACGGCCCTTATCTTGCTTAGTTTTTCGTACATCTCATCTATCGTAACACCGCGTTTATCCATTTTATGGGCACTTGGAGTTATGACTATGCGCATGTTCGTTACGTCAGTAGATATCTCCGCGACATCCGTAAGGACGGTCATCTCGATATCTGATGCAACGTGTCTAGCAACGCTCTCGTCCTCGCCGGCCATACCGAGTAACGGGATGGTCATGGACGGAGTACTTGGTACACGTCTAGCATCCACGATCTCGATCAGCCTTGGAAGACCCTGAGTAACGTTAATGTTCGCAACACCTGCGTAGTGGAAAGTACGCATGTTCATCTGCGTACCTGGTTCACCTATCGAATGTGCTGCCATCACACCAGCGGACTCATTCTGGTCCATAAGGTGAGAATTGTACATCTCGACCGCTCTAGTAAGTAACTTATTACAGGTCTCGTCGTCAAAATCGTTGTCGACTATACGAGCAGCTATGTCGGATATTACCTTCATAGGCAACTTGTGTCCCTTTGATTCAGCCATTTCTATAAGCCTGATCTGTTCAGGGGTCTGAATGCGTATGTGGGTTATCTCCTTGGCAATGAACCTTGGAGCAGCCTCTTCGACCTTCTTTTTTACTTTAGCGGCGGATTTGCGGGAAGGACGTTTCGAAAGGTCCGAAACTATCGCTTCTGCCTCATCTGAGGATATGCCAAGATCTTCTATGTCACTAGTCGATATGTCTTGCATATCTCCAAGGGTCTTGTATTTTGTCAGGAGAAGAGCTGCAGCTTCTTCGCTTACTCCACGCCTGAGCAGTGCATTAATAGTATCTTTTCTAGCCATTATCACTCACCTCCGCCGTAGTCGGAATCGCTGCTGTCTTCGAATTCATCCTCTTCATCCTCGGTGAATTCCATCTCGTCCTTTTCCTTAGCGCCGTAATCTTCGCCGATGTCTCTGTCGTCAGGACGGATCATTTCTTCCGCCGCGTCGTCGCCGAGAACTTCAGCAAAAAGATCGTCCAGGTCTATAGCCTTTCCACGGACGGATCTGGTCGGGTCTACCCCGTCCTCTCCATACTTGAATTGGATGACCGTACCGACGGTGTTCCTTACTGTTCCATCGGAAGTAAGTTTAAGGTCCTCAAGAGCAGAAACTAGACGTCTCTGCATGTATCCTGATCTAGACGTCCTCACCGCAGTATCGACCAATCCTTCACGTCCACCCATTGCGTGGAAGAAGAATTCTGTCGGTGCCAGACCGGATTTGTACGAATTGGAGCAGAATCCTCTGGCGTACGCACCCATGTCACCTTTGTGGAAATGTGACAAGGTCCTGTTCCAGTAACCTCTAGTAAGCCTCTCTCCACGAACCGACATCTGTCCGACACAACCTGCCATCTGCGACAAGTTAAGCATCGAACCACGGGCACCGGCCTTGGCCATGATGACCGCCGGATTGTCCATACCTAGATGTTTTCCTGCTACGGTACCGGCCTCATCACGGGCCTCGCCTAGTTTCTTCATTACTTTGACCTCAAGAGTTTCTCTCAAAGAACGTCCAGGCATCTGTTCGAGAGTACCTTCTTGGTACGACTCGACAAGGCTTGAAACCTCATTGATACACTCTTGACTGTAGCTGTTGATCTGTAGAATTGCTTCTTCAGGGATATCCTCGTCTCCGATGCCTGTGCTGAAACCGTGGTTCATAAGGGCGCCCAATGCGAGTCTTGTGACGTTGTCTATGAATCTAGCGGCCTCATCTGACCCGTAATCACGAGCGACACGGTCGACGATCTTTCCTTTACTGTTACCAATACCTCTTACGTCTATAGTACCGCATAAAAGCTGAGAGTCGCGTATTTTGACATAAGCATCGAACTCACATTCTTCTTTCTTGCACGGTTTACAGTTCTGGCAGATGTTCGCCTTAAAGGTAGTACGGAATTCTTTCGGAAGTACCGAGGAGAACAGTTGTTTGCCAGTCCAATAAGGCTGACCCTCATCATCGATCATTGGTTCCGGCATTTCTACGTTAGGCAACTTGAACATGATGTTAGTTGCTTCGGCCCTGTTGAAACGCGGATTGTTGTGAGTAAGGAAATACGCACCTGTTATGTGGTCGTGGATAGCTCCTATTATCGGGCCTCCATACCTGGGCGAAAGTACGTTCTCCTGCACTTGCATAAGAATACGGGCTTCCGCACGAGCTTCTTCGGACTGAAGAACGTGAAGGTTCATCTCATCACCATCGAAGTCCGCATTGTAGGGCGGACAGACACAAAGGTTGAATCTGAAAGTACGTCCATCCATGATCCTGACGCGGTGCGCCATCATGGACATCCTGTGTAGCGAAGGCTGCCTGTTGAACAGGACGATATCTCCTTTTATGAGCTGTCTCTCAACGATATAGTCGACTTCCAACCCTTCTGCAACATCTTCGGCGTTACGATCTGTAACACGTATCCTTCTTCCGTCGGATCTTATGACGTAATTTGCACCAGGAACATATTCGCCCATTTCTTGAGGAGGATTTGTTCCGCCAGCAACCAACGCCTTCAGTGTTTCAAGGTTGTTCTCGTTAACGTATACGGGTATTGTAAGCTCTCTTGCTGCGACCTCAGGAATACCTAGTTCGTTGATAGAGAGCATCGGGTCCGGTGAGATCACTGTACGAGCAGAGAAGTTCACACGCTTACCGGAAAGGTTGGATCTGAAACGTCCTTCTTTACCTTTCAATCTCTGTGAAAGGGTCTTAAGTGGACGTCCGGACCTGTGCCTTGCCGGGGGGATTCCAGATGTCTGGTTATCGAAATATGTTGTTATGTGGTACTGAAGCAGTTCCCAAAGATCTTCAACTATCAACTGAGGAGCACCTGCGTCGCGGTTCTCCCTCAGCCTCTGGTTGATCCTTAGGATATCTACTAGCTTGTGAGTAAGATCGTCCTCGGACCTGTCTCCAGAATCCAATGTGATAGATGGCCTTACAGTGACCGGCGGGACCGCTAGTGCTGTTAATACCATCCATTCAGGCCTACATGTTGACGGGTCGAACCCTAATGTAGCTAGATCGAAGTCCGTAATGCGTTCGAGCCTTTCGCGAACTTCCTTAGGAGTAAGCTTGTGGTTGTCGTCTACTTCACGGAAAGTAGTAGGTTTGTCTAACTTTATCTTGATCTGTTCGGCGCTACAGTATGGACAGAGACCTTTCGTGGATGCGCCTTTCGCTGTTGTCTTAGCGAGGTTCTTGACATCCATTGTGTCTCCACCTAGTTCTTCCATACGTTCAATGTCGGCAGTTGCCGAAGATATCTGTTCCGGGGTCAGCATAAGCCTTCCGCAGGAGCGGCAGGTACTGTCCAGAAGCATTTTGATATCTTTTATGAACCCCACATGGATAACTGGTAACGCCATGTCTATGTGACCGAAGTGTCCTGGGCACTCATCCACTTTATTACCGCATGTTTTACAGCGAAGTCCAGGTTCTATAACACCCATACGGGGGTCCATAAGACCCATATCGATAGGATAACCTTCATCGTCGTAAGTATCTGCGGTGATGACCTTGGTGGCGGACATCTTCCTTATCTCCTCAGGGGAGACACAGGAGAATTTGATCGAGCCGATCCTCTTCGTGATACCTCTCATCATCTTAAATCCTCCAATTGAAGCCTCATAGCAACACCAAGCGACAGCAACTCATCCATGAGCAGCTTGAACGCATAGGATGTTTGTACAAGGTGTATGTTGGTCGTGTTCTTACATACTGGGCAGTAAAGACTGCCGAATTTGTTCATTATGGCAACGTGACCGCACTTCGGGTTACCGCAGACATACTGCTGTGTTCCGTCGGACTGGTCCAACAGACGGTCTTTGATGACCATTGCAGCTCCGTGACCGATCAAACAGTCACGTTCCATCTCACCGAATCTGAGACCTCCCTGTCTGGAACGTCCCTCGGTGGGTTGTCTAGTAAGAATCTGAACGGGTCCTCTTGAACGTACGTGGAGTTTTCCGCTGACCATGTGGTGCAGCTTTTCGTAGTAGATGACTCCGGTGTACACATCCATCTGGATGATGCGTCCGGTGACACCGTCGTACATTATCTCTTTTCCGTCGTTCTTGAATCCGTTCCTGATAAGTCCGTCACGGACCGATTCTTCCTTCTCGCCTGAGAAAGCAGTACCGTCGACTAGACGTCCTTCCATTGCTCCAACCTTTCCAGCGATCATTTCCAACACGTGACCGATGGTCATACGTGAAGGTATACCGTGTGGGTTCACAACTAGGTCAGGAGTGATCCCCTGACATGTGAAAGGCATGTCGCACTGATCTACAAGTTTACCGATAACACCTTTCTGCCCGAATCTGGAACAGAACTTGTCACCTAGTTCGGGGATCCTCTGATCCCTTACTTTAACACGTACAAGTCTGGACCCATTCTCGGACTCGGTTATCATAACAGAGTCTATGAATCCGGTCTCACCAGGTCTAACAGTGACTGAAGTTTCTCTTCTCTTCTGAGGCGTTAGGAAATCTGTCTCCTCTTCTAAGAATCTAGGAGGGGATGTTTTTCCTACTAGTACGTCACTTCCAGTGATGTCCGCTTCAGGATAGATCAAACCATCTTCACTTAGTGAAGCGTATGAAAGATCTGTACGGGCACCCATGATGTCGGCCGAAGGTATCTCGAAATGATCCTCCTGGCCTCCTGGATAGCGGCGTTCCTCGGAGCGGTAGGACCTTAAGAAGGTCGAACGTCCAAGTCCTCTCTGGATAGAGCTCTTGTTCATGACCAACGCATCTTCTATGTTATATCCGTGGTATGAAAGAACAGCTATGCAGAAGTTCTGGCCGGCAGGCCTGTGGTTGTATCCGATGAACTTCATCGTCTCGGTCTGAACCATAGGCGACTGAGGATAATGCATCAGATGTCCTCTTGTATCTGGTCTGATACGATAGTTTGCAGCAGGTATACCTAGCGCCTGTTTTGCCATCGCAGCGCCCATAGTGATACGTGGTGCAGAGTTGTGTTCAGGATATGGAATTACACCTGCAGAAACACCTAGAATTACCATCGGGTCGAGTTCCATGTGTGTATGTTCCTTAGTTATCTTAGTTACAGCAGAGAATTCTCCGTTGCACCAGTTACACTTAAGGATCTCCTCGGTTGCGTTGGTACCGGAGTTCATCCAATCAATGTCCATAACGGATATTGTGTGATTACAGTGTTCACACCTGTCAGGCATATCGAAAGCGTCAACGAGGACGAGAAGATCTTCTTCTTCCTCTGCGTCGACCCATTCTACGATACCTTCGCGGAATAACTCGTTCCAATTGATCTTACCCTCACGGATCTTCTCAATGTGTTTTCTTGTAATGACAGTTCTTCCGTCTTTGAGCACCAACAGAGGGCGTCTAAGACGTCCTTCGTCACAATTGATAATTATCTCGTCCATTTCTTCGTCGTAACGGACGTTGATCTCATTCGATAGTAGTCCACTTCTTCTGCGGTCCCTTACGTGATACACAAGGTCAGCGGGAGCGTTGTGGGTTCCTACAAGATCTCCATTGACGAATACACGGGTACCGCTTTCTTTAACGGAACCTATTCCAAGGTCTCGCAATGTCAATCTGACATCCTGTTCGGGGAATCCCTCTGAAACGTCTATGATCAATGCAGCGTTCTTTACCAGACCGCAGTTCTGTCCTTCCGGAGTTTCTGCTGGACAAAGTCTTCCCCACTGTGTAGGGTGCAAGTCACGAGCTTCGAAGTGAGGCTGACTCCTTGTTAGGGATGATGTTATTCTTCTAAGATGGGACACCGCTGAAAGGTTGGATGTCCTGTCGAGAAGTTGAGATACACCAGCACGACCGCCGACCCAGTTACCTGTGGCCAGTGCGTGCAATAGTTTGTGCGTGAGCAAGTCTGGACGAATAGAAGATGAGATGTTCAACTCGTTCTTCTTTCTTCCCCAGTTCCTCTCTAGCTGATATTTCAGGTCCTTCATCAGACTGCTGAAACTTGTTCTGAAAAGATCTTCCATAAGGTCGCCCGAGAGCTTGAGCCTCTTGTTGGCGTAGTGGTCCTTATCGTCCTCTTTTCTCTTTCCAAGTGAAAGTTCAAGAACGGAACGTGCGATACGTCCGAGATAGATCGCTTTCTTCATGCGGTCTTCTGATGTGTCCCCTAAGTGAGGCAGCAACGAATGATCGAGAATGCTTTCTACCTTTTTGGTCCTGTACTCTTTAGCCTGACCTGCCGCAAAGTTCCTCTCAAGGTACATTATTGCGTCTTCAGTTGAGTGGTATCCGTTAGGAGCGTATGTCTTCTTGTCAAGAGATGCTTCGATGTTAGCGTAGATAGAATTGGTCATCGATTCGTCTGAAAAGATGGTCTCGTAGATTTCTTGATCAGATTCCATGCCCAATGCTTTCATTAATGCAACAAGTGGGATCGCGCTGGATGCTACAGGTACCGATACCATGAGCATTCCATCTTTCTTCTTCTCAACAAGGGTCAACGCACGGTATCCGTCCCTCTGTGAAAAGACCTTAGCCGATTCTACTGGGTTACCGTATCTCTGGTTGAATTCCACCATGACCCTGTTGGGCGCCAGATCTTCTAATGTTATAAGGGCCCTTTCGGTACCTCCGATTATGAAGTATCCTCCAGGTTCCTCAGGATCCTCTTTGTGAGTAATTAACAATTGATGATATTCTTCATCGGTAAGGCGGCGATCCTGTGCAAGGTTCACTACGTCACGATTAAGATTGCATCCTTTGGATTTGATCATCATCGGCAGGTTGCCGACGCGGATCCATTTCTCATTCTCAGGAGAGATTATCTCTTCTCCGTCCTCGTACAGATCGAAACGTACGTAGACCGGTGAAAGATAGTTCAAATTCCTTAGTCTAGCTTCCATCGGGACCAGTTCGTGACTGTATCCGTTGGCTTCCATGACCTTTGGCGGTTCGATGCGAACGGTCGGTTTTGCCTGTGGATCGATGTCACCTGCTTCGGTCCTTACACGACCGATGCGGATCTCGATGTTCCTGCCGCCTGCGCGCTCTGGATCCAATCTAATGGTTCCACGTGCAGTATCGTCAGTTGGTACGCGTATATCATCAACGATCTTCTGCATCCTGCTGTTAGGATTGTCAGCAGTTGCCAAGAAATCGTTGTAAGACGAAAGGTGGTGATTGACTATGTTACGTTCTGTGAAATAAAGGTCTACAAGGTCTCTCATGCCTTCGCCCCCGTGACAAGTCTGTATGCGACAAACTCCTCCGCCGTTTCACTTTTTCGTACTATTTTTACTATACGCCCTTCGTCGATGGGGCCATGTACTGATTCGAGCACCTTAATTCCGGCATCACTCTTCTTGATCTTCGGGAGTTGGTCGCGGGTCATGCCCATCTGAGCAAGTACCGCATCCGAATCTTCCTCGGAAAGAAGGTGATGTTCGGGCACAAGTCTGTGTTCGAGAACGTTAAACGAGATATTATTTGTTGCCAAAGTTTCACCTACCTACTGCCCCGCTACGGGATTGCGGGTAACTGGTTTTAAAATTTGTGAATTTCATTTTCCTCATACTTGATCCGCCGTCTGATCGCTCATGAAGTCTACCAGCGGGCCTGAAGGGATTCGAACCCTTGACCACCTGATTAAAAGTCAGATGCTCTACCTAGCTGAGCTACAGGCCCTTAGATAGCTTAAGCTTGTAATATGTGCTGAACTCTTCCTTATATATAAGGTCTTGTTTTTGACAGGGTTTATACAGCGTTATTAACACACCTAGCACTCAAATAAGGCGCAGAACAATAAAAGTTTTTCTCAAAAGAACCGCACCCCCTCGTATTTTTGGAATATCTATTATAACGGAATTACAATCGGGAACTGTTATGGTAGATCTTCTTGAACTCAAAGTGGGTATGGCCCGCAGACAGTCCGAAACTGGATACGGTAGAGCAAGAATGGATGCCGTCTCCCGTAACGCCCTAGGACTTGAGATCGGGGACGTTGTAGAGATAAGCGGACGTAATATTGCGGTCGCCAAGGTTTTCAAAGGCGACTTAGAAGACGAAAGTAGAGGCATCATACGTATCGACGGTCTTACAAGGACCAGCGCCGGGATCGGCGTAGATGATACCGTAAAAGTCAGGAAATGCATACCGTCACCTGCTGAAAAAGTCACACTCGCCCCTAATCTACCTGAAGGAAAGAAAGCAAAATACAGTGAAGGTATCGAATCTGTTTTTCTCAAGGACCTTACCGGAAGACCATTGATCAAAGGATTGGATATACTCCTTCCTAACGTGGCGCTTCTCGGGAACCGTTCTACCTTCTCGGTTGTAGCTACAGTGCCTCAAGGTCCCGTGACCGTTATGCCAGAGACCGTCATTATTCTGAAGGATTCCCACAGTAACGGAAATAAGGTCAGGAACATCACTTATGATGACATCGGCGGTCTTGACGGCGAACTAAAGAGAATAAGGGAGCTCGTAGAATTACCGTTAAAACATCCCGAACTTTTTGAAAGGCTTGGGATAGCTCCGCCCAACGGAGTACTTATGTACGGACCTTCCGGGACCGGTAAAACACTTATCGCTCAAGCAGTAGCTAACGAATCAGGAGCTTCTTTTTACCCTGTACAAGGCCCAGAGATAATGGGCAGTTACTACGGACAGAGCGAAGAACGTTTACGTGACATATTCAAAGATGCGGCAGATAACGCCCCCAGTATCGTATTCCTTGATGAGATAGATTCTATCGCACCCAATAGGAATTCAGTCTCCGGTGAAGTAGAAAAAAGAGTTGTGGCCCAGCTACTTACACTAATGGATGGATTAAGCGATCGGGAAGGAGTTATCGTTATAGGGGCTACGAACAGGGAAGAATCCATCGACCCTGCCTTAAGACGACCCGGGAGATTCGATCGGGAGATAGAGATCGGCGTGCCCGGCAGGGCCGCGCGAAAAGAGATACTTGATGTTCATACAAGGAACATGCCCATAGCCGATGATGTTAACACGGATGATCTTGCGGCGATAACCCAAGGCTTCGTTGGTGCAGATCTTGCTGCACTTTGCAGAGAAAGTGCCATGCAGTGTCTGAGCTCCCATATAGAAGAATTGGATCTGGACAAACCTATACCTTCCGAGAAACTTGCTGAGATGAAAGTAACGATGCAAGATTTTATCGAAGCCCTAGCAGATGTGGAACCCAGCGGAATGCGTGAGGTCCTAGTGGATATCCCTAAGGTTAATTGGGGTGACGTGGGTGGCCTAGATAGTATAAAGAACGAGATACGGGAAGTGTTCATACCCAGTGAAGGATTGAAGGCCTTCGAAAGACTTGGGATAAGTCCTGGTAAAGGACTACTATTGTACGGCCCTCCCGGCACTGGTAAAACGTTGATAGCTAAAGCCGTCGCCAACGAATCCGGAGCAAATTTCATATCGGTAAGTGGTCCAGAGATGGCCAGTAAATGGCTCGGGGAGACCGAACGCGCGATAAGACACATTTTCAAAAGGGCCAAACAGATGTCCCCCTGTATAATCTTCTTTGACGAGATAGATTCTATCGCACCTAGACGTGGGAACGGGGGAGACGGCGTATGGGAACGGGCAGTAGCGCAATTACTAACGGCAATGGACGGCGTCGAGACCTTGGGTAACGTTACTATAATAGCGGCCACCAACCGCCCAGATATGATAGACCCTGCACTGCTCAGACCTGGGAGATTCGACAGACTTGTGCTGGTAGGTAAACCGGACCTGAAGAGCAGACTTAGGATATTGGAGGTCCATACGAAAAAAATGCCGTTGGTCGATATCGATCTAATTGATATTGCAGCGATAACGGACGGTTATGTGGGGGCGGATCTTGCTGCACTATGTAGAGAATCCGGGATGGCAGCTTACCGAGAGAATCCAAATGCGGAGTTTGTTGGACGACGTCATTTTGACACAGCTATGAAGATCGTGAAACCCTCTGTGGAACCGGGAACCTTTGAGAACTTTGAGAACATCGGCAAAGAAATGAAGAAGCGCAGAGATGGATGGGATGGAATTCCATTTTACGGGTGATATTATGAACGGAGTTAAATTTTATTCAAGAGAACTGATCGGATGCGTTGTTGAGACGATCTCGGGAAATCCCGTAGGAATACTGGATGACCTCGTTATCGATACCGTTGGAGGGCGGATAAAATATCTTTTGATCAAACCCTCTAACAATGTGATCAAAGGTGCGGACAAAGTTGACGAAAAGGGACGTTTGGTCGTGGAAACCAATCGTATACGTTTAGAAAAAGATAGGATCATCATCAACTAAGATCTTTGACCATATAGGGATGTTCTAGTCTGTATCCTAGATCCCTATAGAGCCTACGATCTCCGACACCGCAAGTAACTTTCATATTGAAAGCTCCTAAGGACCTGGCGATCTCTTCGGCCTTTTTTAAAAGCTGTGTATCGTATCCTCTGTTGTGCCATGTTCCTGCGTTGGAAGTAGAACTGAGGCTTCCAGAAACTTTTATTTCTCTTATTGATGCTTTACCTTCGTGGGTCCTCAAACGTAAGAAACCGATCACTGAGTCCTGATGTTCAAAACTTATGAAATGTTCTGTAGCACCTGACGCCTCGTACTCTATTACCTTCAATTCCGCATCTTCGGGGTCCGTAGGAGTCGTGCCCGTATGACCGACCTCGCGGCAACGTAAACATCTACACTTCTTCCCCTGTTCGGCCAGGTGTTTTTGTACTAGTTGTCGAAGATTACTTTTCATTACTCCAGCAGCGATCTCTGGTACCGGGATGTCACGTTGGATACGCTGTATCCTAACGTATTCGGGGACCATAGATTTCATTTCAGAAAGAAGCTGGGTAGCCATTTCTGTATCGTATGGTTCATATTCACCGGCCACCCACATATCGTATAATTGGGTTTTAGGGATTACCAGTGTTGTATAAAATTTAAATGAATCCGGTCTGAAATCAGGATCGGAAAAAATACGCTTGAAAGAATCCATGTCCTTTTCCATATTCGATCCAGGAAGACCTGGCATGATATGGTAACATACCGGTATCCCGGCTTCTTTACATGCACGTGTGGATTCTATTATGTGATTGATATCATGTCCGCGATTGACCGCCGATAGAATATCGTCATCAAGGATCTGTACCCCTAGTTCCACTCTCGTAGCTCCAAGACCCATAGCATCCTTTATTTCTTCAGTAGTAAATGAATCTGGACGGACCTCTACGGCCAAGGCTACACAGTGATGGTCCGAATCTTCGTTGATATCTTGAGCTGTTCGAAGATCTTCAGAATCAATGCCGTTCATAGCATCGAAACATCTACGGACGAACCATTCCTTGTACTCCTCGTCCCTGCACGTAAAAGTGCCGCCCATGATGATCAGATCTATTTTTGACGTGTCATGACCTATCACGGTCAATTGATCTATCCTATCGTTTACTTGGCGATAGGGATCATACTCGTTCCTGCCTGCACGGCGAGCTGCTGGCTCCTTACCGGTGTATGACTGCGGAGAATTATTATCGACACCTCCAGGACAGAATATACATTTTCCATGTGGACAGGGATGTGGCGAGGCCATTACAGCTACGACGGCAGTACCACTTGCGGTCCTCATAGGTTTTTTTATTAGCAACGGTAAAAAGAGCTCTCGGTCCTCGTCGCTAACGTGAGCAAGTATCTCCGAGTTAGGAGGAACGGCCTTAAGACCTAATTCTCCGCATAATCTGATCTTCTTATCTTGGATCCCTTTGCGTGTGGTGACTTCCCCGCTCTTCACCGCAGCGATAAGATGTTCTGCAAGCTGTGACACGTCTCTCATCCGTAGTAAATATCTTTTGAAGGAACTGGTTCTTTCACAGGTACCTGTTCCACTAGTTTCATGCATATGACGGCGGCGGTAAGGATATAGACTATCCTCTTTTCGCTTTCAAGGACTAAAGAGGTCTCGGACCCTATCATAGTATATCCGCGGAAAGTTCCGGTGACGATCTCGTCCTTTTTTCCATAGGATACGTCGTAAACGGCTCCAGGTCGAAGATCATAATCTTTATTATCAGTCACCTTGGTCCCTCCTCTTCTTTACAAGTTGCTGAAGGTGGCCAGCAGTGCTTTTATAATTGTCCATTGCCATTTTTACATTGGCCTCTGTAAAACTCCAGGCCTTACTGAGATCCCCGTACCTTATCCTGTAGCCTTTACGCTTCTGACCTTCGAATTCGGTATCGATGCCTTCCATAAGGTCCAGCGCTTTCAGCTTGTTGATATGCCGATAAATTGTCGGTTTTGTAGTGCTCAGAAGTAAAGCGAGTTCTTCCACTGTCCAAGCTTTGTTAGGGTTACCCATGAAATAATCCATGAAAAGACGGTATGGTACACTGTCCCTAAGTCCTGTTGCCGAGGTTTTTGGATCGTATCCTTTAGGAATATATCCGATATATATCAAAAAAGTCTCAGCCACTATGTCTACGTCGGACACAGAATTCATCGGCGTGTTGCTAACTACTTGGATCCCGAACAGAATACAGCCTCTATGGTCTAATAAGTAAAGGTGGTATTTTAATTTTTCAAATGATCCCTTCTAAACGTTCGATGGCTCTCATTATGCTCACCGTCGGTATCACCCGGGAAACCGGTATGGTCAGGATCTTTTCGATGGTCGGTGCAACTATCGGGGCACATATGATCGCCAACGCACCGTCCCTCTCCGCTCGGACGGCAGCTATTATGGCATCCTCTACCGTGTTAACAGGATATTCCCTTAGGGAGACGTCCCTACCACTTACTTTAAAGGTTTCCGGTAACCCATCCATGGATACGTTCGAAGCTATTATCGCTATGAAATGATCGCCCATCGGACCGGTCAGTTCACGTAATGCCTTTACTACCTTCCTGATGGTCCGTATGTTCGGTTCCCGTTTCTCCTCTAGTACTTTGTACATAGTGGATGGAGAAAGCCCAGCGACTTCGCAGAACTCGCTCAGGGACATGCTTAGCTCATCACTAAGCATTGAACGGAGGGCTTTTTGAAATCCGCCCTCCTCTTTCAACATGCCTGCGATGAGGTCGTCCACTGTCATTTGGTGACCTTTATGAAGTCCGCCGCCGACAGACCGGCCATACAGCCTTGTCCTACGGCCCTGGCCATTTGCCAAGGTTTACCGATCACGTCCCCGCATGCGAAGAGTCCAGGTACTTTCGTTGCGAACTTGCCATCGACCTTTATCGTATCGTCCATTTCTGGCATAAGGTCTAGGTCCATCAC
This sequence comes from uncultured Methanomassiliicoccales archaeon, assembly GCA_964368015.1. Taxonomy (GTDB): domain Archaea; phylum Thermoplasmatota; class Thermoplasmata; order Methanomassiliicoccales; family Methanomethylophilaceae; genus VadinCA11. Next base: position 32,106 of record CAYIZM010000001.1, read on the forward strand.
AAGGTCCGCCGCCGATTTGGCGCCTAATTCGATGAACACTCCGTCCACAGCTATCTCAGAACCGTCCTCAAGTGCTAATGCAGTTACTTTGTCCGTTCCACGTATCTCTACCGGCGCGGCACTCTTCATAATGACACCTGCTAACAATGCACGGTCCACGAGGGACTTGACCGCTTTCGGTCCTTTAGTTATCCAATATACTTGAGATGCGTATTTGGCTAAAAGTTCGGCAGATACTGCTGCTTCTGTCTCGTCACCGATGATCGCGACATCTTTGCCTTTGAAGAAATTACAATCACAAGCGGAACAATAGCTCACGCCTTTACCGATGAATTCCTTCTCTCCAGGAATTCCAAGTTTTACTCTGGATATCCCTGTGGCCACGATAACAGCTTTTGCAGTATACTCTTTGTTGCCTTCTGTCTTCACATTGAACAGCTTGCCTTCTCTACTAGCGGATATTATATTCTCTTCGACGAAGTCCGCGCCGAAAGATATAGCTTGTTTTATCCCATTGTTCAGCAGCTCTAACCCGTCGATGGGCCCTACGACCCCGAAATAATTCTCTATATGGGCGCCCGCTGCGGCTGAATTAGAAGGTTTACCGATAATTACGGTGGAGACCTTTCTCCTGGCCGCATGTATCGCCGCCTGTATCCCCGATGGACCAGCGCCAATGATCAATACATCGATTTCCATATCAGACACCATTGACGGCGCTAAGGATCTCATCCTTAGGCCTAAGACCTACCAAGGTCTTCGCAAGAACTCCGTCCTTGAATATCAAAAGTGTAGGGATGGCGTTGATGTTGAAACGAACAGAGATAGCTTGATTTTCATCGGTGTTCAATTTAGCTACTGCAAAATCCTTTTCACCTGCATCGATCTCTTCGATTATCGGGCCCATTCTTCTACAGGGGCCACACCATGGTGCCCAGCAGTCGATCAGGACTTTCTTGTTCTCTTCAACGAAACTGTCGAAATTTGACTCTTTAAGTTCGGTTACCATTTTTTTGCCTCACTGTGTAATAGGCGGATTAAATAAATAACTTACACTATAACATAATCAACTATGTGGGAGACTATATCGAACATTATCGGATTAGAGATCTATAATCCAGAAGGAATATTCGTAGGGATCGTAGATGAGGTCGTAATAGATCTGTCTAGGATGAAGGCTTACGGCCTGTACGTAGAAAAAGCAAATCCTACTCTAGTGGACGATAAAATATCCATATCGATACCATTCTCGTGGGTGCGAGGTATCGGTGACGTGGTCATACTTAGGACCTTTCCTGATCACGTCGGCGTTGAAGCGGATCCCCAACCGGATTCTCCCCGATCCTCTCGATGATGAGGTCAAGATCGAATCCCGCTTCTTTAGATAATTCGTCGTGTAAAGCCAGTATTCGTTCTGCGCCATTAGGCGCATCTTTTTTTCTAAGTTTCTCAACTGGTACGTGATGAGAAACTAAAGTAGAATCACTGACTAGATTATCAGCTTGAGATACGATCTTCTGCTCTATAGTTCTTGGATAATAATCTCCTTGTGGAAGTCCGAATGCCTCGATATCTTCGTCATCGAGGCCTGCACCTGTATGCCTACGTACAATCTCCGAAACTTCCTTTGGAAGACCTAGTTCCTCGATCATCTGTGCACCTATCACAGCATGCAAAATGGTATGGTTGAGGGATCTTCCTAGATCATGGAGCAACGCTCCGGCTATAATGAGGTCCTTATCCGCTCGCGGTATACTTTTAGATATGACCTCGGCAACCTCTTTTACGGTACGACAGTGAAGTATCACACGGGAAGAACAGCCAGCTTCTTTTAGGATCTGGATACATTCTTTCTCGTTAGGATATTTTTTAGACAATCGTCTTCCCCCTCTCGTTGGGAATTACGGTCATTTTGCCATCTCGGGCAGCATAGAGCATCTCCCCCTCGGTGTAGCAATAAAGGAATATCGCTAATGCGGCGATCTCAGAATGTGGCTGATTTCCTACGGATATGTTGAAATCCGCACGTTCGTATACATCAAATGGAACTTTTTCTGCACCGACTATGATGAGCATGTCCTTGTCCCTAGGTATTTTAGGTAATGATTCGTCGAGTCTCTGACCGTACATGGTGAGATGTACAACGGTTCCATCGAAGTCCTTGACGACACTTTTCCATTTTACGCCGGTCTCTATTTCAAAATTCCCGCCGAAACGGTCCGTCATACTTCTGATGTTCTCCTCGAGTGTTGAATCGTGAGTATCCACGTAAATACCGCTAGCACCCAACGCTCTGGACGACAGTGCGACATGTGTAGTTACACGTTTGTCCCTGTCAGGCCTATGGCCTATCCTCACTATCCGTATCTCGGACATGATCACTCATCTTTTAACGGCTCGATCCTGTGACCACGGTAGTCCATTTTTACGGACCTTCTTACAAGGCTCTTGAGCATTGTGGAAGTAAGGGCCAGAGATTCAGCTACATCTCCGGAGAATCTGCCTGCAGGGCCTACTTCATCTAAAATTTTCTTTTCGATCTCTTCGAATTCTTCTTTGTCCATCATGGCTGCTGCGAGAACGTCACTGATCTCGTATACTGGCCATTGCGCGTTTATGCTAAAAGAAGCGTAATAGGAATGGTATGATTTTTCAGGATAATTTCCATCAACGGAGAGCCATCTGGTTTCTACCAGTTTCATTTTTTCAAAGAAAATCAGGGCGTCCCTACCTTCAGGACCATGTTTTTTCTCTATCTCTCCAGCCGTTTTCCATTCCAAGGTCACTTCCTTGAGGACCTCCCGTTTTAAGGGCGTGTCGACGGACCGAAGCATAGGCACTAACTCAGACGGTTCGTTGATGACCTTGATCTTGTTCATGAACGAATACTAAAGCGTTGTGAATATAATACCATTTCTTATAAAAATGAATATTTATCGGAAGTTCCGTATAATTTAATGGTATTTCAATCGAACGGGGAACACTTAAACACCGATGATACACAGAATAAGAGATTTTCAGGATCTCAATAAATTCTAATTCATCAGGAAAGTTAAATGAACATTCCCTAAAGGTTTATTTATTGGCCATACGTTCTCGGTGTAATGGCCAAGAAGAAAGAGCCCGAGTTGAGATTTCAATGTGTCATGTGCTATAAGACCTATAAAGGCGAAAACGGCGAACAGAAAGCCCTTGATTGCTGCGGATCTTATGTACAGGTATACTGGAAATACTACTCGAGATGGGGCGAGAAACTCAAGTGGTACGGACGCTGAACTCAGTACACCGTGCCGTTTTTACTTAATGAGTGAAAGTACATGCCTTAGTGGTAGGTGTAGAAATGGGCAAAGAAACGGGAATGGCCAGCGGTGCATATAAGGAGATAGAGCTCATAGAACGCCATATCAAAATGCTTCACGTTACTAAAAAGAATCAACCTGTTGGCATCATACGATTGTCGGAGATCCTCGATCTACCTCGTCATAAGGTTCGATATTCACTTCGAGTATTGGAAAACGATGGTGCTATAATCGCTACGCCAGATGGTGCCATCGTATCAGAAAAATATGAAACCTTCATGAAGGAGATAAGTGACTACCTGACCACGCTCGTTGACCGTATAGAAGAGGTCCGTGGCCAAATACCTGGTACGTAACACTTTAATATCAGCCACACTTTGCAGTTTTCAGGCCGTCGTAGCTCAGTTGGTAGAGCGTGTGACTGTTAATCACAAGGTCCACGGTTCGAGCCCGTGCGACGGCGCCACTCTTTTTCACGATATCTTTTTATCTGATACCTTTCTATCCGTTTACCTGGGGGCTCATAGCTTAGTTGGTAGAGCGCTCGGCTCATAACCGAGTGGTCGCCGGTTCAAATCCGGCTGGGCCCACTTTATTTTTACTCTTTGCACGAGTTTTACAGCCTAATGTGCCATTGTCTTTTTTTCGGGGACTTATTGCCGTATTTCTGTAACCCCTTGGGAGAAATATCGGAAAGGCTTAATTACAGGCAGGTTTGTTCTCTTTGATATGGATAAAAGGTCGATTGCGACCTATTACGGTGAAGACCTATGATCGAGATCACAATTAAAGAAAAAAACAAAGTTCCTAGAATGCCGCGTATCGCAAGAGAACTTACACAATGTGTTCAATGCGGATACTGCATCGACGTATGTGAAGCACACTCAATGACCCCTTGGGAGTCTGTGACCCCCAGAGGTAAAATATACTATCTTAATCAGCTTGATAAGGTCGGGTTCGGAGCTATGGACAAGGCCCTAGGCAGGAACGTAACAGTAAGTCCTGAGTTTGTAGACGCGATGTACAAATGTACCGGCTGTGGAAACTGTGAAGCGGTCTGTCACGCCAATATCCACCTTGTGGAATTCTGGGAGAAGATCAGAACGTGGATCGTCAAGAACGATTTCGGACCTATGCAGGCCCATAAGGTCATGAAGGGCCGGATCGAAGAGACCCACAACCCCTATGGCGAACCAAATGACATAAAGAACGCATGGTGGCCTAAGGACGTAGAACAAGAGCAGGTCCCTGACGTATTATTCTTTGCTGGATGTACCGCATCTTACAGGATGCAAGAGATCGCATACGCCGGAGTCACCGTACTTTCCCGTGGAGGAGTATCCGTAGGATCCCTAGGACCCGAGGAATGGTGTTGCACTTCTCCTCTTTTGAGGACCGGAGTTACGGACCTCAGCCCCGAATTCTATAAACATACCGTCGAGAAAGCAGACGGTACGGGAGCAAAAGACATGGTGATGACCTGTGCCGGATGCTACAAGACCGTTCTCAACGATTCGGGCAAATATTATGCCAAGACAGGACAGAACGTCTATCACTTCTCACAATACGTGGAAGATCTGATAGCAAACAGAAAATTACCTCTGAACAACGAGTTCAAGATCAAAGCGACCTACCACGACCCTTGTCACCTTGGAAGACACGCTGGAGTTTACGAACCCGCCAGGAACGTCATCAAGAAGATAAAAGGCATGGAGTTCGTAGAAATGTACCGCTCCAGGGAACTTTCCAGATGTTGCGGCGCAGGTGGAGGATACAAGAGTCAGTACGGCGACTACGCCGTCTCCATAGCAGTTGATAGGATCGCTGACGCAGAAGAGGTCGGAGCAGAACTTATCATCACTTCTTGCCCGTTCTGTGTACTAAATCTTAGACAAGGCGCAAAAAAAGCTGGATCCAAGATCAAGGTCATGGACCTATCAGAAGTGTTGCTACAGGTAACAGCACCCAAAGTAGAGGAAAAGGTAGAGACACCTTGTGTAGAAGTCCCCAAGCCTGCTGTAAAGGCACCTGCTGAGGTGGCTAAGAAGGTCGAGACTCCAAAGGAAGTCGTAAAAACCGTACCAACACCTACCGAGGTCGCTAAAGTAGAAACTACTCCAAAGGAAGTCGCCAAGAAGGACGAAACACCTAAAGACGTAGTTAAGTCAACTCCAACAAAAGGATCTCCAGGTTGGTTAGAGAATGAGACCGAAGAGGTCTACATTGATGACTATACCGATTATTCGCCAGAAGCCATAGTAAGAAGAGCAGCTTGGAACAACGGCCTCAGGTGTAGAAGGAACTACAGTAAAGACAACATACCTGTTGCATTCGTCAAGGGAAAGGTCGCGGTCTTCGTAGAACAAGCTGGTTCGGACAAAACCTTGGACAACAAGCTAATATCTAAGGGCTGGACCGTTCTAAGATACAACGAGGACGATATCACCGACGGCGTCAAAGAAGGCGATGAGATCGCCGAAGCCGTTAAGGAGAACCTCAAGACAGCTAAGAAGAAAAAACGCTGAATTGAGTGTTAAACTGAAATGCCCTTCGACATGCTGAGCCCTTGGCTCGTCGATATGCTTCGGAAAAGGGGCATTGAAGAACCTACGGAACCTCAAGCAGATGCGATCCCGAAGATCGCAGCTGGGCAAAATGTCCTACTGGTAGCACCTACAGGCATCGGTAAAACCGAAGCCGCCATACTTCCTATACTCGACGAGTTGAAGAAAAGTGGCGGGAACGGTTTCCAATGCCTGTATATCACGCCATTACGTGCGTTGAACCGAGATATGCTAAAACGTATCGAAGACTACGGTCAAGAATCCGAGATCTCAGTAGGGGTTAGACATGGCGACACCACTCAAAGCGAAAGGAACAGTCAGTCCAAGAATCCGCCGAAGATATTGATCACCACGCCTGAAACATTACAGGTACTTTTTACTGGAAAGATCCTTAGAAAACATCTTGAGAATGTAAGATGGGTGATCGTTGACGAGATCCACGAACTAGCGGACAACGAACGTGGAGCGCAGATGAGCGTGGCTTTAGAACGACTTTCGGCGACTGCTGGAGAGTACCAAAGGATCGGACTTTCAGCAACTGTCGGGAACGTGGAAGAAGTGAAGAACTTCCTTGCTGGTGTAGGACGTAAAGTAACCGTTTGTAGACACGATACACATAGAGATTACGACATAACCGTAGAGTGTCCCAAACCAGACGATGACCCAGTACTTTTAGATAGACTTCAAACAGAGGCGGAAATGCTAGGTGTGATGAAGCATGGTCGTCGTTTGATCGAAACCGGTAGATCGACACTTTTCTTTGTTAACACAAGAGAGACCGCAGAATGGCTTGCCGCGAGATATCGCCTTTGGGATACTGAATTTTCAATAGATGTTCATCATGGATCACTTTCAAAAGAAACCCGAATGGAAATGGAGGACCGTTTCAAGTCTGGAGAACTTAAAGCGCTACTATGCACATCATCACTTGAATTAGGCATAGACGTTGGAAGCACGGATCTAGTCATCCAATTTAATTCTCCTAGACAAGTCTCTAGAATGATCCAGCGTGCTGGAAGGGCAGGACATCGAATAGGCGAATTGATAAAAGCTAGGATATTAGCTACCGCACCGGACGAGATCGCAGAAGCGATGGTCATCGCCCGTAAATGCGAAACACGTGAGATGGAAAGCCTAGAAGGAAGAAAGTGTCCTCTTACCGTAGTTGCAAATCAACTTATCGCAATGACTATGAGCGGTCGGGTGGATCGAGATACCGCGTTCAAATTTTTCAACAGGTCATATACATTTAGCACACTGGAAAGATCCGTTATGGATGATGTGCTGGAACAGTTGAAATCCATCAAAATGATATTCGAGGACGAGGACGGATTTAGACGCTCTCGTAGAGGGATGAATTACTTTTACAGTAACATCTCCATGATACCTGACGAAAAATCGTACAGGATACGGGACATCGGAACTAGGTCGATAATCGGTTCGCTTGATGAGAGTTTCGTCGCCACTTTTGCAGAAGAGCATGCGATGTTCATTGCTAAAGGCCGTACCTGGAGGATAATCGAAATGCGAGAGGAAGAGATCCTCGTAGAAGAAGCAAGAGAGATAGGATCCGTTCCGTCATGGACCGGTTCGGATATTCCAGTTCCTTTTGATATCGCGATGGAAGTCGGACGGATGCGCCGTCTCCGTAATTATAACGAATATCCATGTGATGAAGAAGGCATCAGCAGATTGGATTCTTTTCTTGAATCCCAGGCTGAACATGTTATGCCGACGGACCGTACCGTAACATTAGAGGTAGGCAATAGGATCGCAATAATCAACTGCTGTTTCGGCACTAAAGTTAACGAAACACTGAGCAAGATCATATCTGCTCTACTTACCGCACGTTTCGGAGAAAGCGTTGGTGTATCAACAGATCCGTATCGTATAATCATGGAACTTCCTCGTAGCATAAGCAAAGAGGACCTGGAAAGTACTTTCAAACTCATCCGTCCTGGAACTGTGGAAGACCTTTGCAGAAAAACCATATTGAATTCTACGTTCCTAAAATGGCGTTTCGTCTACGTCGCAAAGAAATTCGGCATAATAGAAAAAGAAGCAGACCACCGCTTCATGAATTTTAACAGACTTTTTGACATACATAAAGGAACTCCGGCGTACAACGAAGCTGTCAACAAGGTATTGTGGGATGATCTGGATATAATCAACACAGAAAAGATAATCTCGTTGATCTCAAAAGGAGAAATAAAAGTAATAACAGGACCTGTCGCTCCCATCGGACTCGAAGGCATCACAAGATCCAAAGAACTCATGCAACCGATACGTGCAGATCACGCGATACTTATGGCCATGAAGAAAAGGATAGATGAAGAGCTTCTGTTCGCAACCTGCATGAGCTGCGGTTCTCAAAGTAGGTTAAGAGTGGGGGAAGCTCCCGACCGTCTTAGATGTCAGAATTGCGACGGAATTATGATAGCAGTTTTGAAAGAATACGACCGAGACAATGCTAGATTGATCAAACAGAAACGTTTAGCGCCACAAGAGAAGAAAGAACTTCAACGTATGTCACGGAACGCAAACCTTGTTAGAGAACAAGGCAAGCGCGCCGTATTCACTCTAGCAGGAAGAGGTATCGGTCCCAACAGTGCTTCAAGGATACTCAACGGAATATATGTTGACGAAGACGATTTCCTTAGAGGTATAATGGCCGTCGAAATAACCTATGCGAAGAACAAGAGGTTCTGGGACTGAGATCATAACTTGAAGGGCATTTTTGTCGCTTCGTAATTTACAAGTTTTTGTATTATATTCGTCGTTAGATCACCGTTGGTTATGGTTCTCTCCACGCGGTAAACTATTCCGTCGTCATGACCCACGAATCTCTTGATGACCTCGTTCTCTTCGATAACTTCGTAAATATCTACAATCAGCTCACCGTAGATCTCGGATGTGTATACTTCGGTAAAACTGATCATGTTTCCAAGATCAGGATCCGAAAAGAATCTCCATTTTCCCGCTAAATCATACTTTTTTTCCGGTTCATCGATCGTATCAAAGTAAGTTATGTCACTGATCGTCGTAACCCTCGTTACACCGAAAATATCCATGTATGTAGTACTGACCGTACCACTAAGATTCCGAGATTCCTTTATTTGATACGTTTCGTAAAACACATCATGTGTGCCAGTGACCTCGTATTCGTATTCTATTGCATCGTATTCACTGATTAACATCAGGCCTAAACCACCAACTAAGACCAGAAATACGAGTGTTCCGGTCATCATCAGCAGTACTGTGCTGGTCTTCCTTGCCATAGAGCGCTCCCGCTATTGTCATCACAGGAAAAGTATTAAGTTATAATGTGAAGATATCATATGAAATTTCCCTTGATGGAAAATGCTTTTTCCTTAACTTCTGGAACTGGCTCTTCCAATTTCACTTTATTTTTGGCATAGAAACCTTTGCATATCACGTAAACTTCAGAAGAAGTTTCTCTAGTTGCGGCTGGAGTGTGTATCTTTACAGTTTTGAACCTGAATTCTACATCTCTTTTGATCAGGTGGAACATATCTCCCATGAAGACCTTCATTACCAAGGTTCCGTTCTTCCTTAGGATACGGTCACAGACGTTTATTGCATATGTGCATAGATGCACGGAACGAGCGTGGTCCGTTGAATAATGGCCTGCGATGTTAGGGGCCATGTCAGAAATAACCACGTCTACCTTTCCCCCTACTTTTGAAAGTAGCTCTATCATTGTAGAATCCTCGGTTATATCCCCAAGAATGGTCTCCACGCCTTCTAACGGGCGGATACGCCTTAGATCTAATCCAATAACTTTTCCTGACTCGCCGACTTTATCTTTAGCCACTTGGAGCCAGCCACCTGGAAATGCCCCCAGATCAGCTACTGAATCCCCCTTTTTAAAAATACCAAAGCGTTCGTCCATCTGCAATAATTTGTATGATGCCCTGGAGCGGTACCCTTGCTTCTTAGCAAGCTTGTAGTAATGCTCATGCCTCCTTTCTTGTACCCACCGATCGTGTAACGCCATGACCTGTCCATTGTGTTTATCTTTAAACCCTTTTCCCACGTCATAAATATAAGAGTGGGTCATCCAGTAATGAACGCCATGACCGAATGGACTTACGAGAAAGCAGGAGTCAGTATTGACAAAAAATCAGATGCAATAAGTTCCTTAGTAAGCGAACTGAAATATCGTCGCGAAGGAAAAGGGCAGCAATTAAAAAGATCTGGACTCTTCGCCAGCCTGATCGAGTTTGGTAACGAATATCTTACATTAGCTACGGACGGAGTTGGGTCCAAACTTATGGTGGCTAATGCGATGAATAAATGGGACACTGTCGGAATTGACTGTGTAGCTATGAATGTTAACGACACCATCTGTGTTAACTCCGAGCCTATGTCATTCGTAGATTATGTGGCAATTGCAGATCCTGATCCGAATATCACAAAGGAGATCGGGATCGGACTCAATAAAGGGGCCGAGATGTCGAACATGGAGATCGTCGGTGGAGAGATAGCCGTACTCCCGGAAATAGTCAGGATACCGGATCTTTCCGGTACGTGTCTGGGTCATGTGAGAAGATCAGAGGTCATTACAGGAGAAGAATGCGAAGAGGGTGACCTTATTGTTGCTCTTAGATCATCGGGCATACATTCTAACGGTCTCACTTTAGCAAGAAAAGTCTTTGAAAGCTCCGGATTTGAATTGAATGATAAAGCATCCGGTCTGAACGGATCTATCGGAGATAATCTTCTTACTCCCACTGAAATATATGTTAAACAAGTTCTAGGAATAACTTCAAAATATGATGTCCACGGACTGTTGAACATCACTGGCGGAGGTCTACGTAACCTTCTTAGAATGAGGTCCGGCCTTCAATATATAATAGACGATCCTATAAAACCAGCTAACATATTCAAAACCATTCAAAAACTTGGTAACGTTACAGATAAAGAAATGTACCAGACGTTCAACATGAGTATGGGTTTCATGATCGTCGCATCATCTGTTGATGCTGAATCAATAGTCCACGAAAATAAGAATTCCCAAGTCGTAGGACGTGTAGAAAAAGGTACTGGAGCCCTGTTCGAACCAGGAAATCTCGTTTACGACCATTACTGAGTCATAAGTGCGTGTACTGCGCCGCATACAGCGCCTATTGCAGTGCAGGTTTCCAACGAATAACCACCGCCGGTTATATCGAGATTATATTTCGGTATGGAGGTTGCATTTTTTGGAACGCCGTGAGGTCCTAGACCAAAAACAAGGAGGATGCTCTTTCCACCTTTGACCTCCTTCACTAATGTACCAAGTTCTATCTTTTTAGAAGGTTCTGGACTACTAGTGGTAAGAATAGGTTCACCCAACTGTGGGGGGAACCCTTTTGAGGGATACGGAAACGTAGAGAACCTTCCTTCTTCCGCAAGCTGCACAAAATAATCCCCGTGACGTCCGATGCTAGTGGTTCCTGCCACCCATTCTGCGATATCCTTTGGTGTTCTGCAATCTTCAGGAATAGGAAAACCAAAAAGTGCCAGGTTCATATTGTAAGCCATGGCTATGTCACCTGTACGCGCTATAGCACGTCTGTGCGGCTCCCTGAACTTGTTAGAGTCGTATGAATTGTAAAGCCCTATCGTAATTCTTCCGTTAGCCATAATAAAAACTCACCTTTTTCTTCGCCCGATGATAGCATGGGCATCACCGTCTAAAAATATCTCATGATCCGGAAACTCGATCTGAAGACGCTTTATCTCTTCTAAGGTCTCAGCGACGGTCAAACGGCTTTTCGTGATATCGATAAAAACCTTGTCCTCCTCCAAGTCAGTCCCTCCATGGACCCAAATGTCCGAGATGATAAAAGTGGTGCCGCGAGCCGGGCTCGAACCAGCGACATCATGATCTTCAGTCATGCACTCTCCCAACTGAGTTACCGCGGCGTAATTCCCCCAATGTGAGGAGGCGTTATAAAGTTTACTGGGTCCGGCCACCTTTTTTCTTGACTTTGGGGTACTTACCCCATCCTCTGAGCAGGCCTTTTGTCTTTAATTGATAACATTCCACTGATTCTAGCCTAGACATCATACGATCGACTTTCACTATCTCCCACATTACCGCCACAAAGCAAACTGTGGACATGATCGCGAAAGCTATCCATATTAGGAGTGCCAGATAATCCAGGTTACCAAAATTCATTGGTAAAATAGGGGTAGTTTGAAGAGAAATGAGGACGACCGCTATTGAGGAGACGTGGGCGATGGTCGAAACCATCGCCGCACCGAGCTCCAGCGGTCGATAATTCACCTCAGTCCTCCTCTTCTTCCGTCCATTCGGCAGGTTCTTCTTCATCTTCAGGAAGTTCCTTGCTGATCTTGGGTTGCTCGTACTCCCTTTCTGGTGCGGCCTCTACCGCCTCAAGAATATCTTCCTCTTCGACTATGGATTCCACTGCAGTGACCTTGTCGCCATTACGGAGATCCATTATTCGAACTCCTTGGGTGTTACGGCTGGTCTGACGTATGTTGTCCACCAATATCCTCAGGACCTTGCCTTCGGTACTGTTCAACATCAATTCATCGCCCTCTACGACCTTTCTTACGCAAACCACGCCACCGTTCCTATCGGTGGTCTTGATGGTTATGACACCTTTTCCGCCTCTCTTTGTAAGACGATAATCATCTACCTCGGAAACTTTACCATAACCGTTCTCTGTAACGGTCAAGAGTTTGTCTCCAGGACGGACGATGGCCATAGACACTACGACATCGTCTTCGTTCAGGGTTATTCCCTTAACGCCCATGGTATCCCTACCTGCGGGACGTACGTCACTCTCATGGAATCTCACTGCCTGGCCGTTGTGGGATGCAATTATTATTTGATCCCCTTCGGTGCATATGTTGGTCTCGATCAGCTTTCTGCCAGGCATCAATTTTATTGCTTTGATACCTTTTCTTCTTACGTTTCCGTAAGCGCTGAGCCGGGTCTTCTTTACAATACCGTCATCGGTACAGAAAGTAAGATACCTGTCATCGGAGAACTCACTGACGCAGATGGTGTTGACCACTCTCTCGCCGTCTTCCAGATCGGACAGTAGATTCACTATCGGTTTACCCTTGGATTGTCTGCTTCCTTCCGGTATCCTGTATGCTTTAAGCCAATGCAGACGACCGATGTCGGATATGAACATAACATAGTCGTGAGAACAGGTTATGAACATCGTCGCAACGTGATCCTCATCCTTTGTTTGCATTCCAGTAAGACCTACTCCTCCGCGTCCTTGTTGTCTGTATGTATCCAACGGAATACGCTTGATGTAGTTGGTCTTGGTTATTGTGATAACGACGTCCTCTCGTGGGATCAGATCTTCTTCGTCAACGTCTATGTCAAAGGGATTGATCTCGGTACGACGTTCATCGCCAAAGTCGGTCTTTACCTGTACCAACTCGTCCTTGATTATCTGATTTATACGCTGATCGCTTCCCAGAATATCCTTCAGGTCGGCCATGGTCAATATCAGTTCGTTATACTCGTCCTTGAGAGTCTCTATCTCAAGGCCAGTAAGCTTCTGAAGACGCATGTCCAAAATTGCTTTAGCCTGATCCTGATCTATTTCCAACAAAGCTTGTAAGCCTATGTTCGCTTCCTCTCCACTGTCCGACGCACGGATAAGCGCTAAAGCCTCGTCCATTCTCTGAAGGGCTTTGATGAGACCTTCTACGATATGATATCTCTTTTCGGCTGCCGAAAGATCGAACTGTGTCCTACGCCTAACGATATCATTCCTGTGGTCCACATAGTAAAAGACCATGTCCCTAAGGGTGAGTAAAGTCGGTTTGTTATTAACAAGCGCCAAATTTATGATACCGAAAGTAGTCTGCATATCCGTTCTTTTGAACAGATTCTCTAACACCACGTTGACAATTGCGTCCCTGTGGAGTTCGATGACTATGCGCATTCCGTTCCTGTCCGACTCGTCGCGAAGGTCTGTGATCCCTTCTATGTCTTTGTTCTTAACGCGTTCTGCTATGCGCTCTATAAGGACCGACTTATTGACCTGGTAAGGAAGTTCGTCTACGATGATACGGGATTTCCCGTGCGCCATTTCTTCAACATGGGTCTTGGCACGTACTCTGACACGCCCGCGACCTGTTGTGTAAGCGGACCGGATACCAGAAAGACCGTAGATGATTCCCCCTGTAGGGAAATCTGGACCATGGACGAACTCGTTGAGATCCTCGCTGGTCGCATCTGGATCATCAATGAAATGAATGATCGCATCACAAACTTCGATAAGGTTGTGTGGCGCCATCTTAGTAGCCATACCGACCGCTATTCCGTCAGATCCGTTGACCAAAAGATTTGGGATCTTCGAAGGCAATACCGAGGGCTCTTTCAAAGAACCATCGTAGTTGTCGACGTAATCTACGGTGCCCTTGTCGATATCGAGAAGCATATCGTTGGCTATCTTTGCCAAACGAGCTTCTGTATATCGCATAGCCGCCGCAGGGTCCCCGTCCATCGAACCGAAGTTACCTTGTCCGTCGACCATTGGATAACGTAGTGCGAAGGACTGGGCCATTCTCACCATTGCATCGTAGGCTGAGGAGTCACCATGAGGGTGATATTTTGCCAGAACTTCTCCGACCACTTTCGCGGACTTTCTGTGAGGGCGATTGAACTGCATCCCCATGTCGAACATTGCGTAAAGGATCTTACGGTGAACTGGTTTACATCCATCACGTACGTCTGGAAGTGCACGGCCTACTATGACACTCATCGAGTAGTCGATGTAGGAACGTTTCATCTCGCGTTCTATGGTCTGATCGATTACCTTGCCGTCATCGGTCTCTCTTATAACGATTTTATCAGACATGATATCACACATCCAAGTTTACGACTTCTTCCGCATGAGCTATAATGAACTCTCTTCTTGGTTCAACATCGCCGCCCATGAGAACGGAGAACAACTGGTCCGCGTTGATGCTGTCATCAACGGAAATGCTCTTCATTATCCTTGTTTCTGGGTTCATAGTTGTATCCCACAATTGCTGCGGGTTCATCTCACCCAGACCTTTGTATCTGCTAACAGTTGCGCCCTGCCCTAAACTGGCAATAGCAGCGTTCATCTCTTCGTCGTTGTAAGCGTATATTTCCTTCTTTCCTCTGTATACCCTATACAACGGAGGCATAGCGATGTAAACATAACCGTTATCGATCAGCGGCCTCATCTGCCTGTAGAAAAGAGTGAGTAAAAGCGTACCTATGTGAGCTCCATCAACGTCCGCATCGGTCATTATGACTATTTTGTGATAACGTATTTTTTCGACGTTAAAATCTTCTCCAAGGCCGCCACCTATAGCGATGGCGAGATTCTTGATCTCTTCGCTTTCAAGTAATTTATGAGGACTTGTTTTCTCAACGTTCAAGATCTTCCCTTTTATCGGTAGGATCGCTTGGAAATTACGGTCCCTGCCCTGTTTGGCCGAACCACCTGCTGAGTCTCCCTCTACAATGTAAATTTCGCACTTTGCTGGATCTCTTTCAGAACAATCGGCTAATTTGCCGGGAAGCATGGTCGTCTCGAGAACACCTTTCCTACGAGTGGCGTCACGGGCCTGTCTAGCTGCGACCCTGCCTTCCATAGAAACAATGCACTTTTTGACGATCAGCGAAGCGATAGGTGGGTTCTCGAGGAAAAATTCGGCGAGTTTCTCGTTCATGAACGTTACTACCGCTGATTGAGCCGAGCTGTTGCCCAATTTTGCTTTGGTCTGTCCTTCGAACTGCGGGTCTGCCATTCTGATGCTTATGACGGAAGTTAGACCTTCACGAACATCCGAACCTTCCAAGGATATGTCCTTCAGAAGATTTTTCTCCTTGGCGTAATCATTGATGGTTTTAGTAAGAGCAGTTCTGAACCCGGTCATATGGGTTCCTCCGTCGGGTGTGAAGATCGTATTAACGAAAGAATTGATCTCTTCCACGTATCCGTCCGTGTACTGCAATGCTATATCCATCATAATTCCATTTCTTTCACCTTCAAGATGGATCGGAGTGTGAATGGATGTCCTCGCTCTGTTGAGATAAGAAACGAATTCAGAAACACCGCCGTCATAGTGGAAAACCTCTGACCTTCCGGTTCTGTGGTCCGTCAGCTTGATTGTAGCTTCCTTGTTCAAGAACGCCTGGTTCCTGAACCTGTTCTGTAAAGTCTCGTAATCAAATTCTACGGTCTCTTCGAATATGGTTGCATCTGGCCAGAATTGGATCATGGTACCTGTGTCTTCAGAATCTCCGATGACTTCCAGGTCACCATCAGGAATACCGATCTGGTAACTCTGCCTTGATATCTTACCATCTCTCTTGACAGTAGCTATAAGTTTAGAAGAAAGACCGTTTACGACGGATACTCCGACACCGTGAAGGCCTCCGGACACTTTGTAACTGTTATGATCGAACTTGCCTCCGGCGTGTAGTTCTGTCATACAGACTTCTAGAGCAGATTTGCCCTCGTCCACTATGAAACCAGTAGGAATACCGCGACCGTTGTCATTAACAGTTAAAGAACCGTCCGTATTGATCTCGATTTCAACGCTAGTGGCGTAACCTGCCATGACTTCGTCGATACCATTGTCGACGACTTCGAACACCAAGTGATGAAGACCGCGAGCATTGGTGCTGCCGATATACATTCCCGGCCTTTTTCTTACGGCCTCAAGACCGTGCAGGACGGTAATCCCATCCTGATCATAAACTTCCTTTACCCCATCCATTTAGAACAGCTCCGCATTGTATTCACAGTGCTAACGAAATCACTAGGCCCTGACGCTATATATACGCGCGTATGTAGCGCACGCGCGAATAAAAGGGAGCGTTAAAACTACGGGAACGCTGAAATAAACGTAAGCGATTGGAGATATGATATTCAATGAGCACCATTATGGAACAGGCACGAAGAGGTGGGAACGCTCCTTTGGTGCGTACTATCGCTGAAAAGGAAGGAGTCAGGGAAGAATTCATCAGAAATGGTATCGCATCAGGACGTATCGTTGTACCCTGTAACCCGATACATGACCCGGAGCCCGCTGCTATAGGTGAAGGCCTCAGCATAAAGGTGAATGTTAACCTTGGTACGTCAAGGGATATAGTTGACCTAGACAGCGAACTGGAAAAACTTAAGATCTCGTTGAAATACGGTGCGGATTCTATAATGGATCTTAGCACTGGAGGAGATATTGACGTTATAAGAGCCAGACTCCTAAAGGAATGTCCTGTTATGATGGGTTCTGTTCCGATATATCAGACCGGGTTGACCGCTGCGAGAAATAACGCAGTGGTGGATATGAACGAGGACGATATCTTCAATGGGATAGAAAAACACGCAAAGGACGGTATGGATTTTATGACCGTTCACTGCGGTATAACAAAAGAGTCCGTCGCCTGGCTTAAAAGATCAGATAGGCTCATGGACGTTGTATCGCGAGGAGGTTCTTTCCTTACTGCTTGGATACTTCATAACGAAGAAGAAAATCCACTTTTCAAAAATTATGATTATTTATTAGAAATGGCAAGAAAATACGAGTTCACATTGTCCCTTGGTGACGGTTTTAGACCGGGTTGTATCGCCGATGCATCCGATCAAGCTCAGATATCTGAACTTATGACACTGGGTCATTTAGTTAAAAGGGCCCGTGAAGCTGGAGTTCAATCCATGGTCGAAGGTCCAGGGCATGTTCCTTTAGACCAGGTCCCGATGAACGTGGCACTGGAAAAAAGTATGTGTGACGGTGCACCTTTCTATGTACTAGGTCCTCTTGTGACGGATATAGCGCCAGGATACGATCATATCGTCGGAGCCATAGGTGGAGCCGTTGCCGCACAAGCAGGAGCAGACTTCCTCTGTTATCTTACGCCGGCTGAACATCTTTCATTACCAGATGTCGAAGACGTTAGAGAAGGTGTGATCGCATCGAAAATAGCTGCACATGTAGGAGACCTTACAAGAGGCAGAGGGCGCGAAATGGACGATGCTATGGCAAGGGCCCGTAAGAAATTAGACTGGGATACTATGTTCGAACTCTGTCTGGATCCTGATAAGGCTCGCGAATACCGTCAGAGAGGATGTACCGAACATAAAGACGGTTGTTCCATGTGCGGTGACGTTTGTGCAGTGAAGATCGTTAACCAATACCTAAAAAAGGATGGAAAGGACGGCTATTGATGGCGATTCACCCTCTTGACGGAAATATGCCAGAGAGTGAAAAAGTGAAGTTCTGGGATGTGTTCTCTGAAACGTATACTTCCGAACAACAAGGCAACATGCCACAGCGTATAGTTGAATGGCTCGATGAGATCAACGTTATAGGCAATGATAAAGATATATTGGAGATAGGTAGCGGACCTGGCACATATTCGTTGATAATGTCTAGATTTTCAAAAACTGTCTCGTGTCTTGATTCATCAGGAAAGATGTTAGACCGTCTCTTTGATACTGCAAAGAAAGAAGGTATCGATAACTTAGAAAGAATAGAAGCAGACTGGAATGTCTACGAAACAGAACGAAAATGGGACACCGTGGTTTCCGCTCTTTGCTCCAGCCTAGGAACACCTGGGTCTATAGATCGAATGGATTCTCTTTCCAAAGGCAATTGTGTTATTATCTCATGGATAGAGAACCATGGAGACGAGTTACAATCAGAAATTTGGTCAAAACTTGGGAAAAATTATAGTTATAAGAAACGAAGAACCGACGATATCGTAAATATTCTAAAATCTTCTGGCCGAAAGATCGAAAGCCGTGAGTTCTCGGAGGAGATAAAGATCGAAATGCCTGTGGAAGAGGTCATAAGAAGACAAACTGGCACATTTTCTGTATTCGGTCTCGAAAAAGAAGCTCAAGCAGCCGCGAAAGAGATACTGGCACACCGCTCAGTGAACGGCATATATAGATATCAAGCTGTTAACTCGCTCCGTGCCACGGTCTGGAAACCGCTTAGGATATAAATGGAGCCACTGGAGGGAATCGAACCCCCGATCTACGGTTTACGAAACCGCCGCTCTACCGCTGAGCCACAGTGGCGTATGGTACGCAAATGAACTACTGCTTTTAAATGTTTACACAGAACCGCTTAGCGGAATCTAGGAAACATGTTCTTAAAAACAACTGCGTCAGCTGATATCTCTGGTGATTCGCATATGAAGGTGCATTCTTGATCGGAATCATTCAGAACGTTTGCCAACAATTGCATATCTGGCTGTTTAGAATCAAGGGTCAAATGTTTCTTCTCGCCCCTCTCCCCAAAGTCTATGCCACTAATATGAAAATGTGCTATCTTGCCACATAGCGGGAAGAAATCATCGATCAGATCCTGCATGTCCTGCTGGGTCTTCAGAGAACCGCCGTTCCTGGCATGGACATGCGCCACGTCTAATACCGGGTGTACGCCATCTACACTTTCCATTACTCCTTTTATCTCTTCAAGAGTGCCGAATTGCCCTTTCTTTCCCATGGTCTCCACGCCAAGGATAACATCATCGATACCTTCGTTATCCAAATTATCCTTGCATATCGTCAGACCTTCGATAACAGATCCTAATGCTGCCTCAGGATCTTTTCCGTACGATGCTGCATGGATCACAATGATGTATGCGCCCATGTTGTGCGCTACACGAGCAGTGTCCATGACCCAGTCAACACTTCTCTTTCTAGTATCTTGACTGTCCGAATTGAAACTTATGAAATAAGGGGCGTGACAGGATAACCTAATATCAAGTTCTTTGGCGGCATCGCCGATCTTTATAGCACGTTCTTCGGATATTCGTGCTCCACGCACCAATTCGACCTCAAGAGCATTAAGTCCCAGTGATCTAGTATATTCCAAAGAACCGAAGGCTGTCTTGCCTTCCGGCGGGTATCCTGCAGGTCCGAATCTCATACTTCTGGAACGTCCGTCGTTATATTTACGGTTGCCTCAATAAATATTGTGATATAGATTGCATATTTAATTAAATAATAATGGCTGGGTCTATTGATCTCAATATTTTTTAACGACGGTTTTTTATTTGACTTAAAAAAATAGATTGGAAAATAGTTATTATCCGAAACGCATCAGAGATTCATGAAGATCGAGATGGACGTTGCCCTTGACCCTACTTTAGGCTGTAGTCAAGCACATAGATGGAAAAAGGACCAAGGTGTGTGGAAAGGTGTCATTGGCGATAACCTAGTGGAGTTAGTTCAAACAGATAACGGATTTAACTTTAAGGGATGCGATAAAAATCTTATTCTAGATTATTTTCGTTCTCAAGACGATCTATCCTCGATAATGAAAGAGATATCTGAAAAGGACGAGTACGTAGCAAAATTAGCTGTAGCGTGTCCTGGACTGAGAATATTAAAACAGGATGTCTGGGAATGCACAGCAACGTATATCCTGGCGACCAACGCCAACGTAAAACGTATTGCAAAAATGGTGGAATCCGTGTGCGACCTATACGGGACCGATCTTGGAGGCGTTAGATCTTTTCCTACACCCGAACAAATACTTGACGGGTGCGAAAGCATAGGTGAATGTAAATTAGGATATCGAGAGGACCGGTTCGTAGAGTTCGCAAAAAATGTAGAAGCTGGCACATACGATCTTGAATCGTTTAAAGAACTAAATTACTTTGAGTGTGTTAAAGAGTTGAAAAAAATATATGGCGTCGGACCGAAGGTCGCAGATTGCGTGGCCATTTTCGCATATGGTCATCTAGAATCATTTCCTGTTGACGCCCGGATCTCTAAAGTCATGAAGGATATTTATGGTATCGAAGGTAAATACGATAACGTATCAGATGCAGGACGTAAAATATTCGGAAGATATGCAGGATACGCACAAGAATTGCTGTATCACTCGGAGAACATTCTCTGATTGACTTCCTCGTTAGGCATAGCGCATTTAGGTGGACTGTAACCTGTATATTGTTGATATATCTCGGCTAACATTCCACAACTCTTTACTAAAATACACAAACGACACATCTCAGTAGCAAAATCAGCATCATCTTCAGCGATCCGTCCAGATGATATTTTTATTTCATTGAGGAATTCGCCGTAGTGTTTACTATTCTGAATTATTTCGTTCTCTCCACGCTTTTTCTTAATATATTGTGATATTGCAGCATCGGTTACTTCGAATCTTCTTGCCACGTCAGCCTGCTTCAAACCATGGTTCATAACCAGATCTTTAGCCAACTCTCTACGAATTGTTGGCAATACATACCACACTACTATCTCGCATGGAATCTTCATAACTTAACAATAGTTCAATTGTTATAAATCATTTACGCGTGAGGGCTCCAGGATTGGACTTTAGATAGAATTCTACGGCGTCCCAATCTTCCTCTTCTTTTACTTTATTCTGTTCCATCGTGACCCCTAGGGACCTTGCTGTGTCGCTTAGATACTTATACGCACGATCAGAACCTTCGAAATTGTCTACCTTAGATCCAGCATACGTAGTCCTGCCTGTGAAGGAACCTATTACGTCCGTACCACTTATTACAGAAGAATTACTGTATCCTGATTCTTCCTTTATGTACGGCCTGATGAACACATGAAGGTTGTCCTGGGAATTAAGTATAAATGTGCCAGTGTGTAACTTCTGCGTCTTTCCAACGTCTTCGGAAAGTATCCATATCACTGTTGGATCGTCTTTGACGAGGAAACCTTTCTTCAGATAACCTTCCTTCTCCAACAATGCTAAGGTAGACCTAATTTCGGTCATACGCATTGGCATGAACCTTGACAGTTCCTCTGCTGATGACATCCCAAAGTCTGAGAAATGGTATCTGAATACTTCCATCACTGCCTCTTCCCTAGACATGTTAGGCATAGGGACGACTCTGAAGTAAGAGTCCG
>CAYIZM010000002.1:0-48090 GCA_964368015.1 uncultured Methanomassiliicoccales archaeon
GGGCCTCTTTACTAGGAATGTAATTTTTTCTTACGCACACTTCGAATCCTTTGTTAGATCCTAAGTATCCCATGGGGTGGGCAGCGGATACTACACAGTTCTCATTTTCCAGAAGATCTAGGAGTTTTGAAGTTGGCATATCACTTAGAGCTATCCACTGGCACCATCTTATCCTATCCTTGATATGATCGTCCCAGAAGGTTTTAAGGTCTTTCCAATCATAAAAATAAGTTAGAATATGCGGACCGTCGGAAGTGCTCACCTCCATTCCTGGTATAATTAAGACGTCACTATCCATCTCTATCGCATCAAGAACTCCTCCGATCTGATTGTGATCCGTTATAGCAACACCTACGTTACGTTTTTCAGCTAGAGCTATCACGTCCTTCGGTTGCGTGTAGCTGTCAGAATAGTGTGTGTGAAAGTGCATATCCGCACACATTAGTCCAGCCTCAGCTATTGCTACAATATCAGGTTTTTTGAAAATAGTTTTCTGATTCATCTCAAACATAGTTGTTTCCAGACTTCTTCAGATTCTGATAATATCATATCAGTATTGAGAGTATTAATTTTACAGTCCTCCATTACGAGATCTCCCTGGCACATAGTATGTTTGACGTTAAGACTTGATGCTGAGTACGCTAAATTACCAATTATGTTCTCAGGCAGTAAAGGCCTCATGTTGGGAGCCTTTCCATCAAGTACAATAATATCTGCATATTTTCCCTTCTCGATGGAGCCTATCTTGTCCTCCATGCCTACTGCTTTTGCGCCATTTATGGTTGCGAAATCTAGAAGTTCCTGAGCTTTTGTAACAGTAGCATCCCATCGGCTTGCCTTCTGTAAAAGTCCTAGAACCTTCATTTCAGAAAACATATCCAAGGAATTGTTAGTGGTATTGCCATCGGTACCTATTGAGACGTTAACGCCGCTAGAACAGAATTCAGGTATCGGTGCTACACCACCTGTAGCTAATTTCATGTTGGACACAGGACACGATGAGATGGACATTTTTGCTTCACCCATAAGTCTGACCTCATTGAGGGTGAGCCATGCAGAATGTGCAGCGACACCTCTTGGACCGAACATGCCAAGATCTGCAAACCACTCCCCGGGCCTTTTTCCTGTGGACTTACGGTGTTCGTTGACTTCCCCCCTAGTTTCAGAAAGATGGAAATTCATAGGCATTTTTTCTTTATCCGAGAGTTCCTTGGCGCCAAGACATGTCTCTTCGTTACATGCATAAACTCCTTGGAGCCCTACACCTGGCACTATCTTTCTCATATTTTTATGAGATTCATAGAATCTAGCACAATTCTTTAAAGGATTACCCTTTTGAGTGGTTTTGTCTTCATCTAGAACACACCAACATAGAACACCGCGAATGCCTGCCTCCTGTGTTGCTTTTGCAATTATGTCTTCCGAGTAATACAGATCCATAAAGGTAGTAGTCCCGCCACGGATCATCTCCATACAACCTAGCTTTGTACCTATTTCTAGATCGTGATCGGTCCTATCTGCATCGACTTTGAAACTAGCATTCAAGAAGTCTGGGAACGCAAGATCATCCAGCGAACCTTTCATTACGGACATTGCGACATGAGTGTGAGTGTTGATCATTCCCGGCATTATCACATCACCGGCGGCTTTGATCTCTTTGTCAAAGGATCCTTTGTACTCAGGTCCTACGTAGACTATCTTTTCATTCTCGACGACCACGTCGCCTTTAAAAACATCTCTTTTAAAATTTTGAGTGACGATCCATCCGCCTCGGAATACTGTTATCATATGACGCATAACCTAATCTCCTCGTATAACATTTTGCTAATTTCCAAAAACGGATATATCTTTAAGGCATGTAGTGTCACATGTCGATACGCATTGTTTTTCTCGGGACCGGAGGCGGTCGTCATACGACAATGTATCAGACACGCAGTACTGGCGGTTTCCTTTTGATGAACGGAGAACGGATAATACATGTTGACCCCGGTCCTGGTGCGTTGACACAGATGCAACGTATCCGTTATGATCTTACACGTACCGACTCCGTCGTTATCTCACACGCACACCCTGACCACTATGCTGATGCGGAATCTGTCATTGAAGGCTGCTCTTTTGGAGGGTGGAAAAGACGAGGACACATATACGGCAGTATTACAGCTATTGATGGACGGGGCGACCTTGGCCCATGTATCTCAGGATATCACCAGAAGATCGCCAAGGACTGCACGGTCCTAGTACCAGGGGACGTGCCGACTATAGGCGGTATGAAGACCCAGATCTGTAGATCAGAGCACAATGACCCCACTACTATTGGGATGAAGTTCCATACTGAGAAAGGAATAATATCTTACGTAAGCGATACGGACTATACGGACAGCATAGCCGAGCAGTATATCGGGAGCAGGGTTCTTATTCTTCCTGTGACCGCTCCTAATGATCTTCACATCAAAGGTCATCTGTGTACGGACCTGGCTATAAAATTTATAAATATTGTAAAGCCTGAGATCGCGATATTTATTCATTTAGGTATAGTCATGATACGTTCAGGACCGGAAAAACAAGCAGAAAAGGCTGAAACAGCTACGGGAGTGAAAACCATAGCTGCACGGGACCGGATGATCCTAGAAATAGATGATGTCATTAAGATATCGGATGCGGAGACCTTTGAACAGGGATGGATCCCCGATACGTCACCTTGATTTTCATACGGGATAGAACCCGAAGGTCTTTGGATTTGTAGAATATATTCCAGGCGGCACCCAGTCTACAAGTTCATATTCCACGCCCTTTACTTCATCTTTTAGATTGGTGTATCCAATAAGATATTGACTATCCGCGGTGGTTTCGCAACCATAATATGTTTTTGTTGTTCCTGTTTTGCTATTGACTATTTCTTCACTTATTATATATTCGGAAGATTCAGTATAGTGTGGATAATTAACAGAACTTATCCCATTTTCAAGATATATCCCTGCCATCATATGCCCCGGCAATATCAATAACGCCGCATCTAATTCTGCGGCACGGAACAAGGCGGCGCATAAGAACGATGTGTCCTCACAGTCTCCTGCCCCCTGTATCAGAGTCTCTGTAGGAAACGCCCAATATTCTTCTCGTCCGTAGATCCTTTCATCAGCACCCATCGCGGATCCTGGCATGACATCCCCAGATAGATCTTCGGGGTAGTAACTAATAACCTGTTGGACGAATGCCAAAATAAAAGACGCGTAATAGTAATCGTCCACGTATACAGAGAATACACTATTGGCATACAAAGTTTGTAACTTAGACTGTAGATCTTCAGTAACGATAATTCCGTCTTTGGTGTATGTTTTGAATGTGGAACTTAACTTATCATAATCTATGTATCCCCTTAGTCCATCATATGCGATGGCTGATACACATTCGCTATATTGAAAGCTAAAACTAAGTTCGAATGAATCATCCGGACCATCGGGAATATTGTATGACCACTCGTAATTTCGAGTTACTTCTCCTCCAACTACAAATGACCCTATATAATCTTTAAAATTAGTAAAAACACTAACGGAATAGTGACCTGGGATAAGGGAACAGGTCATAGATTTTCCATCTTCGCTGAACGTAGCCCCATCAGGGATCTCGTATTTTCTCTCATCGTAATAGTAAAACTCAGAAGATGGAGGAGGAGTGTTCTCATCCACGTAATACAAAGACTGGTCCAATGATCTAATGCCCCAAGACTTTACTGGTATGGACTTTTTAAAAGTTAATGTGACAATAGAAATGTCATCTAGAGGATCGATATCCGAATGATCATTGACCGCAGTTATTATTCCTGACCCTACTGCACCGTCACCGTAGAGAACGTAATCATCGGCAACGAAGGGATCTCCGTCTAAAACGAATATATACGCAAATCCGAATAATCCCGCCGTTACAAGAAGAATAGTTACTATGAGAGTAATGCCTGTGTTCTTGTAAGACTTAGGAGATTTTTTATCCTGATAATATGGCTGATCGTATGACGTATTATCGATGTATGCACCGCAATTAGTACAGAACGTAGCGTCGTCTTCGTTCTTAGAACCACATTCTGGGCAATACATACTCTTGTGACCGATTCACGTATATTTAATTGTGAATAGTTTCTATTCGCTCATTTAGATCAAATATACTGGCAGAACAGGAACATGCTTAAACGTTAAATGATGATTTCCGAGACAATGAGTTTGGAATCCGAAGTACTCGAACAAATAAAACCGAAGCCGGACGAGATCGAACGTATAACAGCATCAGCTAAAAAATTAAAAGAGCTGGTTGAAGAGTATATTGAAAAAAACGGTCTATCCGCAACGGAAGTTAGATTCGTAGGTTCCTTTGCGAAAGATACATTTCTTTCAGATCCTGACCTAGATCTATTTTTGATGTTTCCCCCTAATGTTACTAGAGATAGACTTGAAAGTGAAGGTCTACAGGCAGGAGAGGATCTGCTTAATGGGATACGCATGTATTCAGAGCACCCTTACATCAGAGGCAAATTTGATGGTCTTGACATAGACTTAGTTCCTTGTTATCATTTAGAGAACACAAAAAAGCTTCAATCGTCAGTAGATCGTACCCCGTTCCACACGGTATATGTCTTATCTCATCTTGATCCGAAACAGAAAGACGACGTTAGACTTCTTAAAAAATTTATGAAGGGCATAACAGCTTACGGTGCAGAACCAAACACCAGAGGATTCTCCGGATATCTTTGCGAATTACTTATTATAAAATATGGAAGTTTTTTGGAAGTTATTAAGGCAGGAGCGAATTGGAAAGAAGGCGCCTCCATAGAGATCGAAGGGAGGGGGCCGATATCTGTAGCACCATTGACCGTGTACGATCCTGTAGATCCACGTAGGAACGTTGCATCTGCTGTACATCTTGATACTATGTCATTGTTCATAGTCGCCGCTAGAGAATATCTTCAAAACCCTTCAGAAAAATTCTTTTTCCCTGTTGACCGTGAAGAGATGAGCTCCCTTGAATTAAGAGCGAAAACAGAACATCACGGCTCACGACTACTAACGATAATATTCAAAAGACCTAACGTGATCGAGGACAATCTATATTCTCAACTCTGGAAGACCCAGTATGCACTAACTAGGAAGATGGACGAGTTCGATTTTACGGTTCTAAGAGCGGTCCATGAAATGGACGAGAATGAGATGAGGATCGTTTTCGAACTAGAAAGGGACGTCTTATCTAAAACGTTCAAGCACGTTGGCCCACCTGTATGGGTGCCAAATGCAGAACCTTTCCTTAAAAAATGGAAGGATAACGAATATGGCGAGCCTTTCATAGAAGATGGCGACTGGAACGTCATCGCCGAAAGATCATATACTACGGCAAAGGAGATGATCTCTGAAGAAGCCGCGATAGCTGGTATCGGGAGAGAACTGGACCCTGAAACTATGGTCATCAGGGATCATGAAGATACTCTAAGAGATACTCCAGCGGATATCCTTACCGAACTCTTGGACCCTAAGCTTAGTTGGGAAAATTAACCCATATAGAAAGGGGCGTTGATCAGTAAGATCGCTACGCCAGTAGCCAGTAGGAAAAACATGATGTAATTGCCTATCATGGCCTTTCCTTGGATCATTTCTACTTTGATACCTAATAGACCTATGATCTTCTTCATTCCAACCATAACAAGGATACAGAATAGAAGACCTACGATCCAAATGTGTTCGCCTAAGGTGTAAAAAAACGCCCAGGCAATACCTGACAAAATAGCTAAAGTGATCGCTACGAAGAACAACTTAGTGTTGAAAAGTTCTTTGAGTATGAATTCGCGTTCATCGAACTCCGCAGGAGTGAACTCGTAATTTTCCTTAGGCTCCTCCTTTATTCTTCTTTTCTTTTTAGCCATCCCGCATTAATCCTAGACCTTGCATATAAACATTTATGAAGGGCACATCATTTTCGACGTATTCGGTGACCTCCTGTCCTTTCGGTTATATAGAAAAGAATCTTTGTGAGTGATGGAGAGATACCAATGGTCACCAAAACAATAGAAGACATACCAGGAGTAGGACCAGCCATTTCAGAGAAGCTCCGCGAAGCAGGATACACAGATCTGATGGCCATTGCTGTTGCCCCACCCAAAGAACTCGCAGAAGATTGCGAGATCGGCGAGAAAAAGGCAGCAGACATCATCGAGGGCGCAAAGTTGTGCGCAGACATCGGTGGGTTTGAAACAGGAAACGAAATATTAGAAAGACGCAGGCTCGTAACTAAACTGACGACAGGATCCCAGGCGCTCGATGAGCTTATGGGTGGAGGGCTCGAAAGCCAGTCAATAGTAGAATGTTACGGCGAATTCGGAAGCTGCAAATCTCAGCTCTGTTTTCAACTTGCAGTGAATGCAACTATGCCCGAAGAGCTTGGAGGTCTGGATTCTGACGTTATCATAATCGATTCAGAGAATACGTTCAGACCTGAAAGGATCGTTCAGATGGCCACATACTTAGGGCTTGATCCGGACGTAACTCTAGCCAGAATTCATGTGGCTAGAGCTTACAATTCCCAGCACCAGGTACTTTTAGTAGGGAAAGCACTAGAACTTGCAAAGGAAAAGAAAGTTAGGCTTATGGTAGTCGACTCTCTTACTTCTCACTTCAGAGCTGAATATGTGGGAAGAGGAACTCTAGCTGAAAGACAGCAGATCCTAAATCGCCACATGCACGACCTACTGAACTTTTCCACAGTGAACAATGCAGTCATCGCGGTTACGAACCAAGTGTCCACCAAACCGGATGCTTTCTTCGGAGACCCCACCAGACCCATTGGAGGAAATATCGTCGGACATACCGCAACATTCCGCTTGTATCTAAGAAAAGGCAAGGCAGGAAAGAGGATCGCGAGACTTGTAGACTCTCCGAACCTTCCTGAAGGCGAAGCAGTCTTCATGGTAACCGAAGACGGTATTAAGGATTAAAACTAATGGGGTTCCAGTGAACCCCATTTACTTTTTTGAACTATCGGGCGAAGCGGGCGATATGCCCCACGCCGAAGCGATGAACTGCGCTTACGCCGAATCAGGAAAAGACTGTAGCGTATTCGCATCAGGACCGGGTTACATTATCCTGGAACTCCCGCCCGATAGCATTTCTTTTATCTCTCATAGACTGGCACTTACACGTAGCATCGGTAGATACCTAGGCTCTTTTGAACCAGGCAAATTATCGGAAATGGTGCAACGAGAACTACCTGAGGGAACATTTGCCATTCGTGCTAAAAGATTCAGAGGTATGATGGCTGATATAGACTCTCAGAAAATAGTTAGAGACGTCGGAAACATATTCTCAAAGAAAAATTCAGTAGATCTCAAAGAGCCAGACATCATCATTAGAATGTTTATGAGCGATAGAGTTCACTTATTCGTAGAGGAATATAAGATCGAATCTGATCTTTTTGAAAAAAGAAAGGTCGGAGAACGTCCGTTCTTTTCCCCTATATCGTTACACCCAAAATATGCCAGAGCGCTTATTAATCTCACTGGGGCCGTACGAGGATCCACTGTTCTTGATCCATTCTGCGGTACTGGCGGGATAGCAATAGAAGCAGCAGAAATGGGCATGAGATCTATCGTGTCAGACTTTGATCCACATATGGTCGCTGGTACAAGAGAAAACATGGAATTCTATGGCCTGGCACTTCATGATAGCGACGTTTTAGATATCGGAGATATTGCCGAACATTGGTCGGATATCGATGTTGTAGCTACAGATCCTCCGTATGGACGTTCTACTAGAACAGGCGGAGAAAAGATAGATCACATATATGCCAGATCATTAGAATCCATATCTGATGTTTTACGACCAGGTGGGTGCGCGGGCATTGTTCTTCCACACGAGATAACTTCCGATCGCCTGTCCATTCAACAGATATTGTTACAAAGGGTCCACAGTTCGCTTACAAGGCATTATCACCTTTTTCGTAAGTGATTAAGTATTTCTACACTTAGATCATCCAGAGCCCGTGAACAGATATCTGAGGTTGTTCAGATTCGGTAACGGTTTGATGGGTATTATAGGCGTCATCGTAGGCGCTTTCATAGCCTCCGGACTGAACATAACGGATTATTGGATCAGTATTGCTATTTCTGGCCTCATAGTATTCATATTCATGGCAGGCGGGAACGCCATAAACGACTATATCGACAGGGACATTGACAAGATCGCTCATCCTGAAAGACCCGTGCCGAGAGGCGAGATAAATCCCGTTACGGCTAAGAACCTTGGCATATTCATGATGATTTTAGCCGTACTGATTGGAATACTGGCACAAGCGTCATCATTTTATTTTGATTTTATTTTTTGGGATTTTATATCAACAATTATAGTACTGGTTGCTGCATTGTTAATGGTCTCTTATGAGATATTTTTAAAACAGCGTGGTTTTATCGGAAATGTTACAATCGCGCTGATGACCGGAATGTTATTCCTACTTGGAGGGGCCGTATGTAATAATGCGATCGTAGTAGTGCCTATTGCCCTTATGGCTATATTGGTTAACATCGGGAGAGAGATCGCAAAAGATATAGAGGATCAAGCATCCGACGAGGGGAGAGATACTCTCCCGATGAGGATCGGTGTAAAAAAGGCTGCTTCTATTGCTTTTGTGTTTTTCATTTCTGGCGTGGCACTAAGTGTTTGGCCATTTATGCACGGTTCCATGAGTGACCTTTACCTAGTTGTGTTGGCCGCTGATGCAATGTTTATATATGCCGCCATTATTGTTTTTAAAAGTGCACATAGTGCACAGAAGATTGCAAAAATAGCAATGATCATTGCATTGCTTGCCTTTGTTATCGGTGTGATATAATGAAAGTCAAACAATATCTTTTGGACAGGATCAGAAACGAAACCATCCACATGGCTCTTATCGACCCTGACAAACAGAGTCCCGAAGAAGCAGGTAAACTTGCCGCTATCGCTAAAGATGCTGGAACAGACATCATTATGATCGGTGGATCTACAGGAGTCACTTCCGAGAACCTCGGCGCTACAGCAAGAGCGATACGTAAAATGTCCGGGCTACCAAGTATTCATTTTCCTGGTGGTCCCGATGAACTGTCGCCTGAGGTCGATGCAATATTCTTTATGAGTCTGGTCAACAGCTCGGACCCTGTTTGGATCTTTAAAGCTCAGGCTTATGCCGCCCCACATATCAAAAAACTTGGTATCGAGACCATATCAATGGGGTATATCGTCGTAGAACCAGGTATGAAGGTCGGAGAGGTCGGAAAGGCCGAAGTTATAAAGCATTCGGAAGCCAATAAGGCTGTAGGATATGCGATGGCCTGCGAAATGTATGGCATGGATTTTGTTTACCTTGAAGCTGGTAGTGGCGCTGACCGCCCAGTACCGCCAGAGATCATCTCTGCGGTAAAGGAGTCAATATCCATCCCATTGATCGTAGGCGGAGGAATACGCTCGCCTGAGTCAGCTACTATCGCAAGAGAGGCGGGTGCGGACGCTATAGTCACAGGAACTTTCATAGAAGAGTGTTCCGACATAAACCGTCTAAAAGCCGTCGTTAAAGCATCAAGAGGAAAAAAATGAGCGAAGAACAAACCCCTATATCACCCTATGACCCAATGTGGCTTACTCCCGAGGAGCGTAGCGTAGGAATTACCAAAGACCTTAAAATAGCGGCTCGCAGGTTTTTATGTCCAGTATGTAGTCGCGAGTTCAGTCTTTTTCAGTCTAGGGCCGTTGCTTGTGTTGCATGCCCTCAAGCTAACCAGAACTGCCCTAATGTCAGATGCCCTTATTGTGATAATGAATTTCCTATCAAAGGGTTCATAGTTCCCGACAAAGAAGGTACCGTTCACATGAATCAATACGCAGACAAAGTTTTCGATAATTGGATGGACAGTTACGGTATCGTAAGACGTTGATCATTCTATCGTCATGAGTTCAAATTGAGAAGTGCCACGTCTTTTCCTAACAGGGCCGTTTCCGACCAACTCTGTTATTACTACTTCGGTTACAAGCCACGCTATTATGTTTTTATTAAAGCATCCTGTCATCGATCTGCCGTCTCGACCTACAGATCCATGCATGTGAAAGATTGGTTTCCCTGACGGGTCAGGGAAGATGGTCCCGAAGCCTGTGACCTCGCAAGGTGCCTCAAGTTCATGCGTTAAAGGCTCTATGGGACCATCTATAGGATATTTCGGGCCAACTACCAAGACCGACCCTCTATCGACTCCTCCGACTACGGAGACAGTCCCATAGTTGATCCCATGTTCTGATGAAAATCTTTCAACCTCTTCCCGGATTATTTCACCGGGGTCGAGGCTTAATACAAAAATACGACCTAAACGCATCTCTGTGAACTTCATGATACATCAACGATATTTGCTGTATTTATCGAGGAGCCTATTGATTCTGTCGTGCTCCTCTTTAGTAAGGTCTTCGGATTCTAAAAATGTCTTAACGAATTCCTTTGCTTCTTTTGTAGAGTTTCTAGATGCCTTAGCAATTATACTTGCTAAGAACGAGGACACTTTATCAGGGTCCATAGCAGAAGCCGATAGCACGTCGTTCATGTCATACTTGAACGGATTGATCCTGTGCATATTCAGCATAGATTGTCTCCTAGCGATCGTTTTGACCTTAGGTTTAAATTTTTTCTTTTTTCTGCTATTGCTGCCGGCGTTGGAACCATGCCTAGTGTTGGCATCCCCAGTTCCGGGCGTTATTTCAGGTGTTACCAAGTATATGTCTCCAACTGAATTACTAAGTTGTATTATTTAATACATAGCCTATTTAAACTAATTTTTATAAAACTGGCTTTCTATAAATGTTTATAAAAATTGAAAGTGGTTTATTCACGACGAATAGTATCGACAGGATACTGTTTAATCCTCTTCCGTAGGGATCTTATCTTTTGCCTTCTTTATTGAGCTAGCGATCAATATGGTGAATATCACTGCTATGATTGTTACGACTATAGCGTATACAAAGGAAGCCATAAGGCCTCCACCAGACGCAAAAAATTCATTTATCAAACCTTTAATTGCTTCATTCCAAGCAAGTGCTGCAACAAGTCCGAATGCGGCTGTGATCAAAGCTGCGAAGGTTTCAAGAACCTGTACCTTGAACTCATCTTTTTGTTTGCTTGTTTTAGTTACTTTCTCATTGTTTCCCATAAAGTATCTCCTTTGAATTCCAATCGAATTCACTATTGTATTTCATTACAAATATATCTTTATTTCATAATTTTAATTAAAATTTATAAAGTTCAGCATTTTACTGAGATGAACTATTTTAGATTTCAAGGATAGAAATATACGATGTAAGAATCAAAAGTGCGGGGGAAGGGATTCGAACCCCTGAAACCCTAAAGTCTAGGATCTTAAGTCCTATGCCGTTGGCCGCTTGGCTACCCCCGCTCAAGGGAATAATTACTTACCATTGATTAAACTATCTAATGATTTTGTGAAAACATATAATCTATGAGGGTCATACCCAGTGATAATGTCCTACAAAATCCCAAATGAGGACGATGTTGCGGATGCATTACTGATGGTCATGCACAAGAATCCTCAGGTCAGATCTCAAAGGGAACTGATTGATCTTGTAAGAAGACAATTATCATCCAAGGACCCAGATTATCGCGTAAGTGGTGAGCGCGTACGTAGAATTGGTATCAATAGAGGCGTCATGGGAGTAAATATAGAGTATAACTCCACGAAGAATCAAAAACTGCCCGAATTCTGTCCAGTATGTAGAAACCCAATGGTACCTGTAAGAAACAGGACTCTGGACGGACGGATAATCGAAGTGAGAAGAAAATGCCCGATATGTCTTTTTACAACTGGGCCGAATCCAACAGTACCAGGCAGATATTATTTTACTCAGAAGAGGTGAGACTTTGGATTATGCCGAGAAAGAGTATATGTTAATAAAAGCGTCCATTAAACTTAGGGACGCCGCTAAACTCATTGAAGATGCATTGCATATGTCTCAAATGAATAGTCGAGGAGAAGAAATTCTAGAAGTGATCGAGTATTACACTTCCAATGAAGATAACCCCTGCAGCATACCAAATATCCTAAAGGATCTAGAAGATGCGAATAACGAACCTTGTTGGACCCGTCCTTTTGCATCAGTTAAGCAGTTTGACAGGAAAGATATATGATTATTGCCAACTATCATGCGGAAGGGCTCCTATGAAATTCTGGGAATTCACAAAGGTCAAAGGCACGAAAATCAAAATTAACCATTGGCTATCCGATACGATGGGGCTTATGGATGAAGGATGTGTTTACAGCACTCTGTTCAAATATACTGCCGACGGACCCAAAGATTGCGAAATAATATTATCCATGTTCCCACAGGAAAACTATCGCACACTTACTCACATAACATTCTATATGAAGGATGTACCAGGGTCCAGTGCTCAGGCATCGATGTTTCTTGCCGACAGGGAAATAAATATTCTGAATTCAGTTTCGTTGAACGGCATATCTGACACCGTAATAATATGGAAGCTCATGGCAGACCTAAGTTTTGCAGGGGAAGCTGATTTACTAATAGAGAACCTGGCACAAAGAAAGAGTGCGGGAGATCCTTCGGTATCTCTGATCGATCATATATCTACAAAACCTGCTGAGATCGGACGAATGTTCCGTTCTGACCTTGAATCTCATACTAAAGAGGAGATCCGTCGCGCAGAACCTTGCACATTTGAAGGGGGAACTTTTGATATCGCACCAGAATACGACGATATATTGAAAGACGTAGATGGACGCGATGTTATGATCGTAGCTGATGCAGACTCCTGGATCATGTCTATTACGTTCTTTAAACCAAATACCCAGCTGATAAATCTGGTGTTCGAAATTCCAGATAATCCGGGATCGCTGCAACAAACATTTGATCTGCTTGCTAGAAGGAACATCAACCTTATCTCGGTGTTCAGCAAGGTAAAGATCTGCTATCAAAGAATGATTTTAGAAGTTGTTGCCGACATAGGTCATATCAGTACTTCAGCAGAAGAGTTCCGCGAAACACTTCCTCAAGAACTAAAAGGACTTAATGGCATATTTACACTGAAGGAACTAAGAGAGCTTAGCTGATATGAATTTTGAAGACGTCCTTGAGACGGAACATATGATTCAAGATGCACTGAAGAATGTGCGCAATAAGTTTATTGAGAACGCTGAACGTCTGGCACTTAACGTTCCTGACGACATGTTCCTTCAATGTAAAGGAACAGAATATGGACTACCGACAGTCTATTCCTGGACTGGTCGAGGATCAATAAAGTCTTCCGATGTTTCAGATATTTTTTTAAAAAAATCGTTCATAGGAATAGAGGGGGGATTACAGATCGGCATTGACTCTTCCATGGCCTTCGACGTCATCTCTTCTTTGTCCGATTTAGAGATAATTCCAGACTCCTGGATAGATGAATTTGGCATCAGTTTAGTAGATGGCACAATACCAGGAATCGCTTTATTTATTGGCGAACCCAACGAAGGTTCCCTTTATGAGATAAAAGAATGTGCCAGTAAAGGATTGATAGTAGTACTTTCAGGCGGTTATTTTGACTTAAAAGTAGATTGTCATACCCTTAGGTTGAAAGGGATTCAAGTTATGGGATTTAACGGTATGATTGCTCGCTCAGCCCTGCGATACGGTAATGTAGAGCCAGGCAGTAGACTTTCGTTATCAAAATATCTTAAAAAGAAACCAAAGGTCATTACGATCCACACTGGCCCTCTGACAGTACTAGATGTTGTAGCCATATTTTCAGCAGCTGCTGTAGGATCCTATACTGTTTCAGATTCCATTTTTCCAGTCGTTCCAAGATTTTCCGAATACTGTGCGGAGAATATGTCATCTGTCGCTATGGCCGAACGTGGAATAACATTCAATCGTGACACGGGAATACGTTCAGGATCGGTGTTCGAGAGCGACCATATCCGTAAAGCTGACACATTCATTGAGTTCGGCGGTTCCAAGGATACGATCTCATATGAGATCGTTAGAGCTTGTGAAGGAATAGAAGATGGAAGGACCTTTGTTGAAGGGAAGGATATACCTTACCTAGAAAGTGGAGAATATTCACTTTCAATAGAAGTGAACGTTTCTGGATCTGTAGAACCGGTGATGGAGCAAGCTATAGAAAGAAGGATACACTTTGCTATTAGTGGTATGGAAGGTGTCTGGCACAGTGGACAGAGAGATACTAGTTGGATACGCATAAGTAACAAGGCTGCAGAGAATGGCATAACATTCAAAGATATTGGAGATAGCATAATTTCCAATGTCAAGAAGAACTTTGGAACAGTGATCGATTCAATAGAGATAATGTTCTCAACGATACCGTCATCGGTCTTATCTGGACTGACAAAGGCTAGAGAACATTACAGTATTAGAGATTCAACACTCGCTAACATAACAGATAATGACGTCGACACTTTTTTCACATGTACAATATGTCAAACCTATGCCCCGGGACACATATGTGTGATCACCCCTGAACGTCCCAGTGTCTGCGGTTCGGTAACATGGTTAGATGCAAAAGTAGGAAGCGAAATTAATCCAAGAGGGCATCAAAGACCTTTTTTAAAAGGTGAGTTGATCGATACCGATAAAGGTGAATGGAGCGGAACTAACGAAATTATGAAGAAAACGTCTCTTGGTTCTATAGAGAGAGTATGTGTACACAGTGTTGCCGAATGGCCTATGACTACCTGTAGCTGCATGGAAGTTGCTGTTGCTGTATCAAATGATCGTCGTTCAATAATATTGATAGATCGTTCCGACACAGGCAAAAATCCTTCTGGTTACTCTTTCTCAGATATATCTTCCATAGTCGGGAGAGGAGATCAACGCCCAGGGTACATGGGTATAGGCAAACATTACATTTTATCCCGTAGTTTCCTGAGAGGCGACGGAGGACTCGAGAGAGTATCTTGGATCAGTAAACGTCTGAAATCTTTACTCGGAGAATCCCTAAGGAAGGCTTGCTCTGATGCCGGAGGACCTGACCTTTACGATAAGATAGCTGATGAATTATTGGTCGGAGACCAGGCCTCGCTCGATGTTTGGATATCCGAGAAGAAACATCCTTCTTTGGATATGGATCCGCTTAAATAATAAGTGCCAGCAGTTCACTTATGGACTTGCCGAACATTGTGTCTTTAGGCACGTCTAGCTCTTCAGATTCCATTGCAGAATCGGTAATGAACTGTTCGTGAGGGAAAGCAATAGTTTCGATGAAACCTGCTTCAACTGCTGCGTTAGCTAACTTCTCCGGGATCTTGGAATTGATGTTGTTTATTATCAGTATCTTTCTTCCGATCTCGATGCCGACGTCCTCAGCTAAAGCGGAAAGTCGCCCTGCTGTTTTTACGCCCGTGATCGTTGGATCAGAAACAAAAATAAAAACATCCGCATGAGGAAGGACCTTACGGGACATGTGTTCCATACCTGCCTCGTTATCGACTACGGTGTTATCATAATTAGGTATGAGTTTAACAAAACAATCCCTCAGTGCGCTATTGATGAAACAGTAACAACCTTCTCCTTCTGGCCTTCCCATTACCAAAAGATCTATTGATTCCGTCTCCGACATCGCTCTATGTACCTGATCGTTAACATACTGCTGTTTACTCAAACCGTCAGGGACTTTACTTGGATCTTCTATTATCTCATCCCTCAGTTTTCCAATAGTGTCTTTGACCTCTATTCCTAGCTTATCGCATAGGTTAGAATTAGGGTCTGCATCTACAGCCAGGACCGACCCCCTTTCAGAAAGTCTTCTTACGATCTGTGAAGCTATTGTGCTCTTTCCTACTCCGCCTTTGCCAACAAAAGCTATTATCGCCATAGCTCAGAGTGATCCATTAGTGTCATTCTCGGTCATTTTCCTTTTACCTGGTATGTAACATGCGTTATCGAACTCGTTTTTGTATTTACCGTCGTTGAGATCGATGGCTTTTATTACTTTACGTACAGCTTCGGCACGGATTCTAATTTCTTCCGAAAGAAGAATATTCCTTGCATATGTCATCGAAGCATTACCAAGATAAATGATCTTATCGCGGTCGACATCTGGTATCATCCCCAAAGAGATCGCGTTGTCTGTATTGATGAAGATGCCGAAACTTCCAGAGATGACAAGCTTATAGATTCCATCTATTTCGATGTCGGCTTCTTTCAAAAGGGTCATTATTCCGGCGTATGAAGCCGCCTTAGCTTTAATGACCGCTGCCACATCGTCTTCCGTTACGTAAATATCGTTTACTACTGTATAGGCTGGACCATTGGCCGAATCAAAGGTTTTGGCATCTTTAGTGAAATTTCCACATGCGTCTATTATACCGTTGGTGAACATCTGATATACGAGATCGATCAAACCAGATCCGCATATTCCTCTAGGTGCGGTTCCACCGATAACAGTGAAGTTCATTTGTTTATTTCTGTATATCACACTGTCGATCGCACCTATAGATGGCGTCATTCCAAAGGTAACATTACCTCCGTCCAATGCAGGGCCTGACTCTGAAGAATATACGGTTATCGAGTCTTTATTACCAAGTGCCAGCTGTACTGTGGACCCAATGTCTATAAGTAAGATATTTTCATCGGATTGATCCATATCGGATTCTATAAGTCCCCCGATAAGGTCCCCTCCTACATGCTCAGATATTTCCTTTACGCAGTATGTCGGAGCTTCCTTCGCCATATCGATACCTAGCTCGGAACCACCGAGACAGAACGGACCACCGGTCATGCTGCATACCTCGGTGAGAGATTCCATAAGGTAGGGTTTTCCTGATATAACGGCGACCTTTACCTCGTTGGGATCTGATACGAAAGTGAACATAAGATCGTTGATCCTGTCTATGGCCGCCTTTCTAAGAACCTCTCCGCCCATCTTATCCGCATATGCTCTTCGGGATTCAAGATCGTCCCCCGCAAATGACTGGGGATTATCGCCTACTGTGGAATACATCTCATATCCCGTTTTTAAATCGATGATACTTACTGCTATTGCAGCAGTTCCCAGGTCTACAGCTAATCCCAGCTGTACTTTTCCCCTGGCCTTTACTAACGAAACGATCTTGCCGTCGTATATCTTTCTGCGGTCTTCGCCTGCAACGATGCGACCGTATTCATCGTACGGGATGAAAATATCAATGTCTTGAGTAACAAAATGCATACAGGCGAGTACACGTTCCATGCCGTTCGGTTCGGGTTCGCTACCGTTCCCCGGAGTTTCAGTTATGTACACTCCACAACGTCCACAACGTCCTTTGCCCCCGCATGGCAACGTTATTTCTATACCTGCTAATTTGGCAGCATCTGTTATTTTTTGAGTTTCATCCACTTTTACAATTTTTCCACTGGGAAAAAAACGGACCGTTCTCTGAACCATAGAGGAATAATACAATGTTCATATTAATTAAGCCCGTGCCATAATCAATAATACGCTGAGGTCCTATGCATAGTTCATGAGAATAGGCGGATTCATCAAAACAACTCTTTCCGACTGGGATGGTAAGGTAGCATGCATGGCTTTTGTTCCAGGTTGTAACTTTTTTTGCCCTTTCTGTCATAATCCCGATATGGCCCATGGTGATGAAGCGATCGTTGATGAGAATGAAATATTAGATTACATAAAGGAAAACAGCGATTTCCTGGATGGCGTTGTGATCTCTGGCGGCGAGCCTACTTTGAACAAAGACCTTTATGTTTTTCTTAAAAAGATCAAAAAACTTGGACTTGCCGTGAAACTGGATACAAATGGAAGCGTTCCCGATATTTTAGACGATCTTATTGGGGCTAAACTTGTTGATTATGTTGCAATGGATGTTAAGGCTCCCTTGAGGTCTGAAAAATATAATGTTGCGACGGGGGGATACGGCGACGTGACTAAGATCAAAGAAAGTATACGCATAATAATGGGATCTGGGATCGATTACGAGTTCAGGACCACAGTGTTCCCTAAAGCTGTATCGATAGAAGATGTGGCTGAAATAGCCGAATCTCTAAGAGGGGCTAAACGTTACTGCATACAACAATTCCGCCCCAATGTCACTATGGACCCCGAGGCAGGGAAGGTCGAACCTTATTCTCAGAAACAACTAAGGGAAATGCACAATGCCGCAAAACCTTTTGTAAAAAAGGTTATTATGCGCGGAACTTGATCAGCGCATGAATTTTCCCATTATATTGTCCTTCGAGCCAGGGCACATATTCTCTGTACCTTTGTTTACATTAATGCAAGGAGCTTCTGCGAACTCTTTGAAAGATTCTATAGCCTGATCATCCCTAGAGAATATTGAAGCCGAAAGCCCACACTCAGTGTTCACAAGTTCCTCCATGGCCGCTTCTAAATTAGAAACTGATACAATGGTCAAGATCGGGAGTCCGGTGTCGTAACTGCCTAGTTCGCAATCGTCGATCATTCCGACAACTATTGCTGGTTCTACGTAACTTCCGTTCTCTAAGCCATCTTGCGTTACTCTTTTACCGCCGTATATTACGTTCTCGTAAGATTCTTCGATATAGTTCTCAAATCTAACCAGGTCTTCCACGGACATCAGAGGGCCAACATTTACCTTGCAATCAGCAGGATCCCCTACATTGATGGATTTAGCGGCTTCTCGTATAGCAGTTATTAATTTTTCTCTTTCAGCGTCGGTCACGATCACTTTTGAACATGAATGTAATCTCTGTCCTGCACTCCTGAATGCAGATTCGATAATACTATCAGCTACGGTTTTAAGATTTCCTGGCTTGTATACCACTATAGGGTTCATACCTTTGATATCATTAACAAATTTTAGCTCGTCGTCTACAGGTAGGAACATTAGATCCTCCATCCTATCTCCGCCTCCGGAAGCGATGAGGCCTCTCACATTTGGATCGTCCGTCATTTCCCTATCGGTTTTAGATTCATTGGAGATAACAATGTTGAAAACCCCGTCAGGAAGTCCGGCTGTTTGTAATATATTATTGAACATAAACATAGGCATAGGACATTTCATCGAAGGTAATGATACGACGGTATTCCCGGTTATCATAGCTATGGATGCAAACCCTGCTGGCGATGCCAATGAAGAATTATGTTCTGAAAGCACTCCCCATACGCCTCTTGATTCAGCTCTATCTTCTATGCGACAAGCCTCTTCTATCATCTCAGCTAGTCTGTCGGCCTCGATAAGACAGTCTTTTATGACCATGCCTGTGCTTATCATGACACATGCCGCAAGGTTGTATCTTTGGTTCCTGACCTTTTCTAATACAATACGGAATATATCTGAGCGTTCGGATTGGGTCTTGGACGACCATGATCCGAATGTTTTTTCTGCAGCATTTACTGCCATTGCAACAGTCCCTTCTTCCGGGATCTGAAACTTACCGAATATTATCGAGCTGTCTATCGGGCTGGTGAGCCCGTATTCGTTACCAGAAGCGATTTTCAATCCGCCGATAAAACTAGGGTATCCTTTCTTTTCTGTTGAAAGTAATATATCGATAGCTCTTTGAAAAAGTACGTCATCTTTGGCATCCTGAGTTATACAGTCAGTGTTGGGCATATTCCAGGTAATGAATTATCTAGGTTAATATTTGTTCCTCAAATCCGCGAGCGTTAAATACGGCCATAGTATTAGTCGCAACCTGGACTCGTGGTCTAGTGGTTATGACGTCTCCCTCACACGGCGAAGGTCGCCGGTTCAAATCCGGCCGGGTCCACCATTTATTACTTTTTAGATAGATGGAATAATAAAAATGCCGAGGATCGGAAGGAGGCACCGAAATTGAACAATCCCTCGGCGATGTCCTATGAATGGACATATCATCCATCCATGTGCTTAGTGCTATATAACAATATGTAAAATCAAACTTTTTAAAAAGATGGAAAATTTACCGAGGGTCGGAAGGAGGTACCGAAATTGAACAATCCCTCGGTAATGCCCTATGAGTGGACATATCATCCATCCATGTATCTCATACTATATAAAATATCTTAATTGAAACTTTTTAAGGGCCGAAGGATTCCTTATAGATATGAATAAAATAGATTCCGATATCTGCGATAGATCCTTGATACCGTACGTTAAATGTAAATTCCATTCACAATACAGAAAACAAAATTTCTTAACAATAATAAAATTAAGAGTGGGCCCGGCCGGATTTGAACCGGCGACCTTCGCCTTGTAAAGGCGACGTCATAACCAAC
The DNA here is from genome assembly GCA_964368015.1 of uncultured Methanomassiliicoccales archaeon. Taxonomy (GTDB): domain Archaea; phylum Thermoplasmatota; class Thermoplasmata; order Methanomassiliicoccales; family Methanomethylophilaceae; genus VadinCA11. The sequence continues at coordinate 20,251 of CAYIZM010000002.1, forward strand.
TAGACCACGAGCCCGTGTAGCCATGGAACATTACAGTAGTATTAAAATAACGCGGAAAAACCTACCATCTTTATTACTTGAACAGCATATTCCTGTTCCGCGCGACCGTAGTCCAGTGGTTAGGACGGTGGCTTCCCAAGCCATTGACCCGGGTTCAAATCCCGGCGGTCGCACCACATTTCTTAACTTATTGAGTTAAGTCTATATTAACATCCTAACATGTACTTTGGGTTACTAATGATAGAGATAGACAGTTCAAGAGGCGAAGGAGGAGGACAAATGGTCCGTACCTCGGTGGCCCTTTCGGCTGTCACAGGCATAACTTCTCACTTAACACGCATAAGAGAAAATAGACCTACCAATGGACTTTCTAAGCAACATTGTGCTGCTATAAGCGCTGTTGCTGAAATGACTGGGTCCCAGGTCGAGGGCAATTTTACTGGATCTTCAGAGTTAGTTTTTAGACCTGGAAATAAACAGAATTACCAAATAGAGCTGAATATAGGAACAGCAGGAAGCATAACTCTTGTATTACAGGCTATATTGCTTGCAGCCCTTAAACACAGTGAAACACTTACAGTTGACATAAGAGGCGGTACTAACGTCCTATGGGCACCACCTATCGACAGTTATCAACAAATTCTATTCCCGCTTATGAGCAGAATGGGCGTTGATGCCAGTGTGGAAATAAAAGAACGAGGATTCTATCCTCGCGGGGGAGGTCACGTCATTGCTACCCATGAACCTATTTCTAAAATATCCTCAATGAATTTAGATGATAGAGGAGAACTTATTGCGATACGCGGAATATGCTTTACGCAAAATCTCTCAGATAGAATAAGCAGAGAGATCGTTCGCTCCTGTACCCGTGTAATGGAACCATATGGTGACGTAGATATCGAGATACAGGCCACACAAGGTGATTCAAGAGGTGCAGGGATATCCTTGGTTGCAGACTTTGAGAACGGAAAACTAGGTAGCAACGGTCTGACCACACGAGAATACTCGGCAGAAAAAACAGGTGAAGATGCCGCCAAAGATCTTATTCAAGAGATGCAGAGCGGCGCATCTTTGGATATACATACAGCCGATCAACTTCTTCCTTACATGGCAATAGCTGACAAAAAGAGCTCGTTCAAAGTATCGAATATTAGCAGACACCTGCTTAGCCAGATGGATACTTTGGAAACTTTTCTTAACGTAAAGTTCGGTGTTGAACGCAGAGACGACGGATATCACTTCAGCGTAAATCCTGGAGCTAAAAATGAGGCCATTCATTCAGATTAATTGCGCTATGTCGGCAGATGGGAAGATCGCCGGAGAAAATCGTAGGCAGGTCACCATATCATCGGTCGAAGACAAAGAACGGGTCAAACAACTTAGAAGGGATTCTGACGCGATCCTTGTTGGTATCGGGACCGTGATAGCAGATGATCCCCATCTTACCGTCAAAGATCTGGATTACGACACTAACCCAATAAGGATAATTCTTGATCCTGATGGGAGTACCCCCGATTCAGCCTTAGTTCTGGATCAAAGGGCACCAACTATCATTGTCACACTGGAATCCTGTGAACATGAATGGGATTGCGAAGAAATCATACGTACTGGTGTTGAGACCATCGATCTTAAGGATCTAATGAAACAGCTATACGAAATGGGGATAGACCGATTACTTGTAGAAGGCGGAGGAGAAACGATAGCCTCGTTCTTTAAAGCTGGAATTGTGGACAGATATACAGTGTTCGTAGGAGGCCTCATAATAGGAGGTCGTGGATCGCCAACCCCGGTAGACGGGGATGGATGGATCTCCGACGGCGGAATATCGATGGTCTTGGAAAGATGTGAAAAACTGGGTAACGGAGTCCTGATGGATTTTGTCTGCCTTCCCTGATCATTTATTAACGTAATCTAATTCGAAGCTGTAATAATTATTTTCAGCGCCGAATGCTTCACTTGCCACTACGGTTATAGGTATTTTGTATATGATCTCAAGAGCCTGACAGAAAAAACCTCTAGCATACATTCCAAATGATTCAGCGGCACCTTTACTGACGCGAAAATCAGATTTGACTATAAGTGTTAAAGGATTGAACTTGAAGACTGTGACCTCTCCGAGATTCACATAAGAATGCATCTCACGAAGCTGGTCTATAACAACATCAATAGTTCCTTTGACGAGGTTAGAAGTTAATGCCTGCGCATGAACACGTCCAAGACCTTCATAAATAGGAGCTACCGAAAGACCAAGACTGTCCAAGGCTACGAAGATAAAACTAGGCATGTGTTTTGCGATGCTCTTAGGATCGTTAGCTATGTCGAAAAATAATTCTTTGGCCTTCTCCAGGGACTCAGGATCAGGATCTTTTGTATGAACCAGACAAGCCGAGGAAATACTGTAGGTTTTTCTACGATTATCATTCGGATCAGCCTCCACTTTTATAATTCCGTCCTTTAACATCTTATCCAAATGGACGGATAACGTGGATTGTGCTTTACCCGTTATTTCCACCAGATCCGTCAATGATAAGCTCTTTTTGGAAAGTTCTTCGAGTATTCGGATACGTAATTTGTTAGAGACGTAAACCAACCCATTCTCGGTGTGGTATAATTCGAAATCGTTTGATGTATTGGGACTCATCAGCGACGATAATGCATCGTATATACTAATTAATTCGCAACATAAATGAGAAAATAAGAAAATAGCCATTTTAGTAACAAATTTAACGTAGTCTGAACATGTGGCGATTGTGGTAACATGAAAGTAAATTGCCGTTCTGGGAAAAAGGACATAAGAGCAGTTTGGTTCGAGGAAGGAAAGGTCGTGATGATCGATCAAAGAAAACTTCCTGGAAACCTACAATTCGTTTCTTTCGATGATTATAGAGATGTTGCTGAAGCCATAAGGAACATGACAGTTAGAGGTGCGCCATCAATCGGCGCCTCTGCCGCCTATGCGATGTGTCTCGCAGCTATATCGAACGAGGATATGGAAGTAGCAAGTGAAGAGATCAAATCTGCAAGGCCGACGGCTAACGACCTTTTCTATGCTGTAGATAGTATGTCAGAATCTTTAAAAAATAAAGATGATCCTGTGGAAGCAGCTGAAGCATACGCCCAGTCAATGGTAGATAAATGCACTGCCATAGGTAAATTCGGAGAACATCTTATCAAAGATGGAGATAAAATCATGACCCATTGTAACGCTGGCGCCCTTGCCACTGTTGACGTTGGAACAGCTTTGGCCCCTATGAGGGCTGCGAACGCTTCAGGTAAGAAATTCTTTGTATACGTTTCAGAAACACGACCCCGATTACAGGGAATGCAATTGACTGCCTGGGAACTCGTTCAGGAAGGTATCGAACATGCTATCATACCTGACGGGGCATCGGCCCATTATATGTCGAAAGGAGTGGACCTTATAATTACGGGAGCTGACCGAATAGCAGCTAACGGCGATTTTGCAAATAAGATTGGGACTCTGGATAAAGCCATAGCGGCAAAATATTACGATATACCGTTCTACATAGCTGCTCCAATATCAACTTTTGATTTCTCCACTAAAACAGGAGAAGATATAATCATAGAGCATAGGAGCGAGTCTGAAGTTACTGAGATTGACGGACACAGAATAGCGCCGGAAGGATCTAAAGCACTTAATCCAGCTTTTGATGTTACTCCAGCTGACCTAGTGTCAGGTTTCATAACCGAGAAAGGTATTCTGAAACCAGGCGAGATAGTAAAGGTGATGAAGTGAACGAAACATTCGGGCGGGAATTGCTGATACAATTCTGCAATTTACTCTATGATAGAAATCTAACTGCATCAGCAGGCGGCAATATGAGTATGATGATAGGCGACAGCGAGATACTTATGACGCCTAGCGGGAGGAACAAGGGACTTCTTGAACCTGAGGACCTAGTTCTCATTGGTACGGATGGATCAGTTATATCCGGAGGTAAGCCCTCAATAGAGAGCGATATGCATCTGGCCCTTTACAATCTTAACAGTGACACTAAAGCAGTAGTGCACTGTCACCCCTTGTATTGCACTTCTATAGCAGTTAAAGGCAAAAGACTCAAAACTGAAATGACCCCGGAAGGAGTCCTTCTTCTTGGAAAGGTGCCGATGATTACGTATCACACACCAGGATCACAAGAACTGGCAGATGCTGTGGCCGAACATCATGGATCTAAAGCGATGTTAATGGCACGTCACGGTGCCCTTACCCAGGGAAAAACAATAGAAGAAGCATTCAACAGAATGGAAGAATTAGAATTCCAGGCAAAACTTCAAACCGTCTCAGGACGAACAAAATGTTTACCTCCATGGGAAATAGAGAAACTTAACAGGATGTGAGGGTTTGGCACTACTGGTCACTAAATGGTTCGGCGTATTTTTATGCGATGAAAAAACAAATAGGATCTTAGACAAGGTCCTGATGCCTTCGGACCCTGATCTGACCGCTGAAAAACTGGCACTTATTCAAAGAGGTCAGATACTCCAAGAAGAAAGAGACCTGGTTGCTAAAGCAGGCAAAGTCTCGGTATCAGAAAGAAGACAATCGGAACTTGGACGTCCCGAGATGTATGATTCATCTTTCATAAAACCTGAAAATTTTGGTTTTACGCCAGAGATTATGCACGAAGTGATGATACGTTTAGGTAAGCTCAGAACATCGGAACCCGTCCCGAGGGATAGGAACTTGGTTCAGGCCATAAGATATTTAGACAGTTTACATGAAACTTGCAATCTCATAGACGAGAGATTGCATGAATGGTATGGTATGCATTTTCCTGAACTCGCAGATATTGCGGAAGATAGAAAATATTCCGATCTGATAGCCAATCACGGCGAGAGAGAAGGAATTATCGAAGAGTTAGATCTCGATATTCAATCGATGGGCGCTGATTTTGATTCGGAAGATATGAACTCTGTAAGATCTCTTGCAGTTAATCTTTCCAACATGTATGATGAAAGAGAACGTATCGACGAATATATTGAATCGATAGTCAGAGAAACCTGCCCGAACATGTGCGAACTTTTAGGCGGACCTTTGGCCGCTAGACTTATCTCGCTTGCAGGAGGATTAGAGCGTCTTTCATCACTTCCCTCCTCTACAGTCCAACTTCTTGGAGCAGAAAAGGCTATGTTCAGACATCTTAGGTCTGGTAAACGTCCACCTAAGCATGGAGTGTTGTACCAATATCCAGCCGTTCACAGAGGGCCATATTGGCAGAGAGGAAAAATAGCCAGATCACTTGCAGGAAAAGCACTTACTGCAGCCAAGATAGATAATTACAAAGGTGAATATCGCGGAGACGTACTCTTAAAAGAATTTGAGACCCGCGTAGAAGATATTCAGCGTAGATACCCTGAACCACCAAAGAAGAAGAAATCATCTTCGGGCAAAAAGAAACGCCCGAAAAGACGAACGGTTTAATTCATATCCTAATATTCTTCATAGCCTCTTTGACTTCACAGCCTCTGAGGACTATATCGGATATCGCTCTGGTTATTCCTTCAACGTCCTTGTGTTGGAATATATTACGGCCGATGGATACTCCGCATCCTCCAGCCTCAAGTGAATCTTTTACCATATTGAGCATTTCTAGGTCAGATTCCATCTTAGGGCCTCCTGCGATAACTACGGGAGCTAAAGTACCTCTGACGATCTCGCGGAATGAATCTATGTCGCCGGTGTAACTGCATTTTACTATATCGGCACCAATCTCCGTAGCGACTCTGGCACTGTGGGCTATAAGCTGAGGATCATAAGAATCTTTGATCTTGGGTCCACGGGGATAGGCCATAACCATAAGGGGCATTCCCCATTCTACGCACTGATCGGATACTTTTCCAAGATCTCTGAGCATCTCAGGTTCGGTCTCAGCACCTACATTAACATGCATAGACACAGCGTCAGCTCCCATCTTTAGGGCCTCAGCGACAGTAGCAACAAGGACTTTGCTATTACTGGTATCGCCCATGTCCGTGGATGCCGATAAATGAAGAATAAGTCCTATATCGTTACCACTGGCACGATGACTGTAACGAACGATTCCTTTGTGCATGACTACTGCTGTAGCTCCGCCATTTGCAACGGCGTCCACAGTATCTTTCATATTGTAGAGTCCGTCCGTCGGCCCTATAGATATTCCGTGGTCCATGGGCACGATAACACAGTTACCAGTAGCCCTGTCCATTATCCTCTCCATTCTTACATTCTTTCCGAAAATCATAGTAACCGTATGGATGATTATTCAGCAAGCTTTAAAGTTTACTTAACTAATAAATAATTATAAAAACATAAATTAACTGTGCCAGATGATGATATTAAATGTTAGATCTCATTATTTCAAACATTCCATCTATGCCTGTCCATAATTCGAAAGCACGAGCGCCTTGCATAGCGAGCATGTCTTCACCGGTAGCTATTTTACAACTGCGCTCTGTTGCAATATCAATGAACTGGGTCTGTACGCCATAGACCATGTCTAAGACTGTTTGTCCACTATGGAGTGAGTGTATATCTGCAGGGTATTTTCCTCCTTGATACATACCGACCGGAGTAGCGTTCACGATAATATCGAATCCTGAAATAGAAGAACCTTCCGGGATCTGGTTAAGTTCAAACTCTGATGCTAATTGGGAAACAACTCTATCGTTCCTTCCTGTGATAGATATGTCGGCGCCATTTCTCTGAAGAGCTACGATACAAGCTCTAGAAGCTCCTCCCGAGCCCATGATCAGAGCCCTTTTCCCTTTGATCTGGCACTTTGTTTTTTTAAGTGATAGTTCTATTCCGTCGATGTCCGTGTTATAACCTTTTAATCTACCTTTTGTATTAACTACGGTGTTGACTGCACCTGCTTTCTTTGCATCCTCATCCAATTCATCTAAATGAGAAACGATCTGTTCTTTGTATGGGATGGTTACGTTCAATCCACGTATGCCAAAACCTTTGATGCAGTCCTCGATAGAATCTAAAGACGGAGAGGGGAACACCAAGTATCTGCCTGTGATGCCGCTTTCTGCAAAAGCTGCTTTATGCATAGCTTGAGATTTAGATTTTTCCAAAGGGTCCCCCACTATTCCAGTTAGCATGCAGTCGTCGCCCAGTTCCCTCATTTCCTTCAAGCTGAGCTGCCCAGGAGCGGTGGACTTGCTCACATAAGCGAATGTGAACATGTTCTTCAAAAGATTCTGGCGTATCCGAGTAACTTCACCCATCCGTCCCATACCCAGTAACACATGATCTTTTGTGATGGCCTTTGATGCTTCAAGTATATTTTTTAGATCTTTGAAATCCTTTGTGGCGTAAGCTCCCTTTGAAATATCAGAGGACATTTTGTTCAACGTCAACGATATCTCCTCTTTGGAAGGAGTTTTTTCATAATTGTGAATAGAAGATATTGTCCTCAAAGAGGTCTTAGGAAGTGGGAGTTCTCCGATGTCGATCATGCCATTGTATCCTTCTGGTAGGACTGAGTGGTCAAAAGCGCCTCTAAAGGTTACGATAGTATCTTTTCCAACTGTGCCAGGAACTTTATTTAAAATGTCTAATCTGATCTCGATCATGTCAGCATCGAGAGCTTCTTCCATATCGGACAGTTTGCTCAACGAAGCACAGATCTTCATCTCAGATCTCCGTAAGGGACCCCTCGATCTTCATTCCGAAGTGTCTGCTTCCTTCCTCGATCTTGGCAAGTATCTTATCACCTGGTTTTAAGTCTGTGACAGAGATCGCTCCATCCTTAGTTACCATCTTGACTGTCTCAGCGTTCTGTAATATCGTAGTAAATTTTCTTTTTCCGTCCGAAGCTTCTACAAGTATCATGGGGCGTACTTCGATCTTACATCTACCGACCGAGGATATTCGTGTTTTACCGTCCTTGTAAACTATAGCAACTGGCTCTCCAGACTTCATCTCTCCAAGATATCTGGTTTTACCTTCTGGCACCATGATATAAGCATGGACCGCGCCAGCGTTAACCCTAAAGGAACGAGGAGCTACGTATCCACTATCTTCACTTTCCGATTGTACTAAGAATAAACAATTTGCCTGCGAGCCAATAAGCATTCCTTCGCCAGGGATCATTATGCTTACTGTGTCTACGCATACCCGGTCGCCCATCTCTATGTTCTTAACTCCGGTGACTTCGATCTCAGATAGGTCCACATCTGAAGACTCCGTAAGAATGTCTGCGAATTCCCGTATCTTGTTTGGATCGGATACCGATATAACGATACCGTCGACCCCTTTTTCCATCGTCTTAAGATAGAGTCTGGCACTTTCAACATCAGATGCACAAGCAAACACTTTGGTCCTTGTTCCTGTGAACTTTGCAATAAGATTTTCCAAAGGGATAATCGTCCAATCATTTGAAGATAGGATCACGACAGAACATTTTCCTGCCATCTCCATGGCCCTATCCTGGTCTTTCGGATTACTTATGTCAACAAACCTTACGTCATCGTCGATATTGATGAAATTGATCTTACCCAGAGATATTAGGTCGTCATCTTCTGGTCTTATTATCGCTGAGTTTATACCAGATTCTATAGCACTTATCAGAATTTCCTTTCGGTCCGCTTTGGAATCAGGAATGTCTGCCTTTACCCAGATTTCTTTTTTCATGTTGTACCTCCGTTATGTTGTCAGGTCTGTTATGATTATTATATATGCCACTGTTAAAAACCTTGTCGGATTTAACATGCCTCGATCAAAGCAAAATATGTCATATTCTCTTTGTCGTCCTCGACGTTTTCTTTGACCAAGACTAGATCATTATGTTTCCCGGCCGCCATACCACATATGACCGCCGTATCCTCTGGAAGTCGTCCGTCGGCTAGCATCTCCGCAGCTAGGGCTGTATCATCGACCTCTAACCTATCAGCTTGTGGAAACAATTTAGTTACGTTATCCTGAGTTTGACCCAGAGCCTGTATATGTGAAGCGATCGATGAGATTTTTACTCCGCTCTTCTTTACGAATATACAATGATGGATCGGAATTCCAAGTTCAGAGATCATTTTGATATTGCCGAGATTCAATGCCTCTACGGTCTCGATCACTGGCCCAGCTATTATGTTCCTTGTGGCGACCACTCCGTAATCGATAGATCCATCAAGTAGAGCTTTAACGACGCCTTCAGATGTTATTAACGGTATGAGTTTTACGTCCATATCGTATTCCTTGGCCATTATTTGAGCGGCATTCTCGGAGTTGGAAAGTGGTATGCCCATGTAGCCCATTTTTTTCATTGTCCCGTTATACATATGATTAATTAAAACCTGACCTAACTACCAAGTCTTTTGAAAAGTATATTAAACAAATATGCTATGATGGAATTGATACTATACCGCCAATAGTTTTTCCATTTAATGTTCCTGTGTGGGAAAGAAATGGATTGGTGGCGACCAGTAAAGAGAGGGAGTCCTATGTGGGAGAGTAAAGAGATCAGAGAACTAAAAGAAGGCCGTTACATGAACATCGATGACGAGCCTTGTAAAATAAACAAGATCAGTACGTCGAAACCAGGTAAACATGGGTCTGCAAAAGCCAACATCGAAGCTGTTAGTATTTTTACTGGCGCTAAAAAGTCCTATTTTGGACCTGTCAGTGCGAAAGTGCAGGTCCCTATGATAGACAAAAGGAAAGCACAGATCCTGACCGCAACCGGAGGAGAAGTGCAACTTATGGACTTGGAAACCTACGAGACCCTCAGTATTCCAGTTGGCGAAGATTATGAAGGCACCCTTGAAGAGGGTAGCGAACTGATGTACCTCGTTGCTATGGGCAGATACAGACTGATCTGAGGCGATTAAAATGCCTTATGGGCTTTCATATGCCGGAGCAGATACAGAATACGAAGAAGCCGATGCTTTCCTTGTAGGAGTACAATACGATCGTACTGCAAGTTTTAGGGCTGGCGCCCGGGAAGCTCCTAATGCGATACGCCAAGCGTCGTACAACTTTGAAGAGTTTCATTTTGAGCATGGCCTAGATCAATATCTTCCTACAGTTCACGACTACGGGAACGTAGATGATTTTATTCTACCTGAGGATATGATGAACGAGGTTCAATTTGCCGTTGGTCCTGCGATCAGAGACGGAAAGTTCATAATCGCCCTTGGCGGAGAACATTCAATTAATATCCCTATCATCAAAAGCTTTCCAAAGGACATTTCACTGATCTCTATCGATGCCCATTTAGACTCCAGGGATGAATATCTCGGTACACCTTACAGTCATGCTTGCATCACCAGACGGGGAATAGAACATCTAGGCCTCGATAACGTTTATGTTGTTGGTGCCCGTGCGATCGGTGCTGAAGAGCTTGAACGAGATGATCCAGTATCTTTCACAAGTTCTTATGAGGTCTTTGAGAATGGTATTGAAAAAGCAATGCAGACCGCTCTCGATAGTGTTAAGAACGAACGTGTTTACGTTACTTTAGATATTGATGGTATAGACCCTGCTTATGCACCAGGGACCGGAACTCCAGAACCATTTGGATTACTTCCCATCGACGTAAAGAAAGCAATAAACATGGTGGGAGATAGACTCTGTGGTTTTGACGTAACAGAGGTCTCGCCTCCTTACGATCCGTCCGGGATCACTTCGATACTTGCGTCTAGATTCGTGAACGAGGCTCTTGCCGTTTACGGCAAGAGTTTAAAATAATCATTCTTTGAGATCTTATGAACTGGGATTGAAGCGACATTCTGGATCAGATATGTCTAAAACAGATTCAGGATCCAAATATTTTATTACCAGTTCCTCAAAGTGATTTGCTCTAGCGATAGAAACTTCTTCGTCCTTAGATTCCGAATATATTCTGAATATAGGTTCGGTCCCAGAGGGCCTTGCAAGTACCCAGCCGTCTTTGAATATGATCTTTAGACCGTCGGTATTGTCCAAGTTACCATCTTTAACGGTCTTCTTTAGATAATTAATAACAGCGTGCTTCATATCATCTGGACAATCGATCTTTCTCTTTTGTGTGTGATAAACAGGAAGCAAGGAAACCTGTACGGAAAGCGGTCCACTTGTTGCAATTGATTCAAGCATCTTAGCCACTGTCATCGCACCGTCCCTGCAGTATTGCATTTCGGGGAATATCAGTCCGCCATTCTCCTCTCCGCCGAATATCGCCCCGTATTCTTTCATCTTCCTAGCAACCACAGGGGACCCTACGGCGGTGTATTTCAGTATCCCGCCTGCATCGTTGACAACTTCTTCCACAAGAGAAGATGAGCTCACAGGAGTGACGACCTTACCTTTTCTCTTGGAAAGTTCTAATTTAGCTAGAAGTGCAAGACTTTTATCTCCGCTAACGAAATCTCCTCCGTCAGCTATGAATACGCAACGATCAGCATCGCCATCGTGTGCGATACCGACGGAAGCGCCAGTCTTTGTTGTAAGTGTGATGAGATCCGAAAGATTCTCTTCTGTAGGTTCACTTGGACGTCCGGGGAACTCTCCCTGAGCGTTACAGTTGATAGTGACGGTCTTGATCTGAAGTTTCTTTAAAAGCATCGGAGCGGTTTCAAAGGCAGCCCCGTTCGCGCAGTCCAGACATACTGTCAATCCTGCGTTTTTAATCAGATTAACATCTACATGTGAAAGTACTGCGTCGATATAATCTTCGCCGGCTTCGTAGACATGATCCATTGTCCCGGCCTCATCCCATTTGCATGTTGGGATCTTCGTAGCATAAACTTCCTCTATCAAGCGTTCTTCTTCTCTGCTTGCCTCTGTTCCGTCGGCGGCAACGCACTTGATGCCGTTGAACTGTGGTGGGTTGTGGGACGCCGTTATCATAACGCCGCCTTTGATGTTGTCGTGGGTCTTTACATAATACTGCAAAGCTGGAGTAGGGACCATTCCTAGAACCACTACGCGTACTCCTACAGACATAAGTCCAGCAGATAGGGCTGTGCGTATCATGTCGCCTGAGGAACGAGTATCCATTGCAACAGCAACGGTCCCTTTCATCACATGACCTATGGCTTTGCCCATTTGTAGCGCCATCTCCGAGGTCAGTTCCTCGTTGACTACTCCACGTATACCATTTGTCCCGAACAGTCTAGCGGCCATTTAGATACCCTTGAGATCAGACAAATGATATGCTTACTACGTTGCTTCCACGGAGGATCACGCTGTTCATGCGCCTCTCTTCTCCTGTAGGATCTTTAACGGAAGCGTCCTCCAGTACCATGTTCATGTACTCATCGAAGGATGTTAATTTTCCCTCTATAAACTTGCCATCTTTAAGGTTGAGAACAACTTTCTTGTCAATGGACTTTTCTAGCAACGCTAATGGTAATACCATGTTATCCTGGCGACTTAGAGCTTTGTTCGATTTAAACCTATTCGCTCACTACGGTCAAGACCTCCAGTAATACGGTCAATCATCTTCCGATATTTCTGGTGTGTTCCGTGCTTGTCCGTCTAGCCATTTCGTTATGGCGTCCTTTCCAGAACCCGTTATTCCGAAATATTCTTTGAATTTCTTGGTGGTAGTAAGCTCTAAAGTTTGCCCCTTCTTCTTACCGTTGACAAAATTGCGCTCCATAAGATCTTTTACATCATCATATGTCCTTGCGCCTAGGGTCTTGAACAATTCTGATTGTAGTACGGGTTGATTGTACGCGATGGTGCTCAGAGTCCTCATGGTGCCTCCACTCATTTCTGCCTTAGAGAACTCACCAGTGAAATCTGCGTACTCTGAACGTAACATCATCCTGTATTCTGAACCGAATTTAGCTATGGTAATAGCAGAATCCCGATCGTTATATTCTCTACGAAGGTCCAGTACGGCGTATCTGACGTCCTCTTCAGAACGCCCTATCTTTTTTGCGATATCGGCTATTTTGAGATTGTCCGCGCTGGAGAACAATGCCGCCTCTACAGCGCTTTTTAAGTTCAATCAGATCGCCTCTACCAACGCTTTTCCGCCGTCAGTTCCAAGGGTCCCGTCTATTAACATCTCAACGAATATCTCGCTATGAGGCATCGTTTCCTGCCTTACGTCGAGTTTCCCGTTCCTTACTAGATGTAACACGGATACGAACACTGTAAGATTGTGCATTATATCGTTGGTGTAAAGATCTTTAATAAGCATCTCCCCTGTACCCAACTTCTCTATGCTTTTCCAAACTGCCTGAACGTCCTGCTCATCGTCCTCTTCATGAGCTTTGTTCTCGAACTTCTGAGGCTCCTTGTTCTTTATTGCGATCTTAACCCTGTCCCTTTCTTTCTGAACGGCTATCTCATTCCTTGCTTCTTCAAAAGCGTCGATGAGTTCATACATCGTTACACGACGGGTGGGCTCTCTAGCAAAAGCTTCTTTGAACGCCACTTGAGGAACGAACATCCCGTTATCCTCTTCGAAGAAAAAGTCGTCGGGAACCTCGAACTCTGGTTCAGGAGGTTCGGACTTATCACGGGTTGCGTCTGACTGTAACCTAAGCACCTTCCATGCCATCAGTATAAGCTTTCCAGCAACTATCATATCGAACTTGTTCTCGGATACTTTATTAGAATATATTTTTACGAATTCTGAAAGATCTATCTCCCATGGATCGATACCGTTCTCGATCACCAAACTGAACACAGATCTGATCGACTCATCGATCGGATCCTCTAATCGTTCTCCCCCTTCCGTGTGGGAAAGAATGTTCATGTATCCGCTTATTCTCTCTGAGCTCTCGGCACTATCCGTTAGAGCCTTGTGGAACAGCAGATGCTGCTCCATTTCCTCATATCTTGTGGTCCCATCCATCATTATTCCTCCGCCTTTTCCTGTGCCTTCATTGCCTCTTCTTCGAATTTCGATACTTCAGCAAAATCAGGCTGCATTATTACTTTGCTTACACCCGATGGAGGTCTTGTGACCCCTATGAGATGATCTGCCAGTGCTAATGTTACTTTTCTAAGTGAAACTTGTATAAACTGTGCCTTTGACGAACTTTCACGTATCCGCCTAGCCACCATTTCTGCATTTACCGCATCCAGGAACATGTCCACTTCATCCAATACGTAGAATGGAGAAGGTTGATACTCCTGTATAGCAAATATAAAAGCCAATGCCGTAAGGGACTTCTCGCCACCTGACAACGACTCTAATTTCAACAACTTTCCATTCTTAGGCTTAGCGTTTATCGACAATCCGCCTAAGAACGGATCGTCCTCGTTCTCTAGATCGATAAAGCCTTCCCCACCTCCAGAAAGTTGCGTATATATTTCTTTGAAATTTATGCCGATGGCATTGTACGCCTCCATGAACAATCCCTTCTTTTGGCTGTTCAGGGATTCCGTGAGCTCTGTGAGTTCCTTGATCTGTTTTTCAAGACGGTTCACATCATCGATGAGTCCGTCGTACCTTTCCTTCTTGTCTTCGTAATCTTGTATAGCACGAAGATTTACGTTACCTATTTTTGATATTATGTTCTCAGAAGACCGTATCGCACGCTTTATCTCCTCTTCAGAAGGTATAGGAACATCTACTTCGATATCCAACAGCGATATTTCCTCTTTAAGTTTGATTATATTATCGTTAATGGATATCGTCGAAGCTTCCATAGATGCGACCATGCCACCTTTGGACTCTATCTTCTCTTGGATGCTGGAGTTCTCGTTGTCCAGGGCGTACTTATTCTCTCTAAGGCTGTCCCTTTCATCCCTGAGGCCTTTGATGCCTTCTTCCATTTCAGATTCTATCGATCTTAGTGCTTGTATCTCGATCTGAGCAGTTCTAAGGAGTTCCTTATGCTCGGCGATACGCCCATCGTTCTCTTCGATCTTTTTATCTGTGATCTCTATCTGTTTCTTCAGTGACAAGGTCTGTCTCTCAAGGCCTTTGATCTCCGTTTCATAGGTCTGTATCTGACCCTTTAGTTCTGACAATGATTGGTTCAGTTCGTATATCCGGTCCCTGATCTGCTGTATCTTTAACTGCAGGTCGGCCGGTGCGATCTCTTTGATACGGTCCCGGACCTTTGTTCTGGATTCCCTGAGTTCTTCAAGTTCCGCAGATATTGTGTAAAAACTCTTAGCGGCAACATTCATCTCAGTGTCCCATTGGTTACACTGTGCCTTCTTCTCATTGAATTCCGCTAACTTAGCATTCTTACTCTTAGTTAGTTCGGAGATCTGTGCGTTCAACTCACCGATCTTTGACTGAGAATTCATTCCCTGAGCGCCGGCCTTCCTCATCTGGTCGTCGAGCTCCCTTATCGTGGTGCGTACCGTTCTAAGCTGCTCCTTCAATATTGCGAGAGCATCATTAGCACCTCTTAACTTACCTCCGACCTCCTCAAGTTCGGATTCAGAAGCAGAACCGAATTTCATTACAGAGTCGGGTCTGATCGTTCCCCCCACCATAGCGCCGGAAGCTTCGATGAGTTCCCCGTTCATGGTGACCATCCTTACTCCGCCCATTAACGAACGGGCAGTGTTCAGGTCCTTCATGATCAGTGTGTCGCCCATGACATACCAGAAAACATTCTGATATTCAGGATTGAAATTCAAAAGATCTATAGCGTATCCTTCCGAGGAGCGGGAGGCCATTATCGCTTTTGCTCTGGGCTTTCCCCCCATCATCTTAGTAAGTGGGAGAAAAGTTACTCGTCCGAGCCTATTACTCTTAAGGAAATTGATGGCTTCCGAGGCCACTTTGTCGTCTTCGACGACAATAGCCATCATTTTTCCGCCAGCTGCCACTGATACAGCGGTCTCATACATTGGATCCACAGATGCCAATTCCTGAACCGTACCATGTATCCCTTCCATATTGCGCTTATCTCTTAGCGCTAGTATAGCGGATACTGCCGTACTTCCCTGGTTCATCCTCTCGGATACTTTCTTCTCTGCCGCTAATCGACCGTACTCGCTGTCAAGCCTACGTATCGCATCGTTGAGTTCTGTCTCTTGGCTCTCGAGTTCGCGTTCAACTTTCTTAGCCTCTAAAATCTTATTTGAAAAATTATCTACTGATGGGCCAGATTCCTGCTTTATATTTTTTAGATTCCATTCAGCATCCTTTATTTCAAAAGATGCAGACTTTATGCCTTCGTCCAACGTTGCAAGGGTACGTGCTCCATCTTCAGCAAGGGTTTTCGCCTTCGCGGCCATGATGTTTGCGTCGTTCTCTTCAACAACTTTAATTTCAATTTTATCATCTAATTCTATGAGCTTTGTTTGAAGTGTAGCATGTTCGCCACCATGCTCGGCCATCTTTTTACTGATGGATTCATTTTCTGTCTTGGTCAGCTCCAATTCGCTCTCGGCAGACTCAATTTTTATTTTGACGTCAGAATGTAAGTTTTCTAGATCTTTGATCGCAATATCATTTTCAGAAATAGATTCTTCCACAGATATGCGGTAGGTCGTCTGACCCTTGTTATCTTCCTCGGCAGTCTCTACACGGTCTTTGAAAGTAGCTATACGGATCTTGGTGCCCTCTATCTTGTCCTTGAGTTCTTTGTACTCAGGGCCGATCTTGGAAGATATTTCGGATTCCTTATTTTCCAAAGCTATTTCATTCTCATCGTGATCGGATCTGTTCTGCCTCTTTTTTTCCTTAAGGGCTTGGATATCCTCGTTGATCTGTTTTATCTGGCTTTCATAACCTTCACGGTTAGATTCCTCGATCTGAAGCTGTCTGTGGATCAACTGAGCCTTGGACATCTCCAGATTTTTCTGTGCGTCCAGATATTTCTTGGCGTCCTCTCTATCCTTTTCAAGCTGTTTTAGTTGGAGTTCTAGCTCTTCTACGACTATATTGATACGATCTAGATTGGTTTCAGCCTCTATCTTTTCCTCAAGGGCCTTGTTTATATCCGCATCGTAACTTGCGATTCCAGATATTCCGTCGATGATACGTCTCCTCTCGACGGTACCTGTAGAGACTATCTTTGTAACGTCGCCCTGTTGAACAAGATTGTAACCATCCGCACTTATTCTGGCTTTTGTAAGTATATCGTCAAACTCGGACATTGTTGACTTGCGATCGTTTATGTAAAAATATGAATAATAATCAGTTCTAGCATCATTGTATCTGACCATCCTTGTTAGACGGACGATATCGTCATCCCAAGGCATCATTCGACTCTTGTTATCGAAAACCAAAGATACGGTCATGTAAGATGCTTTATTCTTTGTTTTACCGCCGTCAAAAATAAGGTCGGTGAGCCTTCCCGCTCTGACAGCTTTAGAACTTCTTGGGCCAAGAACGAATAGTATCGCGTCGGTTATGTTAGATTTACCTGATCCATTAGGGCCCGTTATAGCAGTAAATCCTTCCATGAGTGGCACTATTATCTTACCACCGAAGGATTTAAAATTCTCCATTTCTACTTGTTTTAAATACACGCTCCACCCCATCAGGAAACGTAACGCGCTGTACGCGCTCGCTGTGCAACCCCATATGTTCGAATACGAACAGTAATAAATGTCTTAGATTGTATTTAAACACGTTTATTACTGGCACTTAAAATGCCATATTAAAGACGAGGAACTCCGATATCTGCCACTGAACCTACGATGAACGTTGGTCGCACAACAGAGTCCCTTAGATCGGCCTCTAAAGTCTCCCCGGATAAAACCAGGATAGAACTGATCCCTGCGTCCTGAGCCATCTTGATGTCCGTGTAAAGTCTATCCCCTACCATAATGGTTTTTCTTGGGTCCACTCCCATTACATCGGCTGCCATCTCTAACATCAGAGGATTTGGTTTACCTACCACGGTAGCTTTGGTCCCTGCAAGAGACTCAAATAGTCTGATGAATGGACCTATATCAACATCATATCCTCCTTCAGTAGGACAAAGATCGTCAGGATGTGTTGCGATCAATTCTGCTCCATTAACGAGGAGATGATAACCTCGATTCAGTTTGTCGTAAGTGATCGTACGATCAAATGCCAATAGAACCGTGTTCGGGTCATCATCTGTAACGTTGATCCCGTAGGATATGAACTCGTCCTTTACGTCTTGCGAAGCTAGTAAAAAAACACGCGCTTCGGGACGTTTTGTATTAAGATATTTTGCTGTTGCAGTTACTGAAGTAATAATATCCTCTTTCGTTACGGAAAAACCCATTTTTTTAAGTCTGTCGTAATAAAAATCACGTGTGTGGGATGAATTATTCGTTATGAACGCGTGAGGTATTTTGGCCTTGTTCAAACGTTCAATGAATTCGGCTGCTCCTTCGATGGCTTTGTCGCCAAGGTATACGGTGCCGTCCATGTCCAGCATCACGCCGGATACGTTACTCTCTAGTTTCAAGTTCATCCCTCACTGTACGTATGGTTTCCCTGAGTCCGACCCGTGCCTCTTTGCTATAAATGCAGGCTGCAGGGTGATATGTTGGTAAAAAAGGGATATCTTTTCCATTGATCTTTATTGTTACTTTTTTGTTAACGATGTCGCCCATTTTGCCCTCGTAACCGAGCATATTCCTACAAGCAGATTTTCCTAGACCGATGATCAAATGACAATGGATCAATTCGGCATTCAAAAACGGTCTACATGCTGCCATCTCATCCTTTGTAGGGTCTCTATTGTTAGGAGGGCGACATTTTACTGTGTTGGTGATCATGACCTTAGATCGATCGAGACCTTCCTCTTCCATCATCTTATCTAGTATCTTTCCTGCTCTTCCGATGAACGGCCTTCCTTCTTTATCCTCGGATTCGCCAGGTGCTTCGCCTATGAAGGCTATACCGGAATCCAGATCTCCACTTGGACGGACGATATTCGTCCTTTCAGCACAAAGCGGACAAAGATCGCAGTTATCGGATGGCTTCATTCACGACCCTCTAACAACTCAGAGGCTGTGACCAGCGGGTGGAGTTTTACACTTATGGAAGAAAGATTCTCGGACCCACCTCCTTGACGATCGATGACCGATAATATGTCAGAGACATTCCCCCCGGCTTTACGGATAACTTCTATAGCGTTCATGCTGGAACCTGCAGTTGTTATAACATCTTCCACAACAAGTACCTGGTCGCCATAATTCAGTTCTCCTTCTATGAGCTTCCCGGTACCGTGGTCCTTCTTCTCCTTACGGATCATAATGTATGGTATACCTGTTTCTAATGCAAGCGCAGCAGCTAAAGGTACAGAACCTAGAACGACTCCAGCTATCTTATCTGGAACGTTATCTAATTTTGATAACTCCTCTGCCATGAGCTCCGCTATTATCTTCAGGACCTTTGGATTCGTACTAGCCTTTTTGATATCTATGTAATAGGAACTCTTGGTTCCTGATGCTAATGTGAATTCACCGAACTGTAAAGCTCCACAATCTATCAACGCGTCAGCCATTTTTCCCATGATCTCACCAAGGTTCCTTTTTGAGTCCAGCTTTATATCCGATGATGTTCACTATACGATGAATTCCGAACATGATAATAAGCAAGAATATCAGTGCCAATATGTTCCATCCTTCGATGTACGTTACATATACCCACTGAGAATAGAACAACGCCGTCACCAAGAATGCCCCTGCCACAAAATCATACTGATCAAGTATCGGCGCTTTTTGTCCTCTCTCAAGACCGAATCTTCTTTTTATGAATGCACCGCAAAGATCACCAAGGACTGCTCCAAAGGCCAGAGTGATGACTATGCCTATACCTTGCCATAAAGATCCGTATCCCCAATGACCTATTGGATCGAATATGTGTGATATCCCGATCAATATGAGCCCTAGTAAAATACCTGAGAATGCACCGCCGAACAGACCTCTCCAGGATTTCCCGTCACCGAATATCCTCTTTCCTCTCCAAGATCTTCCAAAATCGATCTTGGTCCCGCCACCAAAAACTACAGCGGCGGAATTAGGTAGCATAGCGGGAAGGAATAACAAGAGACCTACGAAAATTATCTTTATTGCACTCCAGACATCCATAATATAATCAGGTCAGGATTGAATATCCATTGTTTAACCTTTGCTTATGCTCATAGCAAGTTAGATAATCTATACGGTGAATTTGAGCCTATGCTCATCTTAGATACATCGGCGTTCTTTACGATGGATTGGATCCCCGACGAAGATTTCCTTTGTCCTCCAGGAGTAGTTGATGAGCTGAAGCGTTATGATGATCCACGACTGGATCTTTGGGACGATAGATTAAGAACCTCAGATTGCACAAAAGCATCTTTAGATAAAGTCAAAGAAGAAGCACGAAAAACAGGAGACCTGGGGCGCTTATCGTTAGTGGACCTAACAGTACTGGCACTTGCAGTTGATATGAACGGAACCATACTTACTGACGACTATTCGATACAGAACGTTGCAGAATCCATGGGAATACCTTACCGTGCGGTGGGTACAGCAGGAATAAAGAAGAAATTCAAGTGGAATTACTGCTGTATCGGATGCGGTAAGTGGTTCAAAGAAAAGTCAGATGATTGTCCCATCTGCGGTTCTGCCATGCGCGCCCATCGTAAGAAATGATTACGGGAATATACGCTTGCATCTTACTAGATTGGCCATTCTTCTTTTGCCGAGAAGGTTCATGCATAGATTCGTTCTCGCATCGGTCTTGAATGCAAATTTGTCAGCCAACTTCTTGTTGAAAGCTGCCGTCTTAAGAGGACCCCCGATAACGCGCCTAAATTCATCGTCATAATCTTGTAGCGGCCTTCCGTTGAGAATATGGTCTGCAACCACGTTTCCGCATATACGGGCGGATATCATGGCTTGAGGGATACCGCCACCATTAACAGATGCCACCTGACCTGCCGCGTCACCTACAACTACGCCGTTCATTGAGACGGTCCTGCTAATAGGTCCTTCACTAGGAACATATTTACCGTGGACCTCTTGAATTATATCAAATCCCCTTTGTTCTGCAAATTGCTCGAAGTACTCAGTAGGCTTTCCTTTTGAGAATTTAGGGGCGAATCCTACTCCTACGTTGGCACATCCTGATTTCGGGATGATCCAACTGTAAGCGCCAGGAGCGACACCGCCGAAGAACATATCGATTATTGGTTCAAAATCACCTTTTGCGATAGATGTGACTGCTGGATATAGGTTTTTATTACTTGGAAGATCAAGTTCCCTTGAAACCCTTGATGTAGGTCCATCGGCTCCGACGATGACTTTGTATTGGATCTTTCCATTCTCAGTTATTGCGATACCTTTCTCGATCTTTTGAAATCCGCAGCCAGTGACGAGTTCTGCTCCAGCTTTTACTGCTTGAGATGCCAAATGTTGATCGAATCTGTCACGATCGATAGTGAAAGCCGTAAAAGGAAACTCCGTTATCTTTCCTTTAGGAGATGTAAATCTCATACCTTCAATCTCTCTGGTCATCAAGGACGAGGGAATATCCATAGTTCCTTCGATATCCTCGACCTTGGGGAATGAACCAAGTGTTTCTTCGATGCTGGGTAAAAGCTCACCGCATCTCACCGGAACTCCGACCTCCTTGCGCCTCTCTATTATCTTAACGGAAACGCCTTTTTCTGCTGCATAACGTGCGGTCATGCTACCTGCTGGGCCAGCGCCAACGACCAGAACATCAACTTTCTCTATCATTTCGTCACCTATCACGGGTAACAATGTAATCGCCTAATGATAAAATCGCCCTTTTGTAAACAGAATCTTCGATCATGTCAAGATTACCGTGGACTTCTGCTAAAATGTCTTCGGCCTTCTGTTTACATCTTTGGATAGCGTCAGTCTTTTTTATAAGGCCGATCACTTTTTTGACAGAATCAGTATCAGGATCCTCTGCCTCAAAGACCTCAACTATTTCCGGGCCGTATTTAGGGTCCTGCATAGCATAGATTATCGGGAGTGTTGGCTTACCTTCTATGAGATCTATACCAACAAGCTTACCTGTATTTTCAACATCGCCGATTATGTCCAGCGTGTCATCTATTATCTGGAATGCTTGACCTAATGCGAAGGCATAATCGCCTAAAGCGTCAAGAACTGAAAGATCTGCGTCAGCTAGGAATGCTCCAGATTTAGCCGAGGCGGACATAATCATAGCGGTTTTTCCGCTTATTATCTCAATGTAATCTTCTTCAGTAACGTTAGATTTACGTTCAAAATTCTTCTGAGTGAATTCACCAGAACTCATTGCTGCTGAAGCTTCAACGATATATTGAATTATTTCAGGGGCCGTGGATCCTATGAGATTGAATCCCATGGCGAACATAAAATCTCCCGTAACGATAGATTTACCGATGGTATACTCTCGGTAAAGCGATTTACGCCCTCTTCGTAGCTCCCCTTGATCATTTATGTCATCATGGACCAATGTAGCATTATGTATTATCTCGTAAGCGGAGCCTACCTCTATAGCTCTCTTAGAGTTCTTACCACCACATGCGTAATGCGATAAAATACAGACGGCCGGTCTTATCCTCTTGCCGCCTGCAGTTATGACATATTTGCACATCTCGGAGAGCTCAGAATTATCGGATCTGAGGACTTTAGTCATCAATTCCTCTACTTCATCCAGCTCCTTTGATATACAATCGTGCCAAAGGTCTGACATATCTTTGAGTGAAGAGTGTAATCTACTTAATGCTTTTCAAAAGAAAATTAAAGGCCAGAGACTAATATAAAGTAAAAATAAAACCCGCCCCCAGAGGGGCAGGTTATGAAATTGTTTATTTTCCGTATTCAAGGCATTATCAGTGCCGCTGCCTGCGAACAGTAGTAGAGGAACGGTTCAGGGTATACTCCTAGAAGGATTACACCTATTACGCATATGATCGCAGCTACAGTGAATGTAGCGGGGATCTTTATCCTCTCTTCCGTCTCGCCTTTCTCGATGTACATCGCCTTGATTACCTTGGCGTAATAGTACAACGAGATAGCGGAGTTCAAGATAGCTATGAAAGCCAACCATATCCACTGGAAAGAGATTTCCCCTCCAGGTACTGGAACTATGGCTGCCGAGAACAGGAAGAACTTCGCAGTGAATCCACCAAGAGGCGGTATTCCAGCAAGAGAGAACAGGAAGATAAGCATCAAGGCTGAAATCAATGGTGCCCTCTTCGCCAGTCCTCTGTAGTCCTTCAATGTCTCTCCAACGCCAGTAGTTATCAGTGCAGCGACCACTACGAAGGCTCCAGCCTTCATGAACACATGGACGAACATGTAGTAGATAGTGCCCGTAAGTGCCCACTGGCTCATGACCGCCAAAGCTATCAGCATATAGCCGGCCTGTGCGATGGATGAGTAAGCAAGCATTCTCTTTACGTTCTTCTGCACTATTGCTACGATGTTTCCTATGGTCATCGTGACCGCAGCTATGATCGCGAACAGATACTGGAATCCTTCTGCCAATCCGGACTGCATAGCCTGGATCGTTACGAATATCACAAAGAAGATTTTTATGAAGACCACAAGGCCCATTTTCTTCGATCCTGTCGAAAGGAATATAGTTACTGGCGTTGCAGCTCCTTCGTACACATCGGGCGCCCAAGAATGGAACGGAACCGCTGCGATCTTGAAACCGTAACCTGCGATCATTGTCACAATTGCTATGACAAGTGCCGCAGTGTATCCTTCTGCACCGATGTATCCAGCTATTTCAGCGATATTGGTCGATCCCGAAAGACCGAACAGCATCGAGATACCGTATACAGTAAGACCTGAGGACAGACCTCCGATAATTACGTATTTAACGGCGGCTTCTGACGCTCTAGCATCGTGCCTCTTCAGTGCGACCATTGCATAGGACGGGATACTTACCATCTCGACACCTACGAAGATCATCAATAGATCAGATGCAGTTGCGACGAATGACATTCCTACGGTTGCGATCAAGATCAGTGCAAAGAATGCACCAACATGTTTCGCAGTCGTCTCTCTGCTAGCGGACGCGACCAAAATAGCTATGAACGCGACCATTTCGAAGAGAAGGATCATCAGACCTGAGAATCCATCGTACTCGAACATACCATAATATGTTCCTGTGTATCCTCCGGTGAGCAACAGGACGTTTAGGATCATAGATACGATCACTACGACCAGTGCTGATCCGGCAGTAACTTTGCTATTCTTGATGAACATCTGGATCGCTGGCATTAGCAGCGCTC
This sequence comes from uncultured Methanomassiliicoccales archaeon, assembly GCA_964368015.1. GTDB lineage: Archaea > Thermoplasmatota > Thermoplasmata > Methanomassiliicoccales > Methanomethylophilaceae > VadinCA11. Next base: position 44,338 of record CAYIZM010000002.1, read on the forward strand.
CGATGATCATTATTAAAATCGGCAATACTGGCGTCACTTCCTTGAATGTCTCGGTTATACAACTGATGTCTATATCTATCACAATAACGCCCCCTGGAACACTGCCATGAAATTCTCCGCGAAGGGCTGAATCACATCAAGTGCTAAACCTGGACAAATACCGAACAGTGCGATCAATACACACAAAGCAGCCAGCGAAAAGCCCTCTGCCTTGCTAACATCGTGCACTTTTGTAAGTTCGATCTTTTTCGTCTCTCTGCCGAACAATACTCTTTGCATCGCCCAGATATAAAATCCTGCGTTAAGCATGATTGACAGCAGACAGAACACTATGAGCCATACTTGTCCCATCTCGAACGCTCCTATGTAGAACGAGAATATGAGACCGAACTCACCCCAGAATCCTACGAGTCCGGGTAGACCTAAAGAGGCCATGAATCCGATCATCATGAACGTAGCGAAGTATGGCATCTTTCCTGCCAGTCCGCCAAGCAACGGCATCTCCCTCGTTCCTAGAGAATGGCCTGCAAAACCGCACACCATGAACAGGACCGCGGTTATCAGACCGTGGGCGAACATCTGGAATACTGCAAACTGGATACCGATCATAGCAATTGCATTGTCCGGGGTTGCTGCATACTTAACGTAAAGTAATGAAGCGGCAACACCTAACAGTACCATTCCCATATGATTGATAGACGAGTATGCTACCATCTTCTTGAGATCCGTCTGAGCGATACATGCGTAAGCGCCGTAGACTATGGATATCAGTGCCACAACCATGATTATCTCAGCCCATTGGTATGCACCGTTGGGTAGAGCGGAAAGTGCGATCCTGATTATACCGTATGATCCCATCTTAAGCATTACACCAGCAAGCAGTACCGAGCCACCTGTAGGTGCCTCGACATGCGCATCGGGAAGCCAAGTATGGAACGGAACCATTGGCATTTTGACAATGAATCCGAAGAACAACATTCCGAACACTATGGTCTGGAATACTTCTCCATAGAATGGAGCAGCAGCCTCGACCGCAGCGAAGGAGAAGTCGACTATTGGACTACCCAATACAGCTGCGCCTTGGAACGCCAATGCGAATATTCCGATCAGCATTACCAAACTTGCCACATGTGTGTAGATGAAGAACTTGATAGCGGCGTAGTGCCTCCTAGGTCCTCCGTACCACGAGATCATGAAATACATCGGTATTAGCGTGATCTCCCACATGATGTAGAACAAGAAGTAATCGGCTGAAAGGTATACACCCATCAAACCGAGCTGCATGAGCATGATCAGTGTGTGGTAATAGTTCGGCTTGTCTTTCTCAGATGCCGAGAATACTACGACGAAGAACACCAGCAGTGCGGTCAGGAAGACCATCAACTTGCTCAGTCCGTCGATCTGCAGTATGTACGAGATCTGTATGTTCGCCGCGTCTATCCACAGATATTTCTCAAAGAGAGCTGCTGTGTTCTCTTCGAACATGAGTAGAGTAGCGAGCAAGAGCACTATACCAGAGAAGATCCCCGCCACGTATTTGGCGTACTTCTGTTTATTTCCACCCATTATCAGCGTGAACACGGCCCCGATCAAAGGGATCACGAGTAACAACGTGAGAATGGGAATATTTTCGAACACTCACATACCTCCCATATAATAGATGAATAGTAGCGCTGCGACGAATATCACTGCGACTCCTATCATCACGATAGATGCATAGTTACCGACGTTTCCGGTCTGTGCATACTTTGCAGCCTCACCAGATCCTACAACGGCGCCCGAAAGCCCATCGACGGTACCGTCTATAACATTCTTATCGAAACTATCGACAGCTTTTCCGATACCGTATCCGAAGGTCCATGCGATCCAATTGTAGAGCCTGGGGAATCCCCAGCTCTTTTCGATCGCCTTATATGTCCTGGAAGTTCCTTCTTTGTTGAACTTCCCCGGGTTTATGGAGAACCTGCTGTACATCAGGTACGCAACGAATATACCCACAAGTGCGAGTATGATCGATATGTACGTGTAAGGATTGAGGAACATGTGTTCTAGATAATACACTACACCTAATCCTGAAAGGGATGTAGACGTTATTAATCCGTCAAGGCCGAACAATAGCAGGAACCCTGATGCGAACGCAAATATCGCAAGTAGCCAAAGTGGCACTGTCATGGATGCAGGAGATTCGCCGTGGCTAGTCTCTGTAGCTGGTCCAACGGGACCTCCAAATGTCATGTACCACATGCGGAACATATAGAACGCGGTCATGAAGACCGTGATTATACCCATAACCCAAATTATCGCGAATATGTATCCCTCAGGACCGTATTCGGAAGCTTTGAGCACCGAATCAAGTACTAGATCCTTAGACCAGAACCCGCTAAAGAACGGGAATCCAGCTATGGATAAGGAACCTATTAGCATAGTTATCGAGGTCGTTTTCATCTTTTTCCTGAGTCCGCCCATCTCACGCATATCCTCTGTTCCAGTAGAGTGTATAACCGAACCAGAACCTAGGAACAACTGAGCCTTGAAAAAGGCGTGGTTGAACATATGGAACACACCGGCTACGAAACCTGCAGTTCCAAGGGCAACAAGTGCTGCCCCTTCAGTAGTTGCTGTTCCAATATCTATTCCAAGGGCTATCATGTATCCGCCAGCTCCCAAAGCCAGGAACATATATCCTAACTGAGAGATCGTCGAGAACGCGAGAACCTTCTTTATGTTGTTATTGGAAAGAGCCATAGATGCCGCAAGTAATGCGGTAACTCCTCCGATCAGACCCACTACGAGCATGACTTCCATGGACTGAGTGAATATCGGGAAGCTTCTAGCTACCAAGTATACACCTGCTTTGACCATGGTCGCCGCGTGTATCAACGCGGAAACTGTGGTAGGGCCGGCCATTGCGTCCGGCAACCAGTCCTGTAGAGGGAACTGTGCACTTTTACCGATAGCTCCACCGAATAACAATAGAGCAGCGATAATGATCAGGTTTGGATCCACCGTCGCGATAATCGAAACATCGAATATCGTCGTAAAGTCAAGTGACTGGAACGCAAATAGAAGGACAAATAATCCTGCCATGAACGAAACGTCTCCTAAACGTGTAACGAGGAACGCCTTCTTTGCCGCAGATGAAGCATTATCAGAAGCATCTTCACCCTGAGGGTGCTTGAAGCTCCAGAACCCTATGAGCAGATACGAGCACAAGCCCATAACTTCCCAGAAGATGAACATCATCAGGTAGTTGTTAGCTATGATCAGTCCGGTCATTCCTGCAAGGAACAAGCTGACCTCAGCAAAGTATCTCCTCTGTCTCTTTTCCTGGTCACCCATGTATCCGATCGAGTAAATGAAGATCAAGAAAGATACAACGGTGGAGAACATCAGCATAATGCATGTTAGTCCGTCCACGTAGTATCCTAGCGTTATCTCATAACTGCCGATAGAGAACCATGTGACCGATTCAGTTACGTATCCTACTGTCGAATACGCGTCCCCTGTAAGGAACTCATATATTACGAGGGCAGAAAGTACGAGGGTCAGTAGTGCACCGAATATGGCAACGTAACCCCCTTGTGTTTTGGAACCTTTCGTCCCCGTGAGACCGATGATAACGAACATTAGTAGCGGAATCACCGGTATAAGCCATGTATATTCTATGAACATCTTACCACCTCAATTCCGTAAGATCGTCTATTACGGTCGTTTTCTTAACTTTGTACACGTTGAGCATGATTGCTATACCCA
>CAYIZM010000003.1:0-47301 GCA_964368015.1 uncultured Methanomassiliicoccales archaeon
TAGCCGATGTTGCCGCCAGAAGAGGCGATGTCTTTCCCGTGACAATAGATCCGTCGGGCAAAGATATAGCGGCTACTGGCATCTCATCCACGTAGGGATGGTCATATACAGCGGCAACCACTTTACGGTCTTCCATACTGATACCAGCTTGTTTCATTAGAAGTTCGATCTTCCGTACACAACCGTCCGATGCTGCCCCGCGTTTACGGTCGCATAACGTCCAATAATAACGACGTATGATCTCGTCTTTAGCAGCTTCCGTAACAATATTTTTATCGGTTATACAATAGCCGGTCATATTCACGCCCATGTCAGTGGGTGACTTGTATGGGGATCCTCCGCATATCCCTTCAAAAATTGAATTTAGAACTGGAAATATCTCTATGTCGCGGTTGTAACTTACTGCAACGTTCCCATAAGCTTCGAGATGGAAGGGATCGATCATATTCAGATCGTTTAGATCGGCTGTTGCAGCCTCATATGCAAGATTAACAGGATGTTTTAGAGGAAGATTCCATATAGGGAATGTTTCAAATTTAGCATAACCTGATCTTATGCCCTTCTTGCTGTCGTGATAAAGTTGAGAAAGACATACTGCCATCTTACCGCTACCGGGTCCTGGTGCGGTGACGACTACCAAGGATCTTGACGTTTCTACGTATTCGTTCTTTCCGTAACCATCCTCACTTACAATGAGATCGATATCAGAAGGATAATTATCAATGAAATAGTGACGATAAACACGAATGCCGAGAGCTTCTAGTCTTGAACAGAATGCGTCCGCAGACTTTTGTCCGCTGTAATGAGTGACTACTACACTTCCTACGAACAGGCCAAAATCATGGAAAAGATCTATCAGTCGAAGAACTTCCAGATCGTAAGTTATACCTATATCGTTCCGGAGCTTATTTTTATCAATATCCCAAGCACTTATAGCGATTATGATCTCTGCTTCGTCTTTCATAGACGCAAGCATATCGATCTTACTATCAGGACGAAAACCAGGAAGAACACGAGATGCGTGAAAATCGTCGAATATCTTTCCGCCGAACTCCAGATACAGTTTTCCGCCGAACTTAGATATGCGCTCCCTGATGCTGCCTGACTGTAGTTCCAAATATTTCTGGTTGTCAAAGCCTGCCTTCATGGCCAGAGGCAACTGGGAATACTGCATATCGAACAAACACTTGCAAAGATATTAAACATATTGGTTACAGAATTTTATTGTGTGCTCTACTAAACAGCATAACAAAATTGAGCAGTTAAAGCTCCAGATTGTTTACAAATGTGGTTGTCCGTATGCACCTTGTTTGAAAAATATGATGTTTTTGTTATGTGTGTCAAAAGAACATTGTCGAGTTTAATGACATAATGACATAATTTTAAACAGTATATTTTCAACTCTAGAGCATATATCGACTAGAATAATGTCAAGACATCAGAAAGATATTAATGCAAGGACAAAATGTTCAGTCAATAGCCGAGATAGCCCAGCCCGGTAAGGCGCGAGCCTGGAAAGTTCGTGGCGTTTCGCCTCGGGAGTTCGAATCTCCCTCTCGGCGCCATTTCATTATTCGATTGTTTTCAACTAGTAAAGAGCGTTTCTTGAAAACGTTTATTTCGTATCCTTGGGATCGACGATATATCCATCATAATAATTTACTGGATCATAAATAATAACAGTTTATTAATTTTATATAATGCGATATAGGTTGGATATTATTGTAGATAAACTGCATATAATGCCGAAATTATAACTAAAATATACAAATCAGTAGAAACGATAATATAATTAATATAGCGCAGATATCCAGCAGGGTAAAAATGATAGTGAATGCAGAACTGTACGTAAAGGATCTACCAGGTCAGCTCGTAGGTTCCCTCGAACCCATATCAATGGTGGACGGGAATATAATGGGAGTTGTCCACGACAGAGAGCAGATCGTGAACCACAGGATCTCGCTGAACGTCACTTTCGAAGTGGAAGATGCAGCGCAGCTCAAAAAGCTCGAAGGCATTTGGAAATCAAGGGACGTTATAATATCGAGCATAGGCTCGGTCTACAAGACGTATCCATTAGAATATCTGCTTATAGGCAATCTTACAGCTTCGTATATCGAGAACTTAATGGATGAAGCTTCAGAGAAGATAAATGTTGTTTCAATGGACATCCAATATTCGTCCAAGAACCATGATCAAAAACGAACAGCGATGATATCCGTGAAAATGCGCGAAGAAGAAGACGTGGACAAGCTGGATAAATTCATAAGGTCCGCATGTAAAGAAAGTACCATAACCTATGTCAGGGGGCTGTAAAATGCGCATATTCATAGCAGGTTTCGGAACCGTAGGTCAGGGCATAGCCGAAGTTATCGATTCACGAGAAAATTTCTTCAAAAAACGATACGGCGAGAATGTGAAGATCGTTGGCGTTATGGATTCCAAGACATACATTACCGATTCCGAAGGGCTTGCGCCTATGGACCTTGTATCCCGTAAAATAGAGACTAAGAAAGTAGGCACAAAAACATATATTGATGCTCTGGACGTCTTAGATTCTACGGATTACGATATACTGATAGAAGTCAGTCCGACGGACTACAAAACAGGAGGACAGGGTCTAAAGAATATCGTCCACGCCCTTGAGAACGGAAAGGACGTCATAACAACGAACAAAGGACCTCTTGCGATCAAGTTCGGTGAACTAATAACTCTTGCAAAAGAGAATAAGTGTAAATTGAAATTCGAAGGTACCGTCGCTGGAGCGATGCCCATAATCAACCTATGTCACGACAACCTGGTCGGAGAGAAGATACACTCGATACGTGGAATACTCAACGGTACGTGTAACTTTATTTTAAGTAAAATGGACAACGGTCAGCCCTTCGGGCAAGCACTGAAAGAGGCCCAGCAGTTGGGATACGCGGAAACGGATCCTTCAGGAGATGTTGAAGGTTATGACAGTGCTTGTAAGGTCGTCATACTTGCGAATTCTGTATTCGACCGTGACGTTACGTTGTCAGATGTTTCAATAACAGGGATCACCGGAATATCTGAAGAAGCCATAGTCTTAGCAAAATCCCGGGACATGGTCATACGTTTGATCGGTGAAGTAGGAGATACAAAACTAGAGGTTGCCCCTAGGTTGATACCTAAAGGACATCCCCTAGCTGTCACTGGAACGTTGAACGCAGCACAGATACAGAGCGATCTTGCCGGACCTATAACGATAACAGGACGGGGAGCGGGACGTTTAGAGACCGCTTCGGCGATACTTAGTGATCTAATATCGGTAATGGACGATAGAAAGGAGTGAACATGACCGTCATAATCTATGATTCTACATTACGGGACGGAGCACAGAGCGAGGGGATATCCTTCTCGTTACAGGACCGTATAGACATACTCCTTGAGTTGGACGAATTTGGGATAGACTTCGTAGAATGCGGATGGCCAGGTTCAAATCCTATGACCGACGAGTTCTTTGCGGCAGCAAAGAAATTAGATCTAAAAAATACTAAGATAACTGCTTTTGGAAGTACTAGAAGGCGTGACATAAAAGCTAAAGACGATGCGAATCTAGTAGCATTAGTAAACTCTGGTGTTGAATGGTGTTGCATATTCGGCAAGACATGGGATTTTCAGGTCACGAATGTTTTGAACGTCACCAAAGAAGAAAATCTTGCTATGATAAAGGACAGCATCGAGTTCCTAAAGAATTCAGGTATGCGTGTGATGTTCGATGCGGAACACTTTTTCGACGGATATGCATCTAATCCCGAATACGCATTGGATGCGCTTGGCGCGGCTGTAGAAGGTGGAGCAGAGTGGTTAGTGCTTTGTGAAACCAACGGCGGAGCTCTGCCAGATAATGTAAGGGACGCTGTTGGAACGGTACGTAAAAGATTTGACGTACAGATCGGCATACATTGTCACAACGATACTGATCTAGCAGTAGCAAATTCTTTGGCTGCCGTAAAAGCAGGAGCAGGAATGGTCCAAGGTTGCATAAACGGCATAGGCGAGAGAACAGGTAACGCTAACCTATGTTCGATAATCCCGAACCTTATGCTGAAGATGGGTGAAAAGACTAACGTAAAGGATCTAACTAAACTTACTGCACTCTCAAAGTTCGTCGGAGAGGTTGCTAACGTTGCACCATCCCCTTCGTTACCCTATGTAGGGGAGAAAGCGTTTGCACACAAGGGCGGAACACACGTATCCGCTATGATGAAAGATACTAGAACCTACGAACACGTGGACCCCGCAGCCGTAGGAAATAAACGAAGGGTATTGATATCCGATCTTTCTGGAAGAGCCAGTATAATTGAGAAATTGAAAGAGCTTGGTATAGATACAGACGATATCGACAGCGGACATATCACTGAAACTGTAAAAGAACTAGAGTCCCGAGGATATCAGTTCGAAGGGGCAAATGCAAGTTTTGAACTCCTCGTAAAAAGATTAAGAGGAGAGTTCGAGCCGTACTTTACAATAGCTGGATTTAGATTGTTCCTCGACGAGGTCGAAGACAACAGACTGATATCAGAAGCCAGTATCAAAGTAAGGAATAGGGACGGAGAGATCGAACACACAGCATCTGACGGTAATGGACCTGTGAACGCTATGGATAACGCACTCAGAAAAGCACTATCTAAGTTCTTCCCTGTGCTTAACAACATCCGTCTATCTGATTATAAAGTTCGAGTGTTAGATGAAAAGGCCGCAACTGCGGCCATGGTCCGCGTACTGATAAGGTCTACGGACGGTACCGACAGTTGGACTACCGTAGGCGTATCCCAGAATGTCATCGAGGCATCACTGATAGCTTTAGTAGATTCACTGGAATACGCAATAATGATGAATGAAAGGAAGGCTATAAAATGAGTAAAACCATAGTCACATTGGTCGGAAAGGACCACGTTGGTATAATCGCCGCGGTTTGTAATTACTTCGCGGACAATGAGATCAACATTTTAGATATCAAACAGACGACCGTTGGCGAGTATATCAATATGATGATGATCGTAGATACGGACAAGTACAACAAAAATTTCGGCGAACTCTCCGAAGATCTAAAGAAGGTCGGAGAAAGCGTCGGATGTATCGTTCAGGCACAGCACGAAGACATCTTCAATATGATGCACAGGATCTGATCACATGGTCGATTTTGAAGAGGTCTTTGAAACTAATTCCATGGTCAAAGAAGAAAACCTCGACGTTAGGACCATAACAATGGGTATCAGCCTTATGAGCTGCTGCGATCCGAACTTAGAGATACTCTGCGATAAAATTTATAATAAGATAACTGAGAAAGCCAAAGACCTTGTTTCCATAGGAAACGACATCGGCCTTGAATACGGCATACCGATAACGAACAAACGCGTTTCTGTTACACCTATTTCGATAGTAGGTGCGTGCGCATGTAAAACTCCAGAAGACTTCGTAAAGATCGCTCAAGCTCTAGATAGCGCAGCCGAAGACGTTGGAGTAAATTTCATAGGTGGTTACTCCGCACTTGTTGATAAAGGGATGACAGATGCGGACGAACTGTTGATAAGATCCATACCGAAAGCACTGTCGATGACAGAAAGAGTATGCAGTTCAGTATCTGTAGCTTCAACTAAAGCCGGCATCAACATGGATGCCGTGCGCATGATGGGAAACATCGTAATTGAAACGGCCGAGTTAACAAAGGACAAAGACTCCATAGGTTGCGCAAAGTTAGTTGTGTTTTGCAATCCTCCCGATGATAATCCTTTCATGGCTGGGGCATTCCACGGAGTTACAGAACCCGAGACCGTGATAAACGTCGGCGTCTCCGGACCAGGCGTTATTAAGACTGCAGTATCCAAAGTAAGAGGAGAGAACTTCGAAGTTCTTTGCGAAACTATCAAACGCACCGCGTTCAAAGTCACAAGAGCAGGACAGCTAGTAGCGAAGGAAGCATCCGCAAGACTTGGTATTCCATTTGGGATCGTAGACCTATCTTTGGCGCCTACTCCGGCCATTGGAGATTCAATAGCCGATATCCTTGAAGAAATGGGAATCGAAAGAACTGGAGCGCCAGGAACAACAGCTGCACTTGCGATCCTGAACGATCAGGTGAAGAAAGGCGGAGTTATGGCCTCATCCTACGTCGGTGGGTTAAGCGGAGCGTTCATCCCCGTATCAGAAGACAGTTCTATGGTACGCGCAGTTGAATGCGGTTCTTTATGCATCGAAAAGTTAGAGGCTATGACCTGCGTGTGCTCAGTAGGGTTAGACATGGTAGCGATACCAGGAAACACTTCTGCTGAAACCATCTCAGGAATAATAGCGGACGAGATGGCAATAGGGATGATCAATCAGAAAACTACTGCTTGTAGACTCATACCAGTAATAGGAAAGGATCTAGGGGACTACGCAGAGTTCGGAGGTCTTCTTGGATCAGCACCGATAATGCCGGTCAGTAAGTTCAGTTGTGCTGGGTTCGTGAACCGAGGCGGAAGGATACCTGCTCCGATACACAGTTTTAAAAACTGATACTAGAGAAACTTTATTCAAATTTTAGATCTGTATCAACCTAGGGTTTCCAACTGAACGGGAACGTAAAGTAAAAAATAATCAGCGATAAATCTAGAAGATAGCATAAGAAAAAAGGGTGAGAAAGTTGTTAAGCCCCCATAGGGGGCAGATATGCATCTAAAATACGCAAGGTGGGAGCAGAGGGATTTGAACCCCCATCAGCGGGTTTCCACCACGAGGGGAGCGACCCCCCGTGAAATTATTGAGTCATCGCTCCAGTTATTCATCATAACTTCAGCAAACTCAATTAAATCACACTCGATAACTGGAGCCCGCCAGTCTGCCAGGTTAGCCTATGCTCCCTTGTCAGAATGACTGTGATATCATCACTGCTTGCGCATTTTAGCTGCTCTCTTTCTTCTTCTCATCTTCTTCTTGCGCCATTTCCATCGCTGGTTACCAGCTTTCTTCCATGCGCGTGAACTTCTTTTCATGTCATTTCCTTCCTGAACGCCTGCCCGAAGGCGGCATTCTATGGCGGGCCCGTCGGGACTTTCGGTTTCTTTTGATCGAAACTTTCGAACCCGAGGCAGCTGGCTTAGAAGGCCAGCGCTATATCCTGGCTAAGCCACGGGCCCACTTATCCAACAACGCCTTTACTGATTTAAAGGTTTACATAGGAACAATATAGAAGAGGGGTTCAAGGGGTGTATGCCAGGTATATTTCATACACAGAACCATACCCCATATACACGCTGATCCCTTCTATAACACATAATATGCCTAGTATGAAGAGGAACGGCCACCAGTTCAGCAATTTTCCGAACAGTTTGATGATCGCCTCTGCAAAATTTGTTATCATGTATGTTATAGCTCCAAGTACGACCGAGATAATGATTCTGGGCCATCCTATTGCAAGGAATGATACATCTAAACCATAGATCAAAGAACCATTCAATTCTCCAAGCATGATGTACGCAATGATCATAACGAACAGTGCAAGCAAAACCGCAAAATGAACCTCACGGAAGGGCCTTATCATTAACGCGAAACCGCCTACAGCAACTATGATCGCTGTGGCCAGCGCTAAACCGCTCCATTCCACAGCTGCGATATATACCATCGCAATTCCTGCGACCAATCCCAAAAACATCACGAATTTGTACTTGAAGGATTTGTCATCTTTCAAGTAAAGAAAAACGATTAATATCGCTATAAGACCGCCGAGTATCAATATCACTTCTGGTGAGTGATCTTTTATTGATGCTATGATTGCATCTACATCCATGTAAGGTCATATTCTCCAGTGGTTATAAGCTTTGACAACAGGACGTAAAAGAGTGAGCCGGTTCAAATTGTAGTCAGTACCATTGTGCGCAATTTTAATAATATTTAATTTGAGCTGGAATCAGAATTGCGCATAATTTTCTAAAATAATATTGTATCATTGAAAAAATGACGATAAAAGAATACTCAAAATCGTAATCTTATTAACAAAAAGGAGTGGACAGGGCGAGATTCGAACTCGCGGCCTCTACAATGCCAATGTAGCGATCTTCCAACTGATCTACCTGCCCGCTAGCCAATGGATTAATTGTTTCTATTAAAGGTTTCCTAATGGGTCCGTTAAAAAACAGTTCAAAAATCCCTTTTAAGGGTGGACTGATACCTGTGGATCTCCCCTGGGATCATCGTAGGGTACTTTCCGGAAACACATGCGGTACATACATCGCGCTCAGGCAGTTTCAAAGCCTCTATCAATCCTTCGATGCTTATGTATGCCAGACTGTCAGCGCCTATGACCTGTCTTATCTGTTCCACGGTATGGTCTGCACCTATGATCTGGTCCCGGGTCTTCATGTCAACACCGTAATAGCACGGAGCGATAATAGGCGGACATCCTATGCGGACATGAACCTCTTTGGCACCTGAACTCCTAAGCATGCTGATCAACTTCTTCAATGTAGTACCACGTACGATACTGTCATCTACGATCAATATGCGTTTTCCGTTGACGGTACTCTTGATAGGGTTCATCTTTGTTGACACGGCCGTTTCCCTTAGCCTCTGATCAGGTAATATGAAAGTACGTTCAGCAAAACGATTCTTCATGAACCCTTCTTCGTAAGGGATCTTAGACATGACCGAGAAGCCTATTGCGTGAGCGCGTCCGGAATCAGGTATAGGCATGATAAGATCCACGTCGGCCGTACATTCTCTAGCCAGGATCTCCCCTATACTCCTCCTTACGTCGTAAACCTCACGTCCATCTATGACCGAGTCGGGTCTTGCAAAGTAGACCCACTCGAACATACAGTGCGCCTTCTGAGCGTTTGTATTGTAAGGATAGCTAATTATCTCCGAGCGTGTGATCTCAACGATCTCGCCAGGCATAACATCTCTTATTAGCTCACCGTTCAACGCATCGATGGCTGCAGATTCCGAAACCAGCATGTAACCATCTCTGATCTTTCCGATACAAAGTGGCCTCATGCCTCTTGGGTCCCGTATACCAAAAAGACGGTTACCGATCATTAACACAAGAGAAAAAGCACCGTCAAGTTCTGCACAAGAGGCTTTTAAAGCTTTTACTGGGTCAGAATACTGTGCTGAGTGTTTTCCTAAAATTTTTGTGATCAGTTCGCTGTCCGAACTTGTGAAGAAAGAAGAACCAGATATCAAATATTTTTCTTTCAGAAGATCAAAATTGGTAATATCGCCGTTATGAGCTATGGCCAGTGGGCCATATCTAGTGGTCGACATTAAAGGTTCGGCGTACGAGTCACTAACTCTACTACCAGCAGGATATCTTACATGTCCGATCCCCACAGTTCCGTGGAGCTTACTGAGCATGTACTTTGGTAAAGCCGTCTGAACTAAACCACTATCTTTGATAGTGTCAATAGCTCCTTCAGAATTATAAACTGATATTCCAGCACTTTCTTGTCCACGGTGCTGAATTATCATCAAAGATTTTTGAAGGGCGGGCACTACGTTGTTCTCGGCGCTTATTCCTACGACGCCGCAACTGTGTTTCGGCCCGGCCATTAAAACACCACTTACTCGTGAGTCTTAGCCCAAGAGTATTTTCTCATCGTCGCAGTCTTTCCGTAACCACAGGAAGCGCATACGCTCTTCCTTATGTGATACGAGTGTCTACCACACCTGCGGCATGGAATGTGTGTCTTCTTAGTGTTATGTCTTCCTTGTGCCGATGTTCCTGCTCCCATTGTCCATCACTCCTTATGGCGAAATATAAATTATATTGTCCCCGCGCACTACTGCCATTCTGTGCTTGGCGACAGGTTGGCCTTCGAAGAGCTCGTCAGCGTTCTTAAGTACGATATTCATGAATTGATCGTACCCGTCTAAGACACCTCTAAACTCCTTCTTACCTCTAAGAACAACGATAACATTGTTGTTTACCGCTTTTCCTAAGATAGATAATGGTTTCATCATCATAGCCACCAGTAATCCCATGAGAGGTTTACTATTTTAAGGTTTGTCATATACTGCCCTCAAGAGTTCAAATGAAGGCGCCAATGGCCGGTGCATCTAAGCGGTCCATATCATAGAATATTATTGCTTCTTTAATTCCTTCAGCGCCCATTCCAGTACCCATGAAGTGATCGAGCATTGATGCCCTCCATAGAAGATCTATGACAGATACCGCTACGGTCCCATAATAAGCGTTAGACATGTAATCTTCGTAACCCAACGCATCTATGTTACTATAAACGCTTCCTAAAAAGCTCTCCCTACGATTGAGTAATGAGATGTATTGTGCCAACACATCCCTGCCGCCTTCCTCTATTGGCTTTAACGGTATCTTTGAGGCCGATGCGAACTCTTTATGGTGAAGCTCACCGTCGTCATCCATGACCATCCAATCTATGCTGTCACCGTCCGCCATGAACATGTTCCAGTTCCATTTATCGTCACAGTAAACGGGTACGCTGAGGGGATCGTCGGATGAAAGGGATCCCAGGGCCGCGATCCGAGCTGCTTCATCAAGTTCAACTAGATCCGCTTCGGGATCTGGCTGTATTTCTAGTACGGACATCATATCATATGATTCGGATAGATCCAAGATCCGCCCTAAGTACGCGAAGTCTGTGAATTTTGACAATGAAACTGATACTGCACTGCGTATCGCTGTAGGGTCACCCATTATTCCAGCGTTCATACAGTTCTTGTAGAACTCATCGTAAACTTGCCTAGACTCACGGAATGCTGGCACTATTCTGGATTGAGCAGCATTTACTAAGGATTTTGCTTCAGTCTCGGCGTCTATACCTTTACCGCTCCAAACACCTCTACATGAAAGGTCGAGTTCAACGGAGATCTTCTCTCCCGCATAGATATGAAAAGGGAACTGCCTACAGAATGATGGACGGTTTGCATAAACATCGCATTTCCTTCCATTTAGGAATACGCATGAACCTCGTCCTTTTTTCAAAGCTAATGCCATGTAGGATTCTGGCGGCCTGGTCTTTACAAGGTTTTTAGGATAATTTAATTTGAAAAAATCCATTTCGTTAGGAAGCACTTCAGGTTGACATAAACAACACATGCCACACTCCGCAAAACATTCTATTGACTTACCTCTGACCTCTGAATAATCTACTGTAAGATCAACCAATTATATCCTCTCCCATTGTCTCTCCGCAGAATTCTCCATCCAGCAGCTGTATTTCGCCCCTTAGCATCATGATATCCGGAAAAACCGCATCCCATCCACTATAGGGGCTGTACCCTGACTTGCTGTGTAGCCTCGCCGTATTTATCTGTTCCGTATTACGAAGATCAAATATCGCTAGGTCCGCGTCTTTTCCTATTTCGATAGAGCCTTTGTTCATTCCGAACACCCTTGCAGGGGCTGCAGAACACATCTCGGTAAGGCGTTCTAAGGAAAACGATCCTTTACGAACCATGTTCATAAGGATAGGCATCGTAGTTTCAATTCCTGGCATACCGCTAGGCGCAGAATCGAACTCCTGGGTCTTTTCGTCCAAGGTATGAGGGGCGTGATCGCTACCGAACATTGTCAATTCACCACGTTCGAATGCCTGATATAATGATTCTCTTGCTGCTGGCTCCCTTAAAGGAGGATTTACTTTGAACTTCGTATCCGAACCGTGATTGGAATCGAACATTAAATGATGAAGCGTTACTTCGGTAGTAAAACCGTAAGATCTTGCAAGTGCCAGTCCTTCCGCGGTTGTTAGGTGACAGATATTTATTTTCATGTCTTTGTAACGTGAAAGACGCCTTATTGCATTGGTTTCAGCAGAAGAAGGGCGATTGCGTAAATGATCAATACAATTGTATTCGTGTTCCAGAAGGATCATATCGTTATCCTCGGCGTGTACACTGAGGACTTTTCCAGAATCGATTATGTCTTTTGAGGCCTTAGATATAACTTCGTCGTCATTAGTAAGTATATTTCCCGTGGTGGAGCCCATAAATAATTTGAATCCTGCTACCAGGTGTGCGATCTTTGCAGGCCTATGATTTTTAGTTATGGCCGCAAAAAGTCCGTAATCACAGTATGAACGTTTTCTCATCCGCGCCTTCTTACTCGTTATTGATTCTAGGTCCACCGAAGGCGGTTTGGTATTAGGCATATCCAATACGCATGTTACTCCGCCGCATATCGCTGCAGTTGAACCAGACCCAAAATCTTCCTTCTGGGTCATTCCAGGATCCCTAAAATGTACGTGTGGATCTATGCCCCCGGGTAATATTATACGACTTGTTCCTACATCTATACGACGATCGCCTCTTCCGGCAGACGGCCCTATGTATACGATCTTGCCATCAGATATCCCTATTTCAGTTTCTTTTAGTTCGCCTTTAAAGAATGCCCTACCTGTTACTACCAGTTCTGGCGCCATTTTATCGTTTCCTAAGGACTTCGCCTCTGGGAGATTCTTCAGTAAATATTTCGCCTTGGAAACTTTCTATAGTAACTCCTTCATTTTTCCATGCGTTCTGGGTCAATCCCGCTTTTGCAGATAAATGCTCTAGATACTCTTCTTTGTCCCATCCCCATTCTACCGGGACCTGCGGAAGGAGTAAACCTCGTCTCCCCTTATACGAAAGTATCAGGCCATCACGACCTATCTCGATGTTTTTAAGAAGGTCCTCAGGAGAAGAGAACTTTATTTTTTTGGGGCGTGTGAGGATCGTGACTTCAAAAACACATTTCTCGGCTTCCCTGAGGGTCAACGGCGGAAATCGAGGATCATGACATGCGGAACGGGATGCGGAAACAATAGCCTGCCCTAATGGAAGGACCGGTTCAGGATAACCTATACATCCTCTCAGGTTGCCCGAAGGATGTTCTGATATAGTGACAAAAACACCAGAAGGTTCTCCGAAACCATTAGAAAACTCAGGATTTTCTGCATTCCCTTGTGTTTCAGCCTCTGCAGCCTTTCTTGCAGCCCTTACAGCCTCACCACCAAGTTCGATATTCATCTCACTCTTCGCTCTTTTTGGCTACGGGCTTCTTTCCAGTTCGAGTTGCTGGTTTCTTCTTAGGTATCGGAACATCTTCTGGGGTTTCGATCTTTATGGACTTTGGAGAGGTCTTCTTCTTAGGAGTTGGTGCCTTTTCTACGTCTTGTACTACTTCTTCTATGTCTTCGGCTTCTTTGGATTCAGATTCTCTCATGAATTTCGGCTGTGGCATAGCCCTCATAAGTGCATTGACACCAAGAATAAAATCAAAACCTGAGCTCATGAAATGACCCTGGATCTCTGGGTCCATTATTGCATTTATGACCTGTCTCATAGAGTCCTGGGATTCGCGTTTTGTTTTTTCAACACGATCGCGTGCCCTATTTTTTCCTCTGTTGTAGAGATCTTCGGCTTCTTCCTTCTCTCGCCTTATCAGATCTTCGAGGATATCTCTGTTTTCTCTGATGAAGTCCCCTAGGTCAGATTTTGAGTCGTATTGATCTTCTTTATCTTTTGTCATTATGTCACCTGCTTTTGATATCGACGTTCTTACGTTTTAGTTTTACTGTAAGCTCTTCGTTTTTCAATTCAGCACTTATAACCTCAGAATTCCTTAACGTGAGAGGTAATGCTACGGTCTTTTTATGGCTTCCAACATGTATTATCAACGTATCTTTCTCGCCTTTGAACATTTCCACTTTATCCTTCTTGACAAAAGGCATCTTCATTATCAGTAGATCAAAGCCGTCCTTGGATTCAAATCTCATAGGACTTTCTGTAGCATATATCTCTGAAGGATCGGATTCACCGAATATCATATCTGCCAAATGATCGAGACTCTCAGAACCACGGAGCTCAGTAGGCATCTGATAGGCGTACATGATCTTCAAGGAATCAAATGCGTGGTTGATCTCCTCCATATATTTATCCTGCTCTTCTAGCCTGTCTTTGAAGTAACCATCCTCCATCCCTTCTTTAGGATAGATCTTGTTCACGATCAGACATTCCACGACCTTGTTGTAAAGGCATGTGTACGTGTAAGTGCGCATGGTCTCATTTATGACCATACGTTCTGGATTAAGGACCAAACGTATCGTAGTGATCTGGGGATCTTCCAGGATCTCCTTGACATCGGACATCTTGTCCTTTATTTCCTCTATGTTCTGAAGAACTTTTTTGCTAGGAAGTGGAAGATCTATGACCTTTGAAACGGTGGATCTAGCGATAGATATCAATCTCTTGAACATCGAAAAGAATCTGTCCAGATACCAATTGGAAATATCCGGTACACTGAGAAGCTTCAGTGTCTCGCCTGTAGGCGCAGTATCCATTATGATAACATCATACTCGCCATCCTCTTTGAACTGAAGGATATAGAACAGTGCTGCGATCATTTCCATACCTGGAACAATCGCCATTTCCTCCGCCGAAATATCCTCTAGTCCTTGAGATGAAAGGAAGGACGTTACATACTCGCTAATATCGGACCACCGAGTTTGCATTTCGTAGATTATGTCTATCTCCAATACATCCAAATTCTTCTCGAGATTGTAAACATGAGAAGGGAGCTCGACACCAAGGGAATCACCAAGAGAATGAGCAGAGTCTGTGCTCATTAACAATGTTTTATGTCCCTGTTGCGCCAACCTCCGAGCTGTAGCAGAAGAAACAGATGTTTTTCCGACCCCGCCCTTACCAGTATAGATGATTAGCCTCATATGTTACACAACATCTACAGCATATAAAAGGTTAAAGAAAAGTGTATCGTGCACTAAATTTATTTTTTAAAATAAGGAATGTAGCGGGTTTGCGCCCAATGTGTTAGAATTGATCTTTAGATCAAGAATTTAATTGAATAATAAATATTATCGGGAATAAGATGCGTTTAGAAATTTATTCATATTTTGGCTTATAAAGGAGTGCCGAGGCTGGGGTTCGAACCCAGGACCTTCGGATTTCCCTGGAAGAGGTCTGTTGACCAGAACCCTATGAGTCCGACGCTCCACCAGGCTGAGCCACCTCGGCATTAATTGGTTTATCCCTTGATTGGATTAGTGTATAAGTAGTTTTGCGGGGCCCGTTTTCACGGGCCTCGCTTTCACTCCGCCTCTTCTGGCTCCTCGGCTTCAGTCTCAGCTTCTACCTCGGATTCTTCAGTGGCATCAACAAGAACATCATCATCGGACTCGTCTTTCTCTTCGACGGGTTGCTCGATTATGGATTCAGGCTCTTCGGTTCCACGGGATCTGATCTCAGATTTACGGATCTCGACCCTCTTGATGGGGATGATGGTGCGGCACGCCCTTGCGACGTTCCTGCCCATGTCTCCAGAGATTATCGATTTAACAATATCGGCCATTGTCATCTCTTTGCCCATCTGGACAATAGATTCTCCAATTGCGCGCCTCATAGCCTCTTCCTGTGAGGCTTGAATACGGTTTTCGGCGATATTCATAGTCTTTATTCTCATTCCGAAGCCATCTTTTGTAATGATATCGACGACGTGGTCGGTCTTGGTCTTCTTTCTGCGGGTCAATCTCCTCACATAATCTACGGTGAGGTCGTGTCCGGTGAAAATTGTCTTAGCGTCATGTCCGTCAACTTCGTTGACCTGGAAATTTAGCTTTATGTGCATCTTTGAGAAATCTCCAGTAAGATCCTGTACTGTGACCTCGGATGTTCTTCCGATGAGGTTCTCCGGATTTGCGGACGGAGTTTCCCCTATCTCTATTTCATTGAACATGCGGGGAGCACGTACCTTGTACCATTCCTTCGCCTTCCACTTGTCCTTCACCTTACGGGAAGAACCTCCTTTCTTACCTTTTGTCATTAGAAATCTCCACGGATTGTAACTAAAGGCATTATTCGATATTCGTATTAAAAGCTATGTAGAATGAAAAATATTATATCTTGTGTAATAAAGACATAGCCAGTGTTTTTTTATTACCCTTATTGTAAATTTATTTTACAAAGAGGTTGGTACCGCTTGTATATTAAAGTTGTCCGAATTTAGGCCACATAAATGCAAAAAGAAAAAAGAAAAAAAGGGGCGTGTAGCCCCTTGAAAGGTTTCAAAGTTTAACTGGAACTTTGTGTGCGTCGATACCGAGATCCTTCGCATCCATGCCCATTGCAATACCGTACAACTGGGACAGGTGGAGCACTGGAAGGTTAAATCCGAGCTCGCCCTGACTTACGTCGAACTGTAAGTGGCAGAAAGGACAGATATCAACGATGTATTCTGCGCCGCCTGCGACCATGTTGTCTAGGTTGTTTTTGGTATGTTTGAGTGCGATGTCGCCCTGACCGGACCTAAGTCCTCCGCCAGCTCCACAGCACATCATCTTCTGTAATCTGGGCATGCTCTGTGCACCAGTGGCCTCAACAAGTTCGTCTAGAACATGAGGGTTCTCAGGGTCATCGATGGACTTGTTCTTGCTGGGTTTAAGGAAGTGACATCCATAGAACGTTGCAACTTTGTAGTTGACAGGATGTGTGATACTCTCCTTGATCTTTTCAATTCCGATCTCCCTGTGTAGGATGTCAGCGAAATGGTAGACTTTGGTTGTACCTTTGTATTCCATACCTATCTCACCAAGTATCTCATTCACTTTAGCGAGATTCTCGGCGTTACCATTAAGTTCATGAGCGGCGTCGAAAAGAGATCCGTAGCATCCATTACATATTGTAACGATGTCCAGTCCCATTTTCTCTGCCAGAGCAAGGTTTCTTGCTGCGGCAGCAAGCCAGGTCTTCTTGCTGAATGCCCTGATCACACCAGGTGCAGGACAGCAGCTTGCGTCAGTAAAGTCTACGAGCTCGATTCCGAGTTTTTCGCATACTACTTTTGTTGATTTTTCGATACCAGGGTATCTGAGGGGTGCGATGCATCCCAAAAAGAAAGCGTATTTTGCCATGTATAATCACTCCACAATCGTGTTGAAGTTTGTTGCGTCCAAGATCTTTTTCAGATCTTCCATTGCTTTCGAGTTACCGAGCACTGTGGGAGGCATGCCGGATAGTCCGAGTGCGTCCCTCTGAGTCTTTACCTTGTCGTTAAAACTAACAGTGTGTCCGGTCGAGTAAAACGACCTTGCGGTGGCTTTGTGACCATCGAACATATGTCCCTCGGCAACAGCTATGTTCCTGAGAGAAATAATTATATCAACGATCGGAACGTCACGGGGACATCTCTCTTCACATGCATAGCAAGTGGTACAATCCCATAGGTCGTTACCTTCAACGATAACCTCCTTGAGACCGAGTTGAGTTTGTCTGATAAGTTTTCTGATCCTGTATGACGTAAGTCTACCGGATGGACAGCTGGCAGTGCAAGTTCCGCACTGGAAGCACATTTTAGCTCCGTCGCAACCTGCGTCAGCCATTTCTTTAGCGAATTCTGCATTTGGTGTTACCATGAGTACTACCTGTGAAAGTTAGATTATCCTGATTATATTTAATACAACAGTGCCTGGTAGGAGAAGTATTATCCTTTTTGGTAAACCCCTTATTCGATGTATCTAGAAATGAGGGCCTTGTTCAACCTTGATATCGTGCGGGTTTCAGTACGATATATTGAATTGATAGTGTGTCTGAGCATCTTTGGATCCACGGCACTCTTCAGCCTAAGACCTTTACGAACCAAAAGAAATTCGTCTATGAAGAAACTCTTGTTAGATCCTAATAGCTCAGGAAGAGAGTATGTAACCGAGTCTATCGTATAATCGCGATCCTCTGAATCAAGATACATATAGGCCACTCGTTGGGCCCCGTATCGATATTTGATAAATGACGGTCCATTGTCGACCATTACCATACCCATGTAACCTACCTCCATCCACTGGAACTCTTCAGCGTCAAAAAGATACATGGGGTCGTCCAACAATGCATAATCAGCAACATGTTCCTTCATCATTCTGAGATTGTTCTCGTCATCTGAAATAACCAGTTCCGCATCTACAAGCTTTAATGCTGATAATACGGACATCATTAGATCTTCAGTGACAGGACTGCAACATATCGTGAATTTTCTATCATCCTGGCATCGTAGTTCGGTAGCATTGTGTTTTTCTACTATCTCTTTGCCTGCTGCAGTTAGACGGGTGCCTGCGGGAGTAGATATTGTTACAGGTATCTCGGCGGCAGCCTCTATCTGTGAAATGTATTTGTGGACTACCGGCACCGAGATACCTAAGGATGAAGCGGCAGAGGTCATACTACCCGTGGTCTCCACGGCCGAAAGTACCTCCAGTTGGCGATTGGTCACCGTCTTTCCGTTGATGGTCTGATAAGTTTTTGTACGGATATCCACGACCTTACCAGTTGTTAAGCAGTTTTAATCCTTACGCACTTCCGTAATGATAATAATCATTCGACCCATCCACGATAAAGATGGCAAACAAACTGAAGGATGCAACCGTCGTCGTCGGATTAGGAAGTCCGATAATGTGCGATGATGCAGTAGGATTGAAGATAGCAGAACATATTGAGGATCTGGGCATATCCGATATAGAGACCAGACAAGAGGCGATAGGAGGCTTAGAGATATTACCGGTAATCAAGGGTTTTCGCTTTGCCGTCATAGTGGACTGCATAAAAACAGGAAGTGTCGAACCTGGTACCGTAATGATATTCGATCCCAAAGACTTCGACGGTAATGTTGTTCCGTCCTCGGCACATGACATCAATCTTGCTACCGCTCTATCTATAGGCAATAGACTTGATCCCGACAATATGCCAGAAAAGGTCATGTACGTGGCCGTTGAGGCAGAGGATATTCAGACGTTAAGTGAATGCATGACGCCTGCCGTTGAAGCGTCCGTACCTAATGCGGTCAGCGCGGTTCTGCACATAATATCTGAATTTAGATCGTCTTGATCAGATATCTAATTTTACATCCAGCTCCTTTAGCTTCTTGTCGCTCTTTCCCAATATCACAGTATTGAGAGTATCTTGACGTATCACTTGTGTAGCGACCTTCATTACCTGTTCTTCGGTAACAGCATCGATCTTCGATAGTTTGTCTTCCAAGGAAAAAAGATCACCGGACAGCATATACGCCCTTGCAACGCTGGTCATCCTGCGAGAAGTTGATTCCTGAGATCTTATCAGTTCGCCTTTTATGAGCCTCTTGGAACGTTCTAGTTCTCCGGCCTCTAAACCTTCTTTCATAAATGTACGTATAACTTTTGACGTAGCGTCGATGGACTTCTCCACGTTCTCCGCGGTAGATGACATGAACATACCCAAGTAGGATGCATCTGTGTCTTGGACATTCGCTGCAAATACAGAATATACCAGAGCATTTCTTTCCCTGACCTCTTGGAATAACCTAGAGGATGTTCCAGACCCAAGTACTGCAGATAACATGGCCAAAGGATACTTCAGATCAGAATCAGCAGGTTCACAGGATGGAAAACCTAGAGCTACCTGATAATGATCTGCCTTGTTGGATACAAAACGGTATTTCGGCTTGGGCATCTTAGGCTTAGAACGTTTAGGGGCGGTTATTGCTTCCATGCCATCAAATTTATCTGATGCCCATGCAAGAGATTCTTTTTCGTTAACGTTCCCTACAGCGAACACGGCAAGGTTCGGCGTTCCGTATCTATCCGTATAATATGTTCTAAGATCTTCGTATGTAAGCCCCTCGACAATGGATTCTTTGCCGCCTGCGCCCTGTCCCAACTTATGATCTTTCCAGATCGTTTCGTCTATTAGGTCATAGATATAGGACCCAGGGTCGTTCTTGACCATGCTAAGCTCTTGGAGGACTATTTTCTTCTCCATCTCGGTGTCCTCATCACCGATCAGAGGATTTGCAACAATATCGGAGACCATCTCTCTTGCAACGTCAGCAGTCTCACTTATCGTAAGACCGTAATATCCAGTGGTCTCTTTACCGGTGAATGCATTTAGCATACCACCAGCACCTTCCATCTCCTTAGCGATCTGATATGATGTGCGTGTCTTAGTGCTTCTAAAAACCACGTGCTCAAGAAGATGTGAGATGCCAAGAACACTTTTGTCCTCGTCCCTGGAACCTGTGCGAACTGCCACTAAGTATCCAACGCTACGGGTGCCTGGTATATTGTCCGTTATTACCGGGATCCCTGCCTCGGTCTTGGATAATGTTATTCCTGCCATGACCATCCCAATGTGGAACAGATTAATAGAATAGCGGTCATTCCAATAACTATGTCGGAAATTAAGATCATCAAGTACAGCAAGGACAAACTCAATGATGCCATTGCTATTGTCGGCTTCCCGACTGTGGGTCTTGTAGGATCTATAGTATGCAGTTACATAATAAAAGAACTAAAAATGCCAGTCCTTATGGGGATGACGGCCGAAGACCTGAATCCTTACTGCATACTTATCGAGGGGGACCCATATCCGCCGATCAGAGTACATGGTTTTTGCAGAGCGCAAGATGACAATAGTGAATGTGGTGACCTGATGGTCGTTACTACAGAGATCGCACCGAGCGTAAAACAATGTTATGCCTTATCGGACGAGTTGCTGGATATTTTCAAAGAATACGGAATAAAGAAAGTGATCTGTATCGAAGGCATACCTCGCTTTGGGGAGAACGATGTTATGTATGCATGCGGTAGCACACCCGAGGCAAGAGAGACGATAAAATCCTTTGATGTCGAACCTTTGAACAATGGGATGATCAAAGGATTGACTGGAATTATGCTCTTTGAAGGTAGAGAACGTGGCATGGATATCGTAACAATTCTATGTCCTGCCGACCAAAAGATGCCCGATCCTAGAGCGGCGGTCAGAGTGGTAAAGGAACTTGCTAAGGTAGTTCCAGAGCTAAAGGATGTCGATACGACGCCTTTGATACAAGAAGCAGAAGATCTCGAGAAACGCATACTTGCCTATGTGGAAAAGGAAGCTGATACCACACCAGAAGCATTGCCCTATGACCAACATTTATACGGGTAATCGTTAAATTAAAGGTCCTTATAGGTATGACTATGAATCTAATACCTTCCAAATTTTTTGTTACATCAGGTTCGGCCGCTAGTCCGATCTCATCCCTGAATGCTTTTGATCGAGCCCTTATCGGCGCGGAAATAGGCGAACAGAACCTGGTTTGCGTCTCCTCGGTCATACCCATAGGAGCGGAAATCACAGAAAATAGGGATATGTCTATGGGCGCGATCACACACTGTGTACTGGCACAGATGAGAGGATACGAGTGTGAGACCATCTCTGCAGGTATCGCATACGTTATGCGTAAGGACGGCAAAGGAGGTTATGTGGCTGAAGGACACCTTCATGGTTCCAAGGACGCCCTTAAAAAAGACCTAGGGTGGAAGATGGAAGAGATGGCACGTATTCGAGATGTAGAACTTGGCGAGATAACATTTGTTACAGAAGAATTACAGATCCCTGCCGATAATTACGGGTGCTGTGTCGCAGCACTTGTTTTCACGGAGTATAAATGAAGGGATACGCCGTAACTCCTTGCTCCTGCGGGATGCTAAGAGTGATAGAACTTTCATCTGAATCATCCGTGTGTCCATATTGTGGCAAAGCAATAAAAAATAAAGATGCTAGAAAACTTTACAGTGATACCGATGCTAAAGCTGTAAGGGATGCTCTTGCCCAGCTTACGGGTTTTGAAACTCCGGAAGAAGACTTAGAACTTAAGAAACGCATAGAAGAAGCTGATCCTATCTCTACTCTTGAATACAAATATGAGTGTTGCTCGAACATAGAGCAAAAAATGGAATTATTAGCTCAAGGTCTAACTGAGATACACGGTTCATTCACATTGGAAGATATTAAAAAAATAGATGAACGGGGTGCCGAGAAGGTCCTTAAGGGAATGATCGCTCAGTGTATTGTTTTTGAGTCAGGACCCGGACGCTATAAAGCATGATCATTTTGGAATGTCGTTCCTCTTCTTACCTTCCTGTCTAAGTACCATACGTATCACGTTAGGAAGGTCTACGAATGCAGTTTTATAGAAATAAGCTAAACCTATTATTAGACCTAATATAAGTGCCAGATAACCGGACCATTGACCTGAATACATGAACCATGGCACCATAACCAGCTGATATACCATGTTAACTAGTATAGCCTGTGCGGTGAATTCCATAAGTCTGAGTTTTGCGATACCTTCTCCGATGGTCAGACCAACAGAACTTAGGATCAAAGTCTTAGATATCGCCATTACCATCAATATTATGTAACCTGAAGCGTCCACACTTTCGCCTGAACTAGTAACTATCGCCATCAGGAAATATATCATTCCCATAGACATTGTAGCGCCGAATCCTAGACCCAGACCGTAACCGTAGAACACCGTATCCGATTTTCCATGGAATCTTCTTAAATTAAGAACAACAAGGATGATCATAGCCTCTAGGACCGCAAATAATATCGCGTTTATGATGACGTTGCCCCAGAAATATGTGTATACTGCAAATAGGACAGTCCCGGATATCATGCCGACTACGAATAGTCCGAAGAATGATGGGTCACTGAAGAAGGGTTTCTCCACGGCTGGGTATGTGTATTTCTTAAGCACGATATACATCAGCGCCATTGCAGGTGCAATGCCTATCACTGCTGCGAGACCGAGGGTCAGATCCATGATAGTCCCATATATTTATCACTTATAATCCTTGTTGCTTTTACGAGACTTAGTGCCAGATGTTTTATTTTGACTCTTATCCTCGTCGATCAATCGATCGTAATAGTGTATAACCATACACGACCTTTCACAAGCACCACAGGAGTTACATTTTCTAGGGTCTACGCGCATACCACCGGTTATCTTAATTGCATTAGTAGGGCAGCTCTTTGCACATATCCCGCAAGAAGTACACATCATCGCCCTGACCATCGCCTTAACAGTGGATTCAAAAAGGTTCTCCACGTTCCTCTGGGTCAGTGAGACTACCGATATTTGTCCTCCGCCGAAGACCTTGGCGGTACCTTTGTTATTCCTGACTACAGCTATTTCGAAATCAGGAGAATATTTTACTTCGCCTATGGTTCTGAGGGCGTCCACCATGTATGAGAAATCTCGGTTCCTCGGTAAAGTCAGAACTGCTTCTGCAGAATATCCTCCTGCTTCACATACTGAAGCGCCTTTTAGCATCTTCATGGATATCCCTGTGACCGCTTTAGGTTTCAGGTGAAGGTCCAGTTGATCTGCCAGTAATATCATCTTAGGCGGCAGTGCTTTCCATCTCCAGAAACCCATATCCACATATTCAGGGGGGAGGCCGTGCCCCTCTGCGTACTTGTAAAGGAAATCTTCCCATTCATCATACAGATCAGGATGTATCCGCTCGGTGTTCCTCCACTCACTGGATAGACATGAAGCGCAAAGATAACATCCGATACGTTCAAAATCCCTATCGTAAAGCGGGTTATACTTCAGATCCTCGCGCCATATGTAGCACCAAACATCAGCAGATTTCCATGAACGGATCGGATTAACGTTGGTCTGATTAGGTACGAAGGGATTTTTAGAAAGTAACGGAGTGTTGGAACGAGCGAATGATTCTAGAGAACGATTCCCTTCCACAGTTATCGTACCCTCGGGGAATTTCTCTTCGATCAATTTAGTTATCGGCCCGAGCTTGCATACTTTACAGCACCACCGGAAATCCTTAGCAGGAGGGCCGAATGCCCCTACGTTCTCTTTGAATGCATTGCCCGCGTCTGCTATATGAAGAACGTATTCGCCTTCTTTAGCGAATACGTCGACATATTCTAAAGTTTCAGGGAATTCCAGCCCGGTGTTGATGAACATAAGTATAGGCTTCTTTCTCAAAGCTTTCTCTGTAAGAGAACAAACTACCAGCGAATCCTTTCCTCCGGAAAATGATACGGTTACGGGAATAGTTCCCCGTACAGACCTTTGGATCTCGGCTACTGCGATGGACGTTATTCGGTGGATGTGTTCAAAATTTGCTTCAATAAATTCTCTACGACCAGAATTAGGAGATCTGGGTCTTTCAAAATCTGGATTAAAATCACGGATCTTCGCCGCTTTTTCAGCATTTTGTACGTCCTCGCTTGGAACCAGTGCGATACCAGGCCCTATCTTTCCACCGGCCTTTTTTAGAATAACTGACTCACCCTCGAAGAAATTTCCTAAAACTTCTCCTATCTTTGATCCGGGAATATTCTTACCTTTAAGATGACCGGACATTCCAGCGAAGTATATCACGTTCTTTGTCGCCACTTCCGCAAAGAGATCCGCACCTGGTTGTCTAACTTCAACAAGTAATTTGTTCAAACGCATATCGAACCTAAGAATACCGATGACGACACCGTGCACCACTATCTCGTCCGTACGGTCCTCCCCCGGAACTTTGTTGAAAAATACTGCTTTTCCGTCTATAGGTTCGGATGTTCCAAAGGTCTCTTTAAAAATTTCTACAAGGATCTCTTTTGATTCAGCAAAACATGGGCGTATGTCGCCAGGACTGTTTATCTCGAAGTATCTACCCTTAGAACCGCAACGCGAACATGAATCGCCTAGAAGGAGTGTACCGCAACTGTCACACCATAGGCTGACCTCTTTTCCATGTGCCGGGTTGATCTTTGACATTACATTACCTAGACGATTAACGGACTTCACATTTATAAACAATAAGACAATGTTCAGCTTATGAGGGACAGATACGACATTATAGACGTTACTCCAGGTTTTGGACGTGCTAGATTTAGTCGTCGAGAAATTATAGAGATCAGTATTTCAGTGCTGGTCCTGTCCCTTGCTTTTACTATTGTATTGACTCGGGGTGATTGGGGACTCGAAGGATTTATTTTGAATTTCCTTTTATTCTATGGGCTTTGCCTTGTTCTAGTTACGTTAAGTTTCATACCTCATGAACTGGGCCATAAATTCCTTGCTCAAAAATATGGAGCTTGGTCTGAATACAGAATGTCCGGCAGAGGCTTACTAATGTCGTTGATGATATCTTTCTTTGGATTCCTTATCGCTGCCCCTGGAGCCGTTTATATCAACGGTCGGATAGACGAGGAACAGAACGGCAAAATAAGTGCGGCTGGCCCGATGGTGAATATACTGATAAGTGCTATAGCCATAGTTAGTTTACAATTCGTTACAGGAATGTGGACCGTCAATCTATTGAATTTCCTTGCTTACTTGAACGCTATGCTTGCGATCTTCAACTTAATACCGCTGTATCCTCTGGACGGTTCTAAAGTAGTAAAATGGAGCGTTCCGGTTTGGGTAGCTATGCTTGCAGCCGGCGGAATAGAATTCTTATTCACTCTAGGAATATTATTCTGAATAATTAAAAAAAGATTCGCGGGAGTTACCCGCATAGTTTCACTGGCACTCTTTACAAGGATACCTGAGGCTCTTCAAAGGATCGCCTTCAAAATCAAAGGTCTTGCCGGGATTCAGTATGTTATTAGGGTCCATAGCCTTCTTGATCTCTCTGAAGGTCTTTAGGCTGGTTGCCCTTTCCTTTTTGAAATCTATAGCTTTGGCAATTCCAACACCATGTTCCCCCGTTACAGTTCCTCCAAGTTCGATACATTTCTCGAATATCTCGCTAACTGCAGCGATACCACGGTCCCAGTCATCTCTGCTGTAGGGATCCAGCATCATTTTTGTATGTAAATTTCCGTCAGATGCATGTCCATAAGTTGCAACGATAACGTTATGTTTTTCTGCTATCTCCCTGAACGCATTGATAGCTTCTGGCACCTTGGAGATAGGGACCCCCATATCGTCTGCTAATGATACAGATACATATCCTGGCTTTAAAGCTGAAAGTGATGACATTACGGACTTTCTTGCATCGGTCCATTTTGCGATCTCTGCTTTATCATGAGATGCTACGACACTGACCGCATTGTTTTGTTTTGCGACTTCCTCTATGATCTTTAAGTCACGGTCTACGATACCTTCGGTCTCACCGTCTACTTCGACTATGATCAAAGAATTACAATCTGGCAACGGGTTTCCACGTGCCTTATTGACTGCAGATATTGCAAGAGAATCCATGATCTCACAAGAAGATGGGATAAGGGGCTTTGCTATCAGATCCGTTATACATTTACCTGCACTCATAACATCATTGAAAGCGCATATACAGGAAGCTGATTTCTTTGGTTTTGCGGTTAACTTGAGTATTACTTCCGTAACGACGCCAAGTTGCCCTTCGGAACCACAAAGCAAACGTGCCAGTTGATAACCGGATGAGTCTTTTATCGTCCTTGTTCCGGTGTATACTATCTCTCCGTCGGCTTTAACAAAGGTAAGTCCAAGGACCGCATCCCTTGTAGCGCCGTATTTGACGGCTCTCATCCCGGATGCGTTGTTGGCCACCATGCCGCCTATGGTACACGCCTCCCCGGAACCAGGGGACGGCGGGAAAAAGAACCCGTGTTTAGAGAGTTCTTTGTTAAGGTCTTCATAGATAACGCCAGCTTCTACTTCTACCCATAGATCGGCTACGCTGACTTTCTTGATCTTGTTCATGCTCTGCATCGCTAGTACGATGCCGCCTTTGATCGGGACCGCGGAGCCGCAGAGTCCTGTGCCTCCTCCTCTAGGAGTTACGGGTATTTTCTCTTCGTTAGCGATCTTCATGATCTCAGAAACTTCTTCGGTCGTCCTCGGCCGTATTACCACTTCTGGATTATGGTGATAGATCGAAGCGTCGAAACCATAGGTATATAGAATTGCAGAATCCGTGGAATATCTATCCTTACCTACAATTTTCTCGATTTTTTCCAATATTCTTCGGTCCATTTTACGCACCAATAACCTTATTCTCACTACTGACTTATAAAATGTACGCGAGATATTGCGCAAAACGATTTATCTGATTAGCTAATCCATGCCTTTATGAAATCAAAGATTGTTCTTCTAGGCCCACCAGGATGCGGTAAAGGTACACAGGGAGAAAGACTCGGGACCGAGCTCGGATACACCAAGCTCTCCACGGGAGATATGCTTCGCGAAGCCGTACGAAAAGGCACTCCGCTAGGAGTTAAAGCAAAAGGCTACATGGACAGCGGTTCACTTGTTCCTAATGATCTGATCATCGGCTTGATGAAAGAAAAGATCGCAGAGGTCGAAGGAGGAGTTATCTTTGATGGCTTTCCTAGGACCGTAGAACAAGCCGACGCCTTGGCTAGAGAGATCGATATCGATCTGGCCATAAACCTTGACGTTAACGATGAGGAACTTATGCTTAGGTTAACGAACAGGCGCACATGCCCTGACTGTGACGCAGTATACCACTTGGTATGCAACCCTCCTACAAAGGAGAACGTTTGTAACAAGTGCGGATGCGAACTTTACTGCAGAGATGATGACACTGACGCCACCGTCAAGAACAGACTGAAAGTGTATAGAGAGAACACTTTCCCATTGATATCGTATTACGATAACATAGGAAAACTTGTTACGATTATCGGCGAAGGTTCTATCGACGATATATTCGCCAAAGTCAGAAAGGCAGTTCAATAAACTTAACAAGGGGCTTCGGCCCCTCCCCTTCTCTACGAAAACTATTAAAATATAACCGCATTGAGGAAACTTGATAGCCTCGTAGTGTAGTGGTCAATCATGTGGGATTCTGGATCCTGCGACTGCAGTTCGAATCTGCACGAGGCTACCACTTTTACTATTTTAAATTTCTATACTTAAAATTACGTTTATCTAAATTCACGATCAAAATCATCAAGAGCATCAGTATTTGTCCAGATCATAAATATCTATATATCTGGCCTCTAAGAACTCAGCGAACTTGATCGCGTGATCCTTTCTTTTATTGATATCGATATCGCTGGAATCTATGACGATCCATTCTATTTTCGGATCCTTCACTGTTGAACATACATGCTGTAGATCCTCCATAGCATCCGTACAAGGACGAATTGGCGTTGTAGCCGCTCCATCTGTTATGACGATAACATAACATTTCTCCCCTGGATGCTTCCTAAGATAATTGGTCGCATAATTTTTTGAAAGTAAAACGGCCTTAGCCAATGGAGTTGAGCCACCCGCAGGGGCTTGTTCCAGAGTATCGCATATTAACTCCAAAGAACGTGTGAACGGGACTGCTATCTCTGCGTCCCATTCCCTAAAGGTTATAAGTGATGCCCTATCCCTGTTGACGTAACCTTCCATCAACATCGATCTTATTGCATTCTGTACGATGCCCATCATACCTCCGCTTACCAAGGATCCACTGACGTCAACCGTGAATATGAACGAACAGGAGTTTCGACGGGTGCGTATCTTCTCGCGAATATCTTGAGTTTCAATCTTGATGCTGAGTCCATTCGAAGTTCTACTCTTTTGATACGGTGCTGCGGCGCGTACAGTTGCATCAAAGGCAGGATCGGTAGTTTTTCCTATAGGTATTCTAGAACCTCTGTACCTGCCCGAGTTCCTTCTGGATAAAAGAGCTCTTTTATTTTTTATGCCTGCGATCTCGTGTAACCTGAACATCTCGATTTCGTCGATCTTCTCCAAAGCATCCTTTGTTTTTTCATATACGTAGTTGTAACGAGTGCCTCCTTCAGATATATTGTAAGATTTCTTAGTGCCAGCACTATTTATTTTTAATTCGGCATCCTCATTTTTAAACGGCATGATAGGTTCTTTTAGACGTTCTTCGGATACCTCGTACAAAATTGCCTCTTCAGTTTTACTTTCTATGAGGATATCAATTTTTGTTTCTTTAGATTCCTCGTAATACTGTTCTCTCCTATGAGATAAAGAAAGTACCAGTGCGTCGGATATGTCGTCCTGTGATACCGAAGTCCTTCCATCCAAAGCCGCCAATGTTCGAGTTATTCTTGCTGCGGAGATATCTCCTCGATGTCCTCGAACGTTCAATTCCTTACATACTGTAACAATAGTTTCAATGTCATCATCGTCTATAATTACTGAAGAAAGTAATGATCTGGCACTTTGTATTTTTTTTACTAGTTCGCCATCTTCTTTTAAGTATTTTTCACAATATTGTTCAGGATCATTTTTGTACTCGGAATCAGCATTTATAATTTCAACCCTATTATGAACGTTCATTTCCGGGAAGATAGTAACGCAGATATCAAACCTGTCAGAAATACTGTCCGGTAGTTCCCTCTCTGCTGGATCCATCGTAGCTACAATAGACGTTTTTAAAGAATATTCGGACGAGACGCCTTCCCTTTCGACAATTACTCGCTCAGACGCAATACATTCTAACAACGAATCTAAGACCTTGCTTTCCATGAGATTTACGTTATCGACGTAAACAACATTCTGGTCTGCTCGACTTAATAGTCCGCCAGAAACTGCAGCTCGACCTTCTTTTATCGCGGTTTCAAAATCAAGTCCTCCGAAAAGCTGATCATCGGAAATGTTTGAAGGTATGTTGATAAATTCTTTGTAAGGAACTAGTTCAGAGAATGACCGTACCAATACACTTTTTGCAGTACCGGGAGGCCCTTTGATAAGAACGCCTTTTATCGTATCGTCTATTGCCATGCATATTAGTGCCTTCTTTGCAAGGTCCATGCCACGTACGGCGGAGAACGGCAGACTCAATAGGTCCGAAGACATTCTTTTAATTCCTCTCTGTCGAACCCGCTCTTCTCAAAGGGTTTTTTCTTGATACGGTGAGAAAGTACCATCGGCGCAATATTCTTAAAATCATCACGGTCCACGGCATTTTTTCCTTCAAAGGCAGCGTTTGCCCTAGCGGCCCTGACCATCGTTATGTCGGCTCTGTGTCCTTCCATTTTGAAATGTATCGCAACGTTAGCTGCAACCTCAACCATTTTCTGGCTTACTTCAATATTAGGTAGCGCGTCTCTAGCTTTTACGATCTTGTCGCGTAGCATATCGGTTTCTTCACGATATTTTACTATGAAATTTTCTGGATCGGAATCGTAACCTAGCCTACGCTTGATGACTTCTGCTCTGGAAGTAACGTCACTGTCACCAACCACATCAACGCAAAGTCCGAACCTATCCAACAACTGAGGCCTCAATTCACCTTCTTCTGGGTTCATTGAACCGATTAAAATAAATTTCGAAGGGTGTGAGAAAGATACGCCTTCTCTTTCCACGTAATTGATACCCATTGCAGCAGAATCCAACAGAAGATCGACTATGTGATCCTCCAAAAGGTTCACCTCATCCACGTAGAGTATGTTCCTATTGGCTTGTGCCAGTACACCAGGTTCGAACCTTTTCTTTCCAGTTTGTAACACATGCTCTAGATCCAAAGTTCCAGCGATACGGTCTTCTGTGGCACTTAACGGAAGTTCAACTATCTTGATGGGCCCGACATTTGTATTTAATTCCTCTCCTGTTTCCAATCTACCTCTACAATCTGAACACAATTGCTCCTGAGGAAAAGGATTACATCGGAATCTACAACCTTCGACGTATTCCACAACAGGAAGAATATTCATTAGTGATCTCACGGCCGTAGATTTGGCTGTACCTTTTTCACCTCTTATGAGGACGCCACCTACTCCAGGATCGATTATGTTTAGAATTAAAGCCCTCTTCATCTCGTCCTGGCCAACAATAGCTGTGAAAGGGAACGAACGTTTTTTGGAATTCATTGTGCTTACTGATAATGAGTTCAACTTATTAATTTAATTTGAGTCAGTAACTAGATCAAATATATCTTGTACATGAGATTATGCTTTATGGCCCGATTTTTACTGAAATGACCCTGGGCCGACGAGCCATCTGCGAGGTTATCCTCGAAATTGTTTAAAGTCTTTTTAGACCATACTTAGGCAAGGTCGAAATACACATAGCCACAGAGATCGAACACGATTTTAATATCGCCAGAATATCCTGCGGAAAAAGTGCCTTCGGTATCAAGCCAAAGCTCCCTTGATGCATTATCTCCATCCATGCATATTACCCACTGTATCAGTCTTATTTTTACCTTCTATGGAAAACAAGGAGTTTCTTATGATGCGCCATCTATACTAACAAATTATATTATAGGGAAGGGGTTACAGATTCAAAGAGGGTTAATGTGATTGACAGGGATATAGTTTTGAATAACCTGGAAGGATACGATCTTAGTAAAGCAAAGATCGGAGTTGTTGCTTCACACTCTGCCTTAGACACATGTGATGGAGCGGTCTCGGAAGGTTTCAAGACCGTTGCAGTGTGCCAGAACGGTAGAGAACGAACATTCAACAATTATTTCAGGGCGCAGAGAGATCAGGACGATAATGTAATAAGGGGCGTCGTCGACGATACGATAAACCTAGACAAGTTCGAACATATCTTGAAGCCCGAGATCCAGAAAGACATAATGTCCAGGAATGCACTTTTTATCCCTAATCGTTCTCTTGTTGCATACTGCGGCATAAATGCTATAGAAGATGATTTTGCAGTACCTATGGTAGGAAGTCGAAATCTTCTAAGATCTGAAGAAAGAGGCGATGAAAAGGATTATTATTGGATCCTTGAGAAGGCGGGCCTACCATATCCCAAAAAAGTTGAGAAACCTGAGGATATCGACGGACTCACTATCGTTAAGGTTCATCATAAGGAGAAAAAACTTGAAAGAGGATTTTTCTCAGTGAAAGATTATGACCAGTTCGTTGCTAAATCTAACGAACTTATAAGCCAGGGAGTAATTGAAAAGAACTTCCTAGAACAGGCCAGAATGGAAGAATATATCATCGGCCCTGTTTTTAATTTAGATTTCTTTTATTCACCTCTCGAAGAAAAGGGAGAGAAAATAGAATTCCTAGGCGTAGATTGGCGTTTCGAAAGCTCTCTTGATGGTTATGTAAGACTTCCTGGAAAACAGCAGGTCGAACTTGAGGAAATGGGCATCATACCCGAATATACGGTATGTGGTCACAACTCGGCCACGCTGAGGGAATCTTTACTGGATAAAGCGTTCGATCTTGCAGAGAAGTACGTTAAGGCCACTCAAAAATTCTACGATCCTGGTGTTATCGGACCGTTCTGTCTCCAGACCTGCGTTGATAAGGACCTCAATTTCAAGATCTATGATGTCGCTCCTCGTATAGGCGGAGGGACTAACGTCCACATGTCTGTAGGTCATCCATACGGTAACACCCTATGGAGAAAAGAAATGAGCACCGGAAGAAGACTTTCTATGGAGATCAGGCGTGCCATAGAACAGGAACGCATAGAAGAAATTATAACTTGAGGCCTTTGAATGATCGATAAGAAATCTATATTGGCTATCGTCCTGATAGCAATGATCGCAGTACCAGTAATTTCGATATATGGCACAGATGATGCAGACGCAGCGACAGCCGACAAATGTCTTTTGATGGATGTTAGCACATTTTCATCCGGAGGTTTTGATTCTAGAACCGCCGGTAACGTAAGTATTACGATAAGGAATACCACCGATGTAGAAGCAACAGTGGATGTCTACGTAACATATCAGTATAGCGATAATAAAATTAGTTTAGCAGAAGGGATCATTATTCCAAAAGATGGTTCCAAAGAAGTAGAACTTAATTTTATGATAGATTCTCAGGGCACCAAGGATCTGACCTTGTGGGCTGAATCTCAAACAGAGGATGCGAAGTTCTTCATATCCGGAAATAAAGACAAAGTTTCCTACAACTTTTCGATCGATGTTAAGCAGTCTATCTGGTCTAACTGGGGAACTTATGTTGCAATAATATTGATCGTTGCGATCGTTGGTATTGCAATATTCATCAAGTACCGTAACGTACCAAAGGCCGAACAGACCACTACGTTCACAGAACTTGAAGACCTTAAGAGATCCAGACGTAGTCAGAGCACATCTTCGAAGGCCCCTACCGTGGAGAGGAAACGTTACGACGACAGCAAACGTAAGAAATGAACGCGAGGTTCGTAGATCTAGGAACAGTATCGCCTGAATACGGGGCTGCTGCCGACGCGGTGGTGTTCGACGAAGTTTCAGAACGTCGTTCACCGCCTACCCTTCATATTTACTCTAGAAATAGACCGACGATCTCACTCGGACGTTTCCGGGATCTAGATACGGACGTTAGAAAAGACGTTTTAGAACATCTGGATCTTGCCGTAGTAAGAAGAATAAGTGGAGGAAGTACGATACTTACAGGAACTTCTCAGATAATATATTCATTTACGACCAAAGATATTTTTTTGAACAAGAAGGATTCGTACGCCAAGATCTGTGGTTGCGTGGCTTCAACGTTGAACTCTCTTGGTTTGAATGCAGAACACAAAGAACCCAATGATGTCCTCGTTAAGGGGATGAAGATCTCCGGTGGAGCTCAATATCGCGCCAAGGGATCCTTGATACAACATGGAACGTTGATAGTAGAGCCGGAGCCTCTTATTGATGATGTCCTTTTACCTCAGAAAGATAAAACATGTTCAGGGATAACATCCATATCAGAATGCTTAGGTCGTTCTATTACAAGAAAAGAAATAGTTAACGCGCTCAGAACAGCGTTTAAGAATAATCTAGATCTAGAATTTACTGACGGTATACTGACATCCAATGAATTGGAACTAATATCTCAGAGTTCTGAAAGCTTCAAAGTTTGAGCTTTGGATCTTTCAGATCCATTAACGCTACTTCACGAGGATCGATGAAGAATCCTATTTTCTTATGTAGAAGTAACGATGGAATGTTATCAGGTTGTATCATACTGTGTGCAACCTCAGCGCCCTGAGCGATTCCTTCTTTGATACACTCTCTAAGTATCCTATATGCAATCAGATTTCGCCTTAAGTATGGATGTACGGCCAAATTCTCTATCCAAAGTAAATTTTCGGCATTAGCGATGTTGTGGAGCATCTGCGCAAAAACAAATCCAACGACCTCGTCATCCTCTATAGCGACAAAACTAAGTCCGCTTTTTAGATATGCGCCAAAGTGTTTTTTACTACTGGCGCCAAGGTTTTCCCTCCATTCCTCAGGAAGATCGTTCCATTTGTTCTCGATAGTTTCTGAAAAATATTCCTTGATGCATGAAATTTCTAATTCGCGGACCCCTTCAAGGTCCTTTAGTTTCATTTTACGTATTTCCATTACATCTCCTCCGGTGCGCCTATTCCCATGCAGCCCAAGACGTTCTTAAGGACGATCTTTGAACACTCGACCAGCGTTAGTCTAGCGTTGATGTTCTTTCCAGATGAAAGCACAGGAACGGCTGCGTAGAACTGGTTAAAAGCGGATGCGACCTCGTGACCGTAAGCAGGCAATAAGTGTACGCGCTTATCGTTCCCTGCTTCTTTAAGGACAGACCCGAATTTTGAAAGTGTTTTTACTAAATTTATTTCATATTCGTCTGTTAACTTAGACGGATCAAAATCGTGCTCGAAATCTCCTGCCTTACGAAGCATACTGCATGCTCTAGCATGAACATATTGCAGATATGGCCCGCTGTTCCCATCGAAGTTCAAGGCATCCTTCCAAGAGAACACGAACTGTTTTTCTGGCTGGACCCTTACTACGTTGTACCTTATTGCTCCAATGCCGATTACACGAGCTATATCTCGCATCTTTTCTTCGGACATGTCGTCACGTCTCTTCTTGATCTCTTGATACGCCAATTCCACGGCTTCATCTATAAGATCATCCAGATAGACGACGACACCTTTCCTAGTGGACATCTTGCCTTCAGGAAGAGAAACGAACGCGTAGAACATCGGTTCTGGCGTCAGTATACATCCAAAAATGTTCAAAGCACAGATAAGATGTTGCGACCCGAGCTTTTGATCTTCCCCTAGAACGTTTATGACCCGATCGGACCTTGAGAATTTATCAAGATGATATGCTATATCACGAGTTGTGTAAAGCGTGGTACCATCTGACCTTGTGAATGTGAACTTTTTATTCTTACCGTTGATGCCGAAACAAGCGAGATCTAAGAACCACGCGCCGTCCTCGGTCTGTCCAGCATGATCGGACAGTTTCAGTTTACGTACTACATTTGCGGCCGAACCGTTTGCGATAAAGTCGGATTCCCATGTGTACCTATCAATAACTACGTTTATGTCGGCTAATGATTCGTTTAAACCGCCTAACATCTTAGTTGTGGTTCGACGCACGGAAGATATGACAGCTTGGTCACCCGCCTCGAACTTTCTAAGCATCTCAGATATTGTTTCAGACACCTTCGGATCCGTTTCCAAAAGCTGGTTAGCTTTACGATAGTATGCGACTAGCTCATGGTCCGCCTTGTCCCGCTCTTCTTCCTCTATGGAGCCTTTAGGAATGTTATCGACGCCCCAGGACAATACAACGACCTGCTTACCCACATCGTTCACATAATATTCGGTCAAGACCTCGTTGCCACACATTCTCAGACATCTGGCCAAAGTATCGCCTATTATAGGGTTCCTTGCGCGTCCAACGTGTATCGGCCCGGTAGGGTTTGTAGAAGTATGTTCCACGATCACCCTTACATTCGTCGGCGGATGTTTTCCGTACTCTTCGCCTTTAGAAATTATATTTTCTAACGTATCTCTGACAAGCATTTCCGGATCTATCGTAAAATTTACGTATCCGTTCAAAGAGGATACTGTTTTTATCGTGCCTGATGGCGTTATATTGGAAGCTATCTTTTCAGCTATGTCCTTAGGTGATGCCTTCATGCTCTTGGCTAGCGTAAAACAAGGAACCGCCAGATCGGCGTTGCCAATAGATGGTACCTCGATGATGAAATCTGCATCGGAACCTGATTCATCCAAAGCTTTTCTGACCGCACAACTAACATCGTTCCTGAAATCGTCTGCTATCATTTTTTAAAACCGCCTTATTATAAGCTGTACCTTAGGATAGCAGCTATGCCTCCGAACGCCCTCATCAGCATGTCCCCTTCCTCAGAATCTGGAGAAATGATCTGTAAGTTCGAACCGAATTTTTCTGTTATCTCAAAGAACTCGTCAACAAGATCTAGATCCTCGATTATATCGGTATTCTGTCCGCAATCGGGACACTGATGTTTATCTTCTGAGTTATTGGTGATCAACTTGTTCACGTGTCCTGACGAACATTTGATCGTTAAGTGTCTTTTATTCAATGATTCGGAGATAAGAAGGACTTCGATAGCACCGACCTCGGCTGCATGACGGACACCTTCGTAACCGTAGACAGAAAGACCTCCGTCGGCTTTCCTTATCTCGTCAAGTAGCCTTTGCACATGCTTTTTCTCTTCTATGAGCTTGATGCCTTCCATTGTGTCCTTGGCCTTTTCAACCAATTCCCTGATGCCCGACTCATCTGTATTACCAGTATCGAATAAAGGAGATACTATCTTCTTCCTTAGTTCGTGGTGAAGATATTCTTCTTTGACGAAGAAATCTTTTGTTGCCCCAGGACCGCCAATGATTATTCCCTTTAACTCGGTCCTTTCCAAGAATGCTTCTGTGCAGTAATCTGCGACCTTCTTGTAGAACTCGTGAGCAGCAAGTTCGATCAATCTTTCGAAACGTACCGCAGACTGACCTCCCTGATGATGTTTACTGGGAACGAGTGAATCAAAATGCTTCAATACGTATGTTTTAGATCCACTTACGAGACCGATGGTGGCTTCCCGCCTATCTATCGTTATGAGTCCATAGGATGTCTTGTCCTCGAGTATTTCCTCTAAGGGCTCAGTAAAGAATGAAGAATCACATCGGTAAAGGAATGATGTTATGGGTTCTGGAGGTTCGATAGTGAATTGGACCATCTTTGTCTGGTCCCCTGCTCTCGGCACTTCACCGCAAAATATCGCAATTCCATTCGGAGGTGGAGATTTATAAGTCTTCAATCGCGCTGATATAGAATCTATTGCACTGGTGACATTCTTCATTGTCGCCTTAGATTTGATATTTGCAGCTTGAGATTGTTCCTCTCTGAGATAAGACATCACTTCATGGATCTGTTTGCTCTCGGGAACGTATACTGAAATTAATTCGGTGCCTCGGCCTCGACACTTCATGATTTCCTGCATTGCCTTCTTGAAATCGTATCTCGCTTTGTCCAAATTACTCGATTCGCTCATTCACACACCTAATACTTTTAAGTCTAGTCAGCTTCTATAATATAAGTATTGGTTCTATGACGGATAAAGTAGTAGTTTCTATTGGCGGCTCTATACTCATACCAGGAAATGAGGATAACGCATATATTAAAAAATTAGCCGCACTTTTAAAAGAACTTTCCTCGGAAGTTGAGATCTCAGTGGTTTGTGGTGGCGGTAAGACCGCAAGATATTATGCTTCGATCAGCGAAGATATCGACGGTACAATGCATCAACAAGACCTTTTTGGGATCACCGCAACGAGAATGAACGCTGGACTTTTAGATCTAGCTCTTGGTTATGGGAATTATCCCGACATACCTTTGACGGTCAAAGAAGCGGCTTCACGCTGTACAAAGGGTAAGATCCTAGTAATGGGAGGCACAGAACCTGGTCATACTACAGATGGTGTCGCGGCCATGTTGGCCGAAGAGATCGGCGCAGACAGGATCGTAAATGCTACCTCCGTCGACGCTGTGTATTCCGACGATCCTAAGACCAACGGCGATGTAGAAAGATATTCGGAAATAACTATTGAAAGACTCGAAGAGCTTGTTTACGGAGAGCATGGAGCATCTAGATCGGGGGTTTTTGATCCTTTAGGTGTGAAGATCGCCAAGAAGAACAAGATCGACATCTTCATGGTACATGGACGGGACTTAGAAGATCTACGTTCAGCGATACTTGGACATAAGATAAAGGGGACCGTGGTCAGGTCTCATTGATCAATAGGCTCGAAGTCCGAAGATTGGACTATTTCGAACCCTTCCGATGCCACTGCATCCTTGATCTTAGACGCTTGTGAGCCGTTCATCGATTTCCTGTGTAAGAATACCAGCTTCGTGTCCGTAGCCTCACTAGCATCACGGAGCATCCTCGCTATGTCTTCGTGATCGCTATCGCCCAGTTGATAATTTGGTAACATGTGACCAAAATCTACTTTCAAGCTTAGAGCAGCTTCAGTGAACCTGGGAGCATAATGTCCTCCTCCGACGCCTATCACAACAGGGTTTTTACTTTCCACATTATTTACAAGGGCATGTGCCAGTATTTC
Source organism: uncultured Methanomassiliicoccales archaeon (assembly GCA_964368015.1). Taxonomy (GTDB): domain Archaea; phylum Thermoplasmatota; class Thermoplasmata; order Methanomassiliicoccales; family Methanomethylophilaceae; genus VadinCA11. Next base: position 38,045 of record CAYIZM010000003.1, read on the forward strand.
AGCCGCGTGTTTATTTTCCCAATGATTAATGTCACTTCCGACCTCGATAAAAAATGTTGGACGATCAACCCACGGACCGTGATGGGTTACCTCGAATGATACTTCGGTACCGTCCATATCGTTCAAAGCATGAATGCGACGAAGTGCATCCGTCATGTATCCAGGAGATGCTTTTACAAGTTTTTTTGGTTTGCCGCCAAGTTTATTTTCGTTAAAGTTTCCGATAGGATGAACAGTAAGAGCAGGACGTCCACTTGCAGACGAATGGCGTGACATGAATACTACTAGATCCGGATCCACGCCAAATCCTTTTGATGTTTCTATAACTTCTTCGAAATCAATGTGCCAACGGGATGAGGATAACATGTATGTGTCGCCAGAGCGCATCATCCTTTCTCCATCTTCTGACCCTATCATATCCCAGTTCCAGATATTCAAAAGACAGTCTCTCATGTTAGCAGATGGTATATCTGGTTCGCTGCACACAAACAATCTTTTCATTATCATTCCGAATGTGTGTAGGTATAGATTAACTTTTAAAACGTTGGAAATGTGAAAACGCTATAAACGATAACAGGCATTAACAACCGTTATCATGGAGCATGCGACCATTCGTGAAAGGATCCTCCTGCACCTTAGCAGGTTTAAAATGGTGAACGAAGAAGAGGTGTACAATCTACCCTTTGACCTTACTCAGGACGGTATCGCTGCCGCCCTTGGTATTTCTAGAGCTCATTCTTCGCTGGAATTGAAAAAATTAAGAGTTGCAGGTAAAGTCAGAGAGAATCAAGTTCATGTTATAGGTTCGGGGATCAGACGTAAAGTGTATTATTTAGAACCTGACGGGAAAACCGAGGCCGAACACGTACGTCAGAAACTCGAAGACGCAGGAGTCTCGATAGAAACTATTCTGGATATGCGAAGGTGTGATCCGGAACTTATGTGGGAAAAACTTAGTCCATCTGATCGAGATGCCTTGGGGCTTGCATGTGCTATTAGAGTGCCAGTAAATAAAAAATTACTTCCTCCTACTGATGCGGGCATCATACCAGCGACACATCAGGGCATAGTGAACATACCTATGGAGACCAAGAAAAAATATCTTGAAGCCGTGGATATAGAATCGATACACAGATGGAATAGCGATGCAGCAGATTGGTGGATGGACAATGTGCCAGACGATCAAGAAAGATTATATCATCTTATGGCTGCAGGTCGTTCCCTTGAATCAAATAAACTTTTAATTAGAATGTCGGAGGAATTTTTAGGAAATTGTAACGACGATCTACTTGAAATTGTTAAGAATATGGAAGAACCTTTGAAAGATAAGTCAGCGACTTGGAGCATCAAGGCAAAGATCGGAGTCATTTGTGGAGACCCAGACTATGCGGAAAGATGCGCATCTGAACTTGAAAAACTAGGATCTGAAGAATCAGAGATCGTTCGGGCTGAGATAAGACTTGTGAAAAACGATACTGAAGGTGCCCTATCCGCAGCAAAATATATCTACTCTCAAAAAGGAACGGCCCGATCTGCCATGCTAGCAGGAAGGTCCCTTTTTACCCTGAAAAAATATGATGAAGCAGATAAATTCTTGGCAGAAACTTTGAAAAAGTTCACATCGGACGGAGATGTATCGCGTCTGGACGAGATAATGATATTACGTGCAGGCATTGCTTATAACCGTGGCGATAAGAACGAATGTCTAAGTTATCTCGGAAAAGCGCTAAGCTCTACTCGTAACGATCAGCGCAAGGAATACATATCTACACTCACCAAGGCAGTGAAGACAGGAAAGACTGTGCCAGTGTTCGAATGATCAGAACGTTCTGCTTTCTTTAAGATTGTCTATATCGGAGATGTACAGCTCACGTATATCCTTAATATTCCATTTTAGCATCGCAAGTCTCTCGAATCCGAATCCCCATGCCAATACAGGATGCTTTACGCCAAAGGGTGCAACGACCTCGGGCCTAAATATGCCAGCTCCGCCGAGTTCCATCCACCTTCCATTGAAGAATACTTCGAGTTCTAGAGATGGCTCCGTATAGGGGAAGTAAGCAGGTCTTATGCGGACCTGATCGAATCCCATTCTGGCATAAAATTCACGTATTAGAGATATCAGAGTATTGAAATTAGCATTTTTGTCTATTACGATACCTTCGATTTGAGTAAATTCAGGAAGATGAGTTGAGTCTATCGACTCTTTTCTAAATATTCTTGAGATTGAGAATGCCTTACATGGAGCTTCGGGATTATCTGCTATGTAGCGGATGCTGCTCACAGTACTATGTGTCCTAAGTATTGTAGATTCGGAGAACTCCCTGGACCATTCGCCACCCCAACCGCATGACCCAGTGTCTCCGCCGTCCTCATGGAGACGTTTGACATGTTCCACTAGTTTATCGTCATCCTCATGAATGGAGGATGGATGTTCGAGGTAGAAAGTATCCTGAAGATCTCTGGCAGGATGATCCTGCGGCGTGAACAGCACATCCATATTCCAAAAAGATGGCTGTACATATTCAGAAGACATTTCGGTGAAACCCATATCCAAGAACATTTGCCTGACCTGATCGATCAATCTTGTTATAGGGGATCTTTTTGCTGGATATAAAGCGGGAGCAAAGGTATTCACGTCATACTTACGATATTCTGCGCCCTTCCACTCTCCACTCTGTATCAAACGATCGGTTATGTCAGTGATCTCTTTCTTTAACTCTACCATGCCTGAACTTGCAATTTCTTGACCTTGATCAGTAAGCGATATTTCGTGAGAAAAAATAGGGGCCTCTTTTATTATTCCGCCTCGTCCCTTGAGCTCTTTGATTGTTTCTTTATCAATATCTGCCTCAGCAATAGGGCCTTTTGATAGATCAGCAAGGAAATCTTCAACAGCTAGTCTTTTTCCCAACATATCTTTCCCTTTTACTGTAAGTGCCAGTAAATTAGAATTGCCTTCTTTTATTATGTCGGCCAGACCTTTCCTTTTAAGCCATCCTACGGCGATCTTATCCTCTCCATTAGGAATAACATCAGCAAGGGCAGACATTTCCAACCTTCCGCCTGCGGCATCTATAGCTATTACAGCCTTTCTTTCAGGAAGACCTCTTTCGACTATGGAATCATCGCCGATAGCATAGAACATTGAAATTTCTTCGAATATTTTGGCTAGACCTTTCGTTTCTAGCCAGGATGCAGCACCCATGATCTCTACGTCTATAGAAAATCCGTGACCGTCGATAAGTTCCTTAGGTGATGCTTTTCCGCCTGCGGCATTAAGTGCCAGCAACAGTTTTCTTTCATTATAACTGAGTCCTTCGGCTATCGTTCGATCCATCTTATTCGCCGTCCTTATTCCATTTAAATCCGCAGAATGTCATTTTATCTACGATCTCGCGAGCTTTCTCACGCTTTGCTTGGTGTTCCTCCAGGAATACATTGATCCTTGAGGTTAGATCTGCTTTACATTCTCCGCATAGAATTCCGCCGGACCTGCATTTGACCGCCAGTTCATTGACTTTTGAATCGTCTTGTTCGAACATATAAAAGAAATACTTGAAAACAGCACAGACTTCGGGGTTTCCGCCTTTCTCCCTCTGCTCTTCTACTGTGACGCATCCACCTGTGAATGCACGCCCTACCTTTTTCTTTACTACTTTCGGTTTATCCGTAGTAAAGATGGTTGCATTCTCATTCGATGATGACATCTTGTCTCCGCCACCCAATCCGGGGAACATCTTACAGTAGATCATTGTAGGTTTAGGATATCCTAGACCTGGAGCTACATCCCTTGCGACCCTGAAATGAGGATCTTGATCTATACCACAAGGTATCAGGCAAGGTACTTGTTTGCCTGCCTCCTCCGTGGGCAAAAACGCTGGAGCTGCTTGAATTGAAGTAAAAAATATAGAGCCTAGATTGGTGGAATTATCAAACCCAAAGACTGCCCTAGCCGTGGAGAAAGTTATCTTTTTAGAGACTTTCAATGCAATAGGATAGAGAGTCTTGATATTCTCTGTATCGAGGATTATCTTAGTTTTTTCAGGATTGAAACCTAGTGCCACAAAGTCTAGAGCGTTTTCATAAGCCATACTGCGGGTCTGTTCTAAAGTCAGGTCCTTGAACAGGAACTTCTCATCGTCTGTCATCTGGAACAGCATCTCAACATCGAATACGTCTTGTATCCATTTGTTGAACACCCAGGGCATAATGTGTCCTAGATGTGTATTGCCTGACGGCCCACGACCGGTGTAGAGAACGAATTTATTACCCTTATCGTATTCATCAAGGAGTGAATTAACGTCCCTATGGGAATAGAATATGCCACGTCTGAGCATCGGATGTATCTCGCCATAACCTTCGAGGCGTTCCAACAGAACACCGTCTATTGATGTGGTGCCGAACCTCTCCTGAAGAAGCTCGTAATCGATATCCCCTGTGACCTCCCAGGGCGTAACCTTGAAATCCTCTGCCATTCGGAATAGTTCACGTACCACAACGGTTTTAATCTTTCTGATTAGGTCGGAAGAAAACGAATACATTATCTATCTTGTGATAAATCCCTTTGATATGTGGAAGGTCCTCGGCGAAGAAGCGATATATCTCAATATACCCTATATTTTTGCAGAAAAGATGGGGGAGCTCGCTGGAGAGGGCGAGGTTGCAGACAGGTTCAGAGAATGCCTCGATGCATCAGATATCAAATTTATGATCAATCCGGAATCGGAAGAATGTTCTTTTATGGTTTACGTACCAGATGGACTTTCTCCGGAAGATATTCAGAATGTCGCTGAGACCGCGCTAAGCGTAGCTCAAGCCTACGACGGCCCTCTTTTGATCGCTGAGGACGTAACGCAGCGATATAAAATAATAATCACTAATAACAAAGAACCTGAATTACTTGGCCTTGCCAAGACCGAGGGATTCAGCTCTGGACAAGTATTCATGCCTATTTTTGAATCACTTTCAAAACAAGGAAGGATGAACCCTAAGTTCCAAGAATGATCATCTTCCTTTCGGAAGTATAAGTTCTCCAAATTCGGACATATCTCTACGAGGAGTTCCTATAAGTTCTCCTTCGGGGCTACGAGAACTGTTGTTGTCATCTAAACTGACGAATATAGGTACTGGACGGAATATTTTCCATTTGGCTGCAATATCCTTCACTAGAGGCCTCTCGTTCGTAGAATAGTAAAGTAAACATGTGTACCCTACAACGAATACTATAGCAAGTGCAGATGCCCCGATATAGGCGACAACACGCATTATATCAGCTTGATTTATTGCTAAAAGAACGTATATCAGCGTTGCACCGATCGGAAGCGCCATCCTCTTTATTGTTTCCATCGCTCCACCGTGTACATGGAACGCGCGGTAGTTCGTCTGCACCCTAACGTCAAGTGATTTGAATATCGTAAAAGGCAGGACCAAAAGAGGTATTATTAACACTAAAGAGAACATAAATATCGAGATCTGTGAAATACCGTCAAGTGTCCCAGGCTCCATGAAAGCTGGGTTCATCGATATGTATATCCAAATGGTCATACCTAGCATCAAAGCAACTCCGATGGTTTGCATCATCTCCTTCCACGGGATGGACGTTCTTTGAAGATTGTAATTCATTGTTATGTTCCTAGTATCAAGGTCTTCAGGGACGTTGAATATAAAGGAAACCATTTTGTCAAAGAAGCTCATCTTGTTCTTGACGTTCATGTACTCTATGGAGTGAACTATCGAGTAGAATGTAGCCCTCTGTATCGCCTCGGCTATTGCGACCACTCCCGTCCCTCCGATCAGTATGAATAAAAAGAAGAACAAAGTCGTAGGGGTCAATACAATGTATTCGAGATAGTGAACCGTTGCAAGTGCGGCTACTACGATCACAAGTAAAGCGAACGACTTCCAACGTTTTTCTGAAATGTAGATAATTATTCCATCTAAGAACAAAGGTAATGTTAGGACAGGGACCATGTCGTAAGCGTTGTAGTCACCCGTTCCAGCCATGTAATAGCACAAAGCTATGCATGGTATGAGTGCCAGTATAGTGATCAGAACAATATTTTTGTCAGATTTTCTTAATAGGCTTAAGTCAGAAGAAAGTCTTGTAGACCAGAACGAACCCCTATTACCCCTTTCTATCTTAGGCTTCATTTCTTTACCATCCATACTTCGACTTCGACTTTTGCCTTGTCGCCTCTAAAAACTCCCAGAGTGAACGCCATTTCGTTACATGCTTCGGTAGATATCGGCCCTAGATCGCCTTCAGTAACATTGAATACGTGACCGATCGGACGTCCTCCTTCGTTTAGCATTACTATATCAACAGGAAAATTGGAACTTGCGTGTAAATAAAGCAGACGTTTGGGTTTGACCTCGATCGGAGTAACTACTACGTTACGATAACAACTATCCTCACGAGGATCGAAATCCCCTACGGATATCAGCTCTGGGCCGAACACGTTCTGCTTTCCGGTAAATAATGCCATTATGATTAGACCTTAGTTAACTGTTGCAAGATATAGATATTTATCAGTGTTTGTAACGCAAGATTAAAAAAAATAAATTAATATTCTTCGGGCTCGTCTTCAAGATCGGTAGAGAACTTCCACATCTTCGGATAATGTCCAGGTTCCATCAACACTCTTTCAGTGCGTACGGCTATGCCTTTCTCAGTGGACATTATTTTCGATGATGACATTGATGCCTTACCTATTGCCACTAGTTCACCGCGGGCGGTCATCATAGCCACCAATGCATTCTTCCTGATATCATCATCCAGTTTGTGTACACCAGATACCATAAGATCAGCCCCGTGACATATCGCATCGACAGCAGTGGGTTTGATTATGAACTTTGGAAGGGGCTCTACAAGGACCTCCATAGGCTTTATTACACTACGAAGCCAATCCTCCCTTCCCTTCTCCTGCCAGAACACATAGGCATCCTTTAGATCGTGTAATGTTACTGAGTCCGCTTCGGTCATTTCACCTGAACGAGTACGTCTTAGCTCGATCATATTAGCTCCACTTCCAAGTGCCTCTCCGATATCTACGCACAATGTACGTATATACGTGCCAGCGTCACAAGATATTCTGAAAAGTACGTCCCTGCCGTCTATTTCGAGGATCTCAAGTTCTTTTATCGTACGGATCCTCATCTGTCTCTTGACCGATGAACGAACAGGAGGAGTCTGATAGATCTTGCCTATGAAAACACTCATTACGTCCCGTATCTTCTTTTCTGGACGGTCGGCATGTAATTTCATGACACATAAATATTCTTTATCGGAAGAAAGGACAATGTCAGTAAGTCTTACTGCCTTGCCCGTGGTTATTGGAAGAACTCCACTTACGTAAGGATCTAAAGTTCCACCGTGTCCGATACGTTTTGAACAAATGGCCTCCCTTGCCCATGCTGTGACCTGATGAGAAGTTGGTCCTGGAGGCTTATCTAGAGCGATAACACCTGCCTGTAATAGTTCACCTAAAGAACGGTCCGATGGACGCTTTCCCCATTTATCTTGCAGAGTATCAGGATCTTTTACTAGCATTTCTGTCATTTATAGCTCCGAGTATCTTTTCAATTACCTCGTCCGGCGTCAGATCGTCAGTATTGATTATCAGATCATATACGCTCAGATCGTTGATATCGATGCCGTAGTGCTTCATATATCGCTTGGCCTCGGATTCTTCGCGTTTAATCGTATTAACGCATACTTCATCCAGCTCATCGCCCTCACGAGTACAGATACGCTTCATCCTGACCTCGGGGCTGGCGTAAATGTATATTCTGAAGGCTTCGATGCCCTTTATTTTAGTAAGATATGCTGAAAGTCTTGATTCTAAAATGATCTCATCGTTCTCTCTCGCTACCTTGAGTATAACAGAATCTATTTCTCGGTCTATGGACGGATCCTTCTCGGCCATATCACCTAGTTCTGCGACGGATACTCCTTTTTGAACCGCAAGATCCCTAAAGGCTTGACCGAATATTGTCGAAGGCCAACCTAGGACCTTAGAAAGATTCGAGCATGCGGTAGACTTTCCTGAGCCAGGAGGGCCACTGATAGTTACTCTCATTATAACGCTGCCGAAGATTCTTCTTCCAGTTCTGCGAGACGTTTCTTAAGAAGTATATTCCTAACTGTCTTGTTGACCAACTGACCTATCGGTATACTGATCAATGTGTATATCAGGATCCAAGAAGGAAGAACGAAGGACGACATCAGATCTACCAGGGACCAGGGAACGTTTATCATTGTGGTTCCGGCGACAGCTGCTGTATTATTTATAAAATAGAACACCCAAGCATATATCGGTATGACGATCAGCATTGTTACCGGCATGACCTTCATCTGATCCTGGCTGGCACTCATAGATGCGGCCATTATCTTAGGCTGCTGCTCAGTGAGTTTCTTGGTCTTGTACAGATTGTTTTCCAACCTAGCTGTACGCATCTCCTGGTTGAACTCTTTTTGAATGTGTTGGTTCTTCGCCATCTTGATAGGATCGCTCATGACCGATCTGATGATACTGCTTAATGAGGTCATTATCAGTCCTGCTAGTATCAGTGTAGAGACCGGGTACTTTCCGTCGAACCCTATGTACTGGAACACAACGTTAAGATATGATCCGACCTGTTCTCGGTAGATCATGATGATGAACATTATTCCCATTGCGAATAACATTCCCAACATTGTGTTCTTAGGCATCTGAGGAGCGTTTTCCATTGAACTGCTCATTTGACCTTTCATCGCGCTCGGACTTCCTGGATTAGCCATTATCATTCACTCCCGAAGAACCCTCTCATAAGAGGATTCATTTCCATCATCTGCTCACGTCCCATAGACTCATAGAATTTGATCAGTATCCCTACTGTGAGCAGCACTCCAGTGCCTCCGGCGTTTCCCGTAGTACCTAACATATCTGCGAAAGCAGCAAGTACTCCGACCAACGCACCAGAAATTATTGTGATCGCTGGAATATAACGGTCCAGCACACGTTTCATCACCCTGGGATCCTTACGGAAACCTGGGATCTGCATACCACTTTTTTGGATCTGTTTAGCTACCGCTTCAGATCCTAGGTTCGTGGTCTGTACCCAGAACTTAGCGAAGAATATCGATCCTATCACCATTATTGACATGTATATCGCCATATGTGATACGTTGGCGATGGCCCCGTGGCCATTCCCGTACCGTATCGGATCCAGTATAGGCATCAGCCATGACGACAGCCCTGTGGGCGCCGACAGAT
>CAYIZM010000004.1:0-12281 GCA_964368015.1 uncultured Methanomassiliicoccales archaeon
GGGACAAGGTCCATTTGTAGGACATGTGGTCTACTTTTTTCGGTATTGTGTTCTCTTTCATAAAGGTCTTAAGACCATCGGCGACACACTGAAGGAAACCTTTCAAACCTATCTGAGTGCCCCTTCTGTCCATGAATCTTCCAAGGAACTTACGTTCTTGCCATAGACATATGAGAACAGCAACGAACACTACGATAAAGATTACCAGTACCAGGATGATCATCGCGAACACGTTAACGACAGCGTCGGACATCAGCCATATTGAGACATCATTGCCTGGGAAGATAATATCGATCAACCATGCAATGAGTCCACCAATGATCTGGTATAGGTTGTAACCTAATTCGTAAACTATATTGTGTGTCTCATACGGATAATAGGCATTATTGATTAAATCCCCATGATCCGCGTAATTAATCCAATCTTTCAATGAAGACACCATAATATCACCTGTCCGATTCTCCCATACAGACATCTATCATTGCCATAACGGCTGGGACGTCTGCGACCCTGCATCCTTTGACCATGGGTCTTGAAGCTCCTAGATTAGAGAACAGAGGAGCACGTACCTTTAGCCTGTATGGCTTATCGGTACCGTCAGATACCAAGTACATCAAAGATTCTCCGCGAGGGTCCTCAAGTTTGCAGAATGTCCTTCCAGCAGGTACTTTTGAAGGTACTTTAACTCTGAAGGGAGCGTTCTTTCCGCATGCTTTGACCTTGCGCATTGCCTGCGTGATTATTTCACATGACTGGAACAATTCTTCGATCCTTACCATATATCTTGCGTAAGTGTCTCCCTCGGTGAGCACTGGAACCTCGAAGTTCATCTCATTGTACTTACCGTATGGCATGTCACGGCGTAGATCGAAATCAAGTCCACAGCCTCTCATTGCCGGCCCTGTGATACCGAGGTTAGCACACTGTTCACGTGTTAGGTAGCTTACGCCCCTCATTCTTGAAACGTATATAGAACTGTCATCGATCATCTCGATAATGTCCCAGAGTCTCTTTTTGAAGAGTTCTGTAACCCTTGGTAAATCTCGGTCGAACAAATCGGTTGTATCGTTCCTTACTCCACCTATACGTGGATAGTTAGTGGTCATCCTCTGACCACAAAGCCTCACATTAAGGTCTAGCCAGTACTCCCTCTCCCTCATAGCCCAGAGGAAAATAGTAAGGTTTCCTAAATCGGTACCTACTGCGGCCAACCACATAAGATGTGACTGTATACGGCATATCTCGTCCGCAACTATTCTTATGTATTCGGCTTTCTCTGGCACTTCAATATCGAGAGCTTTCTCGACGGTCATACAGTAAAGATGCGCGTATGTCATCGATGCCGAATAACAAAGACGGTCTGCCATCGGAATGATCTTCGGATAGGACCTGTTCTCTGTTTCCTTCTCCCAGCCACGGTGCAAATAACCGATTACCGGTTCAGCGTCTGTGACTATCTCTCCATCGACCTTGATCTTCAAAGTCCAAAGTCCATGGGAAAAGGGATGTTGCGGACCCATGTAGATCCACATCTCATCGGTATCGTAATTCTGTTTTCCAATCCTCTCTTCTGGAGGTGAATCAAATGTATCGATCGTATTTTCGACTACCATTACTCCTGCCCCCTTAATTTATATGATTTTCTGAACGGGAAAAAGTTGTAAGTATCCGGAGTAAGGAGCCTTTCAAGTTTCGGGTGTCCATCGAAAATTATTCCAAACAGCTCGTAGGTCTCCCTCTCGTGCCAGTTAGCGCCTTCCCACACAAGGGCGATAGACGGTACATGAAGATCGTCAAGCGGAAGCTTGGCGGTCAGTTCTATGTTGATGCCCGTATAATAATTGGTAAGGATATAGATAACTTCCATGTGTTCGATCATATCAAGACCCATAACGATAGAGCAATGCTCGAAAGTTAGATTATCACTGATATAATTGCAGATATCGAATACATCGTTCTTATCCAACAGTTCTACAATAACGCGGTCGTCTTCATATCTTAACACATTGACCTTTTTGTCAAACTTTGTATTGAGAAGAATTTTGATCTCGTTAAGCGTAGGTTTTTGATAAATTGCTTCAGCATCCATGTTTAGTCCTCCAAGAATACTCCTCTGTTGAAGTAATCGCCAATCTTATGCTGAAGTAACATGAATCCATCGATCATTGCGTCGGGCTTAACGGGACATCCAGGGATGAATATGTCCACTGGAACGATCTGGTCTGCACCCTGGACACAATTATACGAGTCATACCAAGGACCTCCAGAAATAGCGCATTCTCCCATAGCCACGACCCACTTAGGGTTGGGCATTTGTTCATAAAGGCGCCTGATGCTCGGACGGACTTTCTTACTGATCCATCCATTGAGCAAAAGAATATCCGTCTGTCTGGGCGATGACCGATAAATTATACCGAGACGTTCAGCATCGTGCCTAGGGGCGGATGCTGCAGCCATCTCAAGAGCACAACACGCAAGTCCCCAGTGCAACGGGTGCATTGAGTTCTTCATGGCCCACGTCCAAACGGGGCCAGTTAACTTGTCAATAGACTTTTTAGTCCCAGCGCTCAACAGATCGTTGATGACAGCGGTGGACCAGTCCATGAACTCGCCAGCGCTCATAGCGATGGCGTGCGGGTACATGCTCATATCCATATTTTTTCCTCCTTCTTCAAAGCGTAGCACAGTCCCAAGACCATTACGGCAAGGAACACCATCATCCACATGCGAGCCATGGTCGATAGACCGGAAAATCCTAGGGTCCAGACCATTAAGAAGGTCGCAACCAGGTCAAAGACCACGAAAATAATAGCAAAGGCGTAGTGCTGGAACCTAAACTGGACGTGTGCATCCCCTATAGGCTCTGACCCACATTCGTAGGTCGTCTCCATCCACTCTGTAGTTTTCGTAGGCCTGATAAACCTAGAGACATACCACGCCAAAGGCGCGAATCCGAGACAAACGACAGCGAGTATCGTCAGCGGAATGTATTCTACTATCAGTGACATTAGGGCGTTGCCAAGCTTTGAAAGTATTTAACAATTGAGTAATTTCTCCCCTATATAACGCGAGATATTTATGCGAGCACAGGAACAAGTTATATTATATTACCCAGTTCTGTAAATTATGACGATTAAAATCGGTTTTATTGGCGCAGGTCGTATGGCCTCTGCAATGATCGGTGGCGTGCTCACTAACGGACTATATGCCAGTGAAGAAGTTATTGGTTGCGCTCCGAGTAAAGAGACTCGGGACAGAATTTCATCAAGATTCGGGATAAAAATGTATAATACCGCAGCAGAGGTCGCCAAACTTACCGACTTCTTAGTTCTAGGCGTGAAACCTATCCAGGTCCAATCCCTTTTTACCGAGGAAGGACTTGAGATTAGAAGTTCGCATTTGATAGCGAGCATTGTTGCAGGCGTTAATATCTCAACTTTAGAGGCATATGTGCCAGATGCTAAAATTGTGCGAGTTATGCCCAATCATTGTTGTCTCGTGAACACTGGGGCAGCAGGGTTTTCCCGAGGTTCTAAGGCAACAGAAGAGGACGTCGCCAAAGTTAACGCTGTACTTTCTTCTTCTGGCCTAGCTGTAGAAGTGGACGAGAAAGATATGGATGCTGTTACGGGATTGGCAGGGAGTTCACCTGCGTTCATGTACATGATCATAGACGCTATGGCCGACGCAGGAGAGATGTACGGCATATCTCGCAAGAAATCTATTGAACTTGCGGCCCAGTCGATGCTTGGAGCTGCAAGGATGATATTGTACACGGGAGAATCCCCGAAACAGTTGATAGACAACGTATGTTCACCTGGAGGCACCACTGTGGAAGGTATACGTGTCCTTGAAGAACATGACGTAAAGAGTGCGTTCATCGCCGCTGTCAAAGCGAGTGTTGAAAGGTCACGGGAAATGTCCAAGGAATAAGTCCCTCGCGCGCTCGCGTTGATAAGATATGAATTATGAGCGCTTCATAGGGAAAAGGAGACCTTTTAGCATCCTTGGAGCGCTGGACCATATCGGCCCTGTTTTCCAAACAAGGTCGCTCTTCTCCGCAATGGTAGAGTCCATCATCTCCATGCCCTTTTCTTTGATCCCCCAAAGTAGCCTCTCACGTTCATCCTTATTTTGAATGGTCATGATATCGTCCACCTCGTGCATAAGCGATCGGGCCATTTCAGTCCTTTCAGTTCTGTTATTCATTTGAGATTCAGATATTCGACCAGCCTCGAATTCACATTGTGCCAGTACATTTGCAGCATCATAAGATGTCTCTGCGATCACGTCACGGGACATCAATTCAGTCTCGTAGGAAAGAGTTAGTTTCCAAGATGGTTTATCCAGAAGTAGACGATGCTCCTCTAGTGTCCTAGCAAAGAACGTATATCCCCATTTTTCAGGATTTTCAAAAGCCATACTACCAGGATCCACGAATGGAGAGAACGGCGAGTTATAGATGAATAAAGGATCGTCCTTGTCTACTAACGACCAGAGTTCCTTAGAGGCTCTGGCACTGTTTATGGCAGACTCGCTTGATTGGAAAGGAAGACCGGTCATATAGAACAGGTCCATACGTTTACATCCTCCTTCGAATGCATTTTTTACAGTTTTTTTGATCTCCTCGTTAGAATAACCTTTGCCTAACGGGAACCGAACGCTCTCGTCATGAGAGTCCGGGGAGAATTCGATGGTATAACCACCGTCGAAAGCGTGATCCAAAGATTTGAAAAATTCGACACTAGCACTGTTGAAAAGTTCTATGACCACGTGATTTTTTATTCCGCGCTCTTTGACCGATCTCAAGAACCTTTCGGCATAGTCCTTCCCTTTTTGCCTTATGTCACCGACGACGAACACAGGAGCTTTCATGTAACTCTCTATGGACTCAAGATCTTCAGCTAATTTCTCAGGGCTCCTGAAGGCGGGTCTTTGACGACATACTACTTTAGAGTTAGCAAAATTCGAACCGCCACATTCTACACAGTTCAATGAACATCCTCTAACAGATAGTGCCATGGTAAGAGGGTCAGAATCCCATCCTGCCCATGGAAGTGAACTTTTTATGTCCATGGTTTTAATGGCACTTTTTATCATAGTTCCGTAATCAAATATTATATCGTCCAAGGAATCTGGAACGTAAGTTACGCCATTGTTGTGTACCTTACCGTTTTTATCTTTCCATATCAAATTTGGAACTTCGGAAAGATCTCCGCCTGATTCTAGGACCTGCATCATTTTTACAGTAGGTATCTCGGTACTATCACCGCGCATTACCAGATCTATCTCGGGACGTTGGATCACCTCTTCCCAGAAGTAGGAAGATGTTAGACCGCCTAACTCGATTATCGAGTCAGGATGATATTTCTTTATCAGTTTAGCGATCTCAAATACTCCATGTGCATGTGGCATCCAATGTAGGTCGATGAAGAACACTTTGGTATTCATCCTCCGTATGACCTTCTCAACGTCGTATTTATCGTCCATAAGCATACGGACCGCTAAATTCACTATCTTGGTTTTGAACCCGGCCTTCTGAAGGTGGGCACTAAGGGTCATGAATCCGATAGGGTACATCTCGAAAACCGGCGACGACGGTATAACGTCACTTATTGGCCCGTAGAATATTGGTTTTTTTCTAAAATCATAAACGCTGGGGGCATGTATCAGCACTGCATCATAGCCTGACATAATTCACTCTCCAAATCGCCTTCCACGTTGCTGGAACGTCCGTATGGCCCGCAGGAAATCTATATGCCTGAAACCTGGCCAATAAACGTCTGTGAAATATAGTTCTGAATAAGCAAGTTGCCATAATAGGAAGTTTGATATCCTTACTTCTCCGGATGTCCTCAATACAAGGTCAGGATCCGGTATATCTGAGGCGTACATGTGATCAGATATCGTATCCTCATCTATGTCCTCAATATCGATAGTGCCGTCAACGACCTTCTGGGCCACTCTCTTAACGGCGACGGTTATTTCTTGTCTGCCGCTGTAGGCTACAGCCATATTGAAATAATAATCCGAATAGTCTTTGGTCTTTTCGTAAGCGTAATCGATAGCATCTCTTACGTCTTCAGGTAACATTGTGACATCACCTAGAACTTTTATGCATACCCTCTTTTTGTGGACGGTCTCGCTTTCCGCAAATCGAATAAGGGAATCTTTCAAAAGTTCCATTATATATTCGACCTCATCCGGCCCTCGATTAAAATTCTCGACCGAGAACGCATAAACTGTCAAGACCTTGATGCCGTCTTCGACACACCAATCTAAGACCTCTTCGAGCTTCTCACTGCCTAAACGATGACCTTCTTCTCTTGGTTCGCCATGTTCTTCAGCGTATCTTCGATTACCATCCATGATTATTGCAATATGGTTCGGTAAAGGGTACTCCATCACTTCTTTTCTAAGCTTTGACTCATAAGCAGAATATACTTTATCAGTTAGAAGGTTGGATAAAGGCATCAGATCACTCAAAATCCTCGGGTACGCCTGCAGAACGGACCCCCATATCGAAACAACCTATCGCAGCAACTGCACCGATGACGCCGCGCATTCCTGTGACGGCAATTATCTGAATGCCGTTCTTTGCGGCTAGATCGATGGCTACGTCCTTTTCGTAAAGTACGGATTTAGCGCTCCATCCGAATTCGCTGATGGCCTCAGGTATTTTTAAACCGCTGTAAACTGCTATTACTGCATCGTCAGAATAAGATTCTTTTTTAACGAAATCTACGGCATATTCGATAAGCTTTGGAATATCTTCTTCCTTTACGGCAAAGGATACAGCAGTTGAACAACAATTAGTAGTCTTGTTCGGTGCTTTTGGATTTAACTGGATGATCTTGTGGTCCAAGAATTTTCCATATGGACATGATTTTCCAAGTTTCATACCAACCACCCATGTCGCACCTTCTTCTTTTGTATCCGTATCATCTATACCGATGACCAAACGGACCAACTTAGGAGTTACTATTTCGACGGATGCTTCGTGTGCACCGCCCATCTTAAAATTGTCTGGGTATATGGTCTCTATAACATCTTCAAATTGAGGTATAGATGCTCCGATACCTACTGAAGCTCCAGCAAGTCCTTTCCACTTCGTATGTACACGGTCACCCTCGACCTTTAGAGAAGAGACTCCTTGGCCACCTAATAGTTCTGA
Organism: uncultured Methanomassiliicoccales archaeon; assembly: GCA_964368015.1. GTDB lineage: Archaea > Thermoplasmatota > Thermoplasmata > Methanomassiliicoccales > Methanomethylophilaceae > VadinCA11. The sequence goes on from CAYIZM010000004.1 coordinate 7,175, forward strand.
TACCGGTCCAAAATTCAGTTTCCTTTCACCGATGATAGTGTTCATGATCAAGGTGTGGCCATCGATAGCGATATCATCGATTATGCCTCCAGCACGTCTGCGGTTTATTACGTCCCATTCAGCTTGACCTCTAGAGGAACATACTTCTATGATCTGTGCGACACCGTTATCCTCGTCGACCATGGTGTAAAAACCTCGGCAGAACATCGGCCCGTATTTTTCCTTGACCTGGTCAGGCCTTAGGACGATAGGCATTCATTCATCCCTTTCCGCATTATCTGATTCTTCTTCGGACTCGTCGTAATCATCGTCGTAATCGTCTTCTGGCTCCTCTGCGATCGATAAACAGGACGAGGGAACTTTATCACATAGGAAAACAGTCTTAGCTGCTTTTCCAACTGGGAATCCTTCATCTCCACAACCGTATGTGTCAATTGCCAAAATGATCGGGTCCTCGCTTCTTACCGAGCCTGCAGTTACAGCGTCGTCATATGTCAGTGAAAGGTGGACCATTGCTCGGTCCGTAGGCATTAATCCTGTTTCCAAAATGATGTCGACCTCTTCGTCGGTTGCTGGGTAATACAACTCTTCAGGGATATCTTCAGTAGGAAGGTTCAGTTCGAGTTTTATCGTGTGACCATAGGTCGCCCTAACATCGGCACCAGAAGTCTGATACCTGCCTTTCGGGTCGGTATCTACCATCGCCTCTACGTGATGTGGTCTTATCCACTTCCATCGGTTAGGATCGTTACCTTTGACCATAGAAACGATTTCGCGGATATCTACAAAACCCTGCTCATCCATATCTGGGTCGCCGTTAGCGTGCCTTAGGATGGCAGCCATCCTTCTTCCGAGCTTCTCTACTTCGAAATCGCTCATGATGAATTTGCCTTCCTCTCCACAGAGCGGGCAATCCTCATCACGGAAATATCCATGTTCTTCGCACTCACGTATCATTGGCTACACCTCATTTCAAAGACCTTCTCCGCCGCATGGACGGTGTTGGCCATTAGCATACATATTGTCATCGGCCCGACACCACCTGGTACAGGGGTTATCGCCGATGCTTTCTCTTTAACAGAGTCGAAATCTACGTCACCTACTAGACGAGTTCCGCTCTTTTTAGTTGGATCCGGGATATGATTGGTTCCCACGTCTATAACGACGGCTCCCTCTTTTACCATATCTTCAGTAATGAACTTTGCCTTACCGATAGCAACGATCAATATATCGGCCTGACGGGTGAAGGACGCTATATCCTCGGTCTTGGAATGAACCACCGTGACCGTAGAATTAGCCCCTTTCTCTTTTTGCATCATCATAGCTGCCATAGGCTTTCCTACGATGTTACTTCTTCCCACGATGACCACGTGTTTGCCTGTTGTCTCTAATCCAGAACGAATGAGCATCTGTTGAACCCCAGCAGGGGTTGCAGGAAGAAAGTATGGATCCCCGATCAACATCCTACCTACATTGGAAGGATGAAAACAATCAACGTCTTTCAGTGGATCTATCGCGTCGATGATCGCCTGTTCATCTATGTGTTTAGGCAATGGCAACTGTACTAGATATCCATGAATTTTTGAATCCATATTAAGTTCGTTCACCTTGGCAAGAAGTTCAACTTGTGTTGTGGACTCGGGCATTATGAACGTGTCAGAGTGCATGTTAAGCTCTTGACACTTTTTCCCTTTCATACTTACGTATGTTTGGGATGCAGGATCATCGCCTACTAGGACCACGCCGAGACCTGGCGTTATCCCATTTAATTTAAGCGCCGCTATTCTGACTTCGAGCTCTCCGTAGATCTCCTGGGAGACGTCTTTGCCTAGGATCAGATCAGCGGTCATAGTATCCTTGAACGAACCACACTTTATATTTATTCCCTTAATTAGCGCGAGAGAAATTCTCTACTGCTTCCGGGATCGTTTCTGCTTTGAAACCATTATTTAGGATCTGACTTATGATCTGACGAAGGTTTTCCATATTGCTTTCCACGTTTTCTTTTGATAATTGTCCGTTTTTGATAGATTCGGTCATGTGCCAGCTATGAGTGGATAGAACAAATATTCCTTTCTTTACGATCGATGCCATTTCAACGTAATCGTAAGGTATCCGTTTACCTTCATGCATCGGCCATAGGTAACCTACGATTTTTTTACCTTTATTATCTACACCTACTGGCACAGGTACTTCGATCAATCCTTCCATATCGAATGGAACCATATTTTCTTCCAGGGTCTGGTAATTTGAAGAATCGTATTTTATTCCTATTTCACCTAGAATTTGAGGTACTTCAGGAGACATCTTCATGTATGGCATCCTAGAACATCTGGGTCTTACGCCTAATATATCTTCGAGAGTTTCACAGGATCTTATTAGTATCTCTTTTTTACCGCCAGGCGGAAAGAATTCCGTAAGGTCCTCATGATCGAAACCATGTATCCCTACCTCGCGCCCGATCAAAGACTGAGCCCCTATATTCATCAAAGTCCTTGCTTCTGCAAAATATGTTGCCTTGACCCCCATCTCGTCAAGCATGTTCGTAAGGATCTCCAGCCCCTTAGAGGAAGAGCTGTATCTAGGCGATGTACCAGATCCTCTATCTACTGAGCCAGCTCGACTCATTCCCGGTATTGGGATATTCACATCCCTGTCCACATCCACCGTTAGACAGAACGAAGGCATGATCACATCAAATTAGGTGCTGTAACGTGTTTTATCAACATTCCTTCGATGTCTATCGGGTTGTGTCTTTCGGCTATTTCTACAGCGCGCTTCAACTTCGATTCGTTGTCCGCATATAGTTCAAATAACACTGTTCCTAGTTCGACCCTTTGACCCTTCTTACGATATAACAGTATACCTGCCCCCTTGTCATTAGGGGATCCTGTGGCTCTAGCGATTATCACCATATTCTTGTTGTTGATATTGTGAACATAACCGCTCTTGGTCGAACGGATCTCGGCCATATACTTCCCTGGTTTGAGATCGTCGGATTTGATATCGTAGTTACCGTTCTGAGCTTGAACTATTTCCCTGAATTTCTTCATGGCCGCACCGGAATCCAAGAGTTCCCTGGCTTTTGCGGCTCCGTTACGTATACCGCCCATTTCAAGAATTATGCCAGCTAGATCACAGGCCTTTTCTACTACGCTGGAAGGATGTGCCGAACCTTCTAGGATACGGATACATTCACGAGCTTCCAGATTTGGACCTATCGCACTGCCGACAGGTTGGTCAGCGTATGTTATTGCACACTCGATATGCATACCCAACTTGTCACCTAGATCCATAAAATCCCTAGCATATGCTCTAGCAGATTCGATGTTCGGCACCTTCGTACCGGATCCCATAGGAATATCCATCAAAAGATATTCAGCACCTATAGCGAGTTTTTTACTAAGTATCGAAGCCAGCATCTGCGGCCTTGGATTGATCCCCAGAGGGTGCTCGATCTTGATCACCAGATCGTCTACCGGCGCAAGGTTCATAGCGCCTCCCCATGCCAAAGCACCGCCAGTGGTCTCAGCGACTTCCTTTAGACGTTCGGCAGTAAGTGCCACATCACAGAATGTCTCTACGAAATCCGATGTTCCGCAAGCACTGCTTATAGCACGTGAAGAGGTCTTAGGTAACATTAGTCCAGCTGCTGCCACTATGGATACTACTATCGGCGTGACCTTGTTGCCAGGAACTCCTCCCATACTGTGGAAATCGAATACGGGTTTTCTATCGAATACGATACGTTCTCCAGTGTCCACCATTGCTGTGGCGAAGTCTGCGATCTCATCGATGCACATCCCGTTTATGTATAGTGCCGTAAGCCAAGCAGATATTTCTATTTTTGAAAGTTTGTTATCCAGAATATCTTGAACGATACCGAATATCTCATCTTTTGAAAGAGATTCATGGTCCATCTTTTTACGTATACTGCGTACAGATTCAGGTGCCGATGAGAACTCGACAGATACTGTTCCACCCTCTTTGGAGCCTGTGGCAACCATTGTCTTTGTAGGCATAAGTATAGTGCCACGCTTCACCAAGGTATCAGATCTGCTCACTAGAACTGTGGCTACGCCTTTGCCTTCTATCCTTACTCTGTCGTTCTCCTTTACTCCAAGTTCTATGCAATCATCATCATGCAAAAGTACCGTCGGTTCGGAGGAATCCACATCATAATATTTTACTATCAGATTCATTCTCTAATACCCCATTTTTCTATTGCTTGTGCAAGCTCCTTATGAGTCTCGGCATATTTCTGAATAGTTGAGCCGTTGTATATTGCAGTGGACGCCTGGGACATTGCAATGGCGCCGCTCCTGACACCTCCAGGGTGTCCTGCGATGCCTCCTCCGGCCTGTATCTGAACATTGAAACCTGTTTCTTTAAGCATTTTTCCCAGCATTCCAGGGTATACTCCGCCTGAACAAACCGGCATAACGGTCCTGTAGGGCATTGACGGGTCCATACATGCTTGGAGATTGTCACGGTCCCCCTGTATATCGCCGGTCATCTTACCTGCGCCTAATGTGCCGATGTGTAACGCGTCCCCTCCGCACATCCTCACCATTTTGACTATTGGGAGCATTGCGATACCATGTCTTGGATTTTTTGTCATAGCACCGTGCATAGTTCTGTGTACATGTATCGGGACTTTGATCGACGGGTCTTCTGATAGAGCCTGAACAGCTGCAAAACCACATGTTATTACGTCGACCATAAGCTGTCTGGCGCCCCAACTCTGCGCGTTCTCTGCGACCTCTAGGATCTTATCGCCGTTGGTACTGACATTTATCGCATGGATCATCTTCTGGCCTTCGCTGGCCAGTCTGTCCAATGATTCAGCTATAGCTATCGTACGGTCCTGTATCGGACAGAACTTCTGATTTACTAAGGTCTCATCATCTTTACTGTTGGTAAGTCCGCCTGCACCAGCTTCGTAAACATATTCTGCTGTTTCCTTAGGTGAAAGCCCGATCTTCGGTTTTACTATGGTCCCGATCAAAGGCTTCTCAGGGCGCCCTACCAAAGTTCTGATCCCATCAGCTCCGAATCTAGGTCCTCTGAACATAGAACGGATACTCCTTGGGAACTGAATGTCCTC
>CAYIZM010000004.1:12381-44121 GCA_964368015.1 uncultured Methanomassiliicoccales archaeon
TCAAGTCCGAACAAATTTCCTGCTACTACACTGAGCACCTGTGGGATTCCGCCTATGTCTACGCTAAAATCAACGTCGGGGAAAGCTATTGTGATAAGATCTCCTTCTATCGCTAGAACTCGAGCACCGTACTTTTTCATCGTACTTTCTGAAAGTGTAGATAACTCGGTCCATGTTCCGGTAGACTGCTCCGCGGCTATAGCTTCTGCAGCCTTTTCCATTGTCAAGTCTGTAGTCACTCGATATTTGCAGACCATATCTGTTGCTGGGTCTGCTTCTTCTCCTAAATGTAAATATGAAAATGTTGTCATTTTATCACTCCTTTAACATGTTGTCGCCCAGCTGTTTTATCATTACATCGTAGACGGATCCGGGATGTATCACGCCTACATCAGTTATTATCGCATCTATGTACGCAGCAGGAGTACTATCGAAGACAGGGTTGAATATTTTTACCGTGTCCAGTATCTCCCCTTCTTTTACGACCTCGTCGATGCTACGCTCCTCGATGGTGACCATGTCACCGAATATTGTTGCCGAGGAGAATTTGTACGTTTCACTGCAAACGTAGAATTGAACTCTGGCCTCATGGGCGGCCAGGGCTATCTGCGAAGTTCCTATCTTGTTGATCAAAGCACCGTGGGATGTTATAGTGTCCGCTCCTACAAACACCATATCCACCTTTTTCATCACCAAACGTACTGCGCTGTCAATTATCAGCGTTACATCGATACCGGCCTCCGCCAGTTCGTTGACGGTGATGATGCCTTGCCTCCAAGGACGAGATTCGGTTGCGTAAACTTTGAACTCTTTTCCCTGTTTATGGGCTTCCTTAAGCACACCTATTACAGCGCTACTGTTGCAGTGTGTCATAATGACGTCACCGGATTTTATGCGGTTAGCGCCTATCTTCGCTATCGTCTCCGCTGCTTTCATCGATATTTCAACGAACTCGTCAGCGTTAGAAGCAACGATCTTTTTAGCTTCCTGTAATGTCTTTGCTGATGAAAGACCTCTTGTTGTAGATTTAACTCCGTTCCATAATGAAACTGCCGTTGGGCGGGATGATACCAGCGTATCGGCGCTCTTCTTGATGTCGTCACGGAATGTTTCCAACGACGTACCTTTATAATTTCTAGCAAAATCTCCCATAGCAGACGCTCCGGCGCGAGCTATCTTTCCAGCTCCGCGGACGGTCATGTTCCTAATTGATTCTGCTGTTTTTTCAATACTTTCTGCCACACCCACTTATGTTCATACCTTATTATATACGTGTCTGACTCGGTACCAGAACATGTTGAACTATACTGCGGGCATGTTCAATTCCTTTTACTAGATAGATGGCAGCTAGAAGTGCTTCAAAAGCATCTGACCTCATAGTCTCATTTATGATCGGACGTTTAGTTACAGGATCTACGTGTCCTCCACCTACCAGTATCAACGCATCTAAACCGATATCTGAAACTAATACAGCTTCGGAGATACTGTGGTTACTTACTATGTCCTGTTTTGCATCCGTCATCTTACCTTCGTTCAGGTCGGTATTTTTGAAAATATGCTCGCATGCTATGAACTCTAGGACCGCGTCTCCAAGGAACTCCAGTCTTTCGTTATTACTAACACCTTCTAACTCGTTAGAATAACTATCATGTACTAAAGCAGTAGAAAAAATATCCATATCCTCTTTGGAAAGATCACGATAATTGAACGGCGGTTTTGCAAGAAACTCTCTTATTTGGCGTTTATGTCGCTTAAAAACATCCACGATACTTTAACACGTTCAGATTATTTTACTGTTAAGGTCTCATTACTCTTATTACCGTGTTCGTCATTCGGTATAGCATGGCCCGGAAGAAGCGCGTGAGAATGAAGGGTGTAAAACATACTTCGAAAAGATTTGAGGAGGAATTGATCGATCGCTCAGCAGAGCTTGCGGCCAACCCGGGTATACTCAGGCCTATGTGCGCTGGCAATTGCCGCAAATGTCACTTCGATAAAACATTCAGAGATATTGAGATAATCTCTACACGTGCTGATAAGCCGGATGCCCTTAAGAAATATGCTTCTAAAGGTGATGAGATGGCCCGTGCATACGCAGGTACCATCTCTTTAGCCGCGGACGGAACAGTTCCGTTACTAGCTACGGCTCAACTTGGAGGAGAGAAGATCTCCTACGCCGTAAGAGGGTCCGCAGGGGCAGATAAACTCATAGGCTGTCAATATTATAAAGATCCAAAGATCAGATTATTACTTTACAATAACATGGTAAAGAAACACAAACTGCACATGTATTCCTTCGGTGAAGATATGGTTTGTTCGGATAGGGCTAACATGCCGGAAGATTATCTTTATGATACGTTCTGGGAAGGACCTTATGAATTCAAGGATGATTCCATAGATTGTGGACATGATGCACTTGCAACCTTGGAAATAAAGATCGGATCCCTTAACGAGACGGTACGGATATGCTCTGAATGTGCAAAGGACGTCTCAACGTTACAATATATAATTTCACGAATGGCTGCGATAGATCCACTTGATGATATCGGGGTCTCCGTGGTCCACAAATACCGTTCCGAAGGTGAGGATGGACGCGTGATCATCGACGGGGATAAGTTGAAACAATACTCTGTTGGAACGATCACTGATAAGGCGTTGACCTCTTCGGTGATGAAGACCGGGATGAGCACTTTGAAAGGAAGTGAGACCGCGACATACATCATAGGGAACAAGAACTTCGGCTCAGACATGAATGCGTTCGTTGATTCACTTAAAGGTTTAGAAGCGGACCGAGATTCGTTAAGGCTGTTCCTAGAAGATACTCCCGTGCCCATCGTTATAAGAGCAGAAAGAGTGAATGAAGCACTTTCAGCCATATGGGAATCCAATTATGCTAAGATAATAGAGCTAAGTACGTCCAAAGGTACTGTCGAATCTATCGGGAACGTCTCGAAAGCGGTTCCTTCTGATGCCCTGGCTGACGCCAGAAAAAGGTATGCTATGGCTGATATCGTCGGAGCTTTACCGGTATTTTCTAGACCTGGGCCTATTACGGTCATGTGTGATACACTTGCAAAGGCCGCTAAAGTGGGAGGGGCACAGATGATCCTGAAATCTTTAGATAGAAGATTCGCTAAAGACGAAGAATACCGATCTATTTCTGCAGCTTTCCTTGCAGTTTGTGATCCATCGGTTAAGTATCCATTTAAGATGTCTAAAGCTGAAGTAAATTTTATGGAATATCTGTTACCGTTCACAAAAATATTGATAGATTCTAAACCTTCTGAATATAGGGACAACATGAACACCATGTTGACAGCCTGTAGCTCAGGTGAATCAGTTTGATATTCTGATATCGGCCACATAATGAGATACTGCAGGTGCGAATGACTTGACCTCACGTATACCTAGTATCTCATAATCTTCACATACATCAGAGAATATCTTCCGAATGCATGCGTTTTGCTCTCCCGTAGGAAAGGTATCGTGATAATGGATTATTCCGCCTGGCTTTATCATCGATATAGCTTTGGGAAGAAATTCAGAAGTGGTCTGTACGTAACCCATTAGTATCCTATCAGCAAATTTTATTCCTGGAATACTACGATTATCGCCTAATATTGGGATCACGTTGTTAGATACTTTATTGAGTTTTATATTTTTTAGAAGAAATTGATAGGAGTCGGGGTTCTTTTCGCATGCGAATATCTTCCTGGCACCTGTAAATTTAGCTATCGGTAACGTAAAATATCCAATGCCTGCGAACATGTCCACCACTGTCTCGTTGGTACAATCTAGCCCTCTCATCCTCATCCTTTCATCTGTGTTACCGGATGCGAACATCACCCTCGTTACGTCAAAATCGTAAAGGATCCCGTTCTCAAGTCTTACTGATTCTGTAACGTCCCCATATATTATTTCAGTACTGGGTCTTCTGAATTCCCCCTTTATACCTGAAATATCTGCACATACGGTTTTTACCAATAACACTTCAGCATAAACTTTTCCTATCTCTTCTTTGAAAGGGATGCACTTGACCGGCAACTTTATTATTGCTACGTCACCAACGAACTCCCACTTCATCGGAAGCATTTCCAATATGTCGAAAGAAAGATGTGCCAGCTTCATCGATATACGTTCCTGAGGAGTCATTCTTTCTAGCGAATGCGCCTCAGTCTCACAGATCTCGAATTTTGATCCTAATGTTCCTAAGAGTTCAGAAGTTATCGGCACTAGGCGGAATCTTCCTTTTTTAGATATCTTGGCGGACCTATCAGCTATGCCAGATGATATAAGTTCAGGTATTACCTCAGAAGCAATATCCTCGGGGATCATCGCCGCCATGGTCTTCTTCATAACAGAGCCCTCAATAGGACGGGGATCAATCTCATGATGTCTCCCTTGCCTACTTGAGAGACTACACTACTGGGACTGTCTAGATCTATCTCATCCAGAACACTACGGACAGACTCTCTAGCAGCCACCTTACCAGCCCTATCTAGATCATCATCGGTAAACTTTACATAGGCTCTTCTTAACCTATATCCGTTTTTCATCTCTTTTCCCAGGTCGGTTTTCCATTCCTCTTCGTACTGGAACATATTCTTTGCAGAAAAATCGTTCGTCTCGAATACGATATTGGCCATGTTCTTTAGAGCTTCGGCAGATCTAAAAGCAGGATATAAGCCTCCGCCAGATATTGGCTTCACTTGCCCTGCTGCATCTCCTATGAGCATTAAACGCTCGCCGTATGATCTCGGGCGTCCTCCTAATGGGATCTTTCCAGAATATTTCTTTATTACGCTGGCACTTTCAAGACCTGCCGCTTTTAGAAGAGGCTGCATATAATTTACAGGGGGTCCTGCTGACCATGAAGTACACATCCCGACACGTACAAAATCGCCGAATGGGAGTTCCCATGAAAAGAATCCTGGAGCGACTTTTGAACCTAGACGGATATTTATCATATCTTCTTCATCATACTTCTTACGAAGGTCCATCTGGAATCCACGCACATATTCCCTGGGACTGTTGTCTATACCAAGGGTTTTAGCGACACGTGAGCTGTGACCATCTGCGCCTATTAGAAGGGAACATTCCGTAGTACCGTTAGTAGAATCTATCGTTACTCTATCGGAAATAGTGTGGCTACGATACTTTTCATTGAACCTGTATTCAGCACCTGCATCGTTAGCCTTCTCGGCCATCTTACGATCTAGATCAGCACGATCGATAACGTTAGCCTTAGGCCATTTCGACCTTACAGATACTTTTCTACCATCGGGAAAGAATACATTCGCCCCATACAGTTTATTAAGAATGTCCGGGCGTACGCCTGACATCTCGAGTACTTTATCAGTAACTAGACCAGCACAACCCATGGGAGTGCCTGATTCGGCGTGCTCTTCGAAAACTAGGACGTCGCGGTCCTTAGCTAGCAGCTCTGCTGCTTTGCTACCTGCGGGCCCGCCGCCGATCACGACGGTTTTACGCATGTTCAATTCTTCTTTGATTTTTCGTAGTCAGATATGAACTTGGCGATGCCTTCGTCGGTCTTAGGATGAGAGACCATCTTGAGCAGTATATCATAAGGTATAGTAGAGATATCGCATCCTGCTAGTGCAGCGTCAAGAACGTGTACTGGACTCCTTATGCTTGCTGCTATGACCTCGGTGTCGTAACTGTAATTGCTAACGACACCACAGATCTGACCTAGTAGGTCGGATCCATACATTCCAATATCGTCAAGACGTCCTATGAATGGAGAAACGTATTTGGCTCCTGCCTTTGATGCTAGCAACGCCTGTTGAGCTGAAAATATTAATGTCATATTGACTTCGATGCCTTCTGACGCCAGTACTTTAGTGGCCTTCAGAGACTCGACGCACATTGGAAGCTTAACATTGATGTTCTCATGGATCTTTGCAAGCTCCCTTCCTTCTTTTACCATGTCCTCCCATTTGATGGACATTGCTTCAGCAGAGATCGGCCCGTCGACTATCTTTGCGATCTCTCTTACACGGGTACGGACATCTGTACCTTCTTTAGCTATGAGACTAGGGTTGGTAGTAACACCATCAAGTATTCCCCAGCTGTTTATTTCCTTGATCATGTCCAAATTTGCTGTGTCTATAAAGATCTTCATAATTTCATCTCTTATTTTTTATCGACCTTCGGGCCGCTTCTATTATGTCCTTGGTTGTGAGCCCATATTTAATAAAAAGTTCATCGGGTTTTCCGGATTCGCCGAATATATCCTTTGTTCCGACCCTTTGAAGAGGCGTTGGCATCTCTTCTGAAAGAAGTTCGGAAACTGCAGAACCGAGCCCTCCGATTATACTGTGTTCCTCGGCGGTGACTGCGCATCCTGTCTTAGATACTGAGCTTAGAATTGTCTTACTGTCAAGAGGCTTGATCGTAGATACGTTGATCACTTCCGCGTGGATGCCTTCTTTCTTTAATTCCTCGGCCGCCTCTAGACAACTGGATACCAACTGCCCGGTGCCTAATAATGTAATGTCTTTTCCTTCGAGAAGGATTTTAGCCTTTCCTATCTCGAACTTTTCTCCTTCTTTAGTTACGATCGGTACAGGTGAACGCCCCATCCTCATGTAGACTGGACCTTTATGTTCGGCTATCGCAAGCGTAGCAGAATACGTTTCATACGCATCCGCAGGAGATATAACTGTCATATTAGGCAAACTGCGCATCAAAGAAATGTCTTCTAGTGCCTGGTGGGATGCTCCGTCCTCTCCGACACTTATGCCGCAGTGTGTTGCGACGACCTTTACGTCAAGCATGGGATATGCGATACCCAGACGGATCTGCTCCCAACATCTTCCAGATGCAAATATTCCAAATGTCGATGCAAAAACTATCTTGCCTTCTGCGGCGAGACCCGATGCCACACCTATCATGTTCTGTTCCGCAATACCAACTTCCACGAACCTTTCCGGACAGACTTTGTAAAATTCCAAGGTCTTCGTGGAACCTGCTAGATCGGCGTCAAGAACAACTACGTTCTTGATCTTCGCCAACTCTTTCAATGCTTTACCATAATAATCACGCTGTGCCAACAATTGGGTCATCTACTGTTCCTCATTGCTTCCGCTATTTCTTTCTCAGCGCATTTAGCCTCTTCTGGGTTGCAACACTTCCCATGGAAATCTGCATTGTTCTCCATAAAAGATACACCACGTCCTTTTACAGTATTCAAAATTATCATGGAAGGTTTCTTACGAGCTTTCTTTGCCCATGAACAGGCTTTGATGATCTGTCCGATGTTGTGGCCATCGATGGATTTTACTCTCCATCCGAAAGCTTTCCATTTATCGACAAGTGGATCGAGACTGATCACGTCCTCTGTGTTACCCATTATTTGTAAACTATTACGATCTACGAATGCGATCAGATTGCTCAGATCATAATGGGATGCGAACATTGCCGCCTCCCAATTCATTCCGCTCTGTAACTCTCCGTCTCCCAGGAGACAGTATATGTAATGTTTTTTAGAGTCCATCTTTGAAGCTATGGCCATTCCGCATGCCATGCTCAAACCTTGACCTAGTGAACCTGTGGACATTTCTATGCCCGGTAATTTTCCACGAACTGGATGACCTTGAAGCCGGCTATTTATCTTTCTTAGCGTTACAAGTTCCTCTATGGAAAAATATCCAGATTCTGCAAGTGATGCGTACAGTATCGGCGCAGCATGACCTTTTGATAGTATGAACCTATCTCGTTCGTCCCATTTTGGATCTTCTGGGCGGTGGTTCATGACCCTAAAATATAATGTGGCCATAAGATCGGCGGATGAAAGTGAACCTCCTGGGTGTCCTGACCCAGCAGCAGACGTCATCTCTATAACGTCAAGCCTGAGTTTATTGGCGATCACCTTTAACTCAGCTTCATTTCTAGCCACAATATCACCAGATTTAATCGCTTTCTATTCTTGGAGCTAGAAGATAATCTACCTTTCCATTTCCGTCAGCGAGTTTGAAATTCATCTTAATTGGATAATCAGAGTCAAGCTCTATACCTACGATGGTTCCAGTAGGTATGGCCTTGATAAGATTTGCAAAATAATCAAGAGGGAATAAACTACGATATGTTCCGTCTCCTTCAGGTACTTCCATAGATTCGAGCTTTTCCTTTGGGATTATCAAGCTAGCGGAATCAGTATCCCCTTCACAAGATAGTTCGAAACCTATTGGACTTACAGTTAGTGCGATGTGGTCCGATATAGACTCGGAAGCACGTATACCTTGCTGGAGCTCCTCCACAGGAATGAATACCTTTGATGATAACGAAAGTTGCGGGAATTTGGGGTCGTTCATGCCTGAAGTGTCTACCAGGTGCATGCGACGGGTTATGTTCCCTACTTTGAAAATTAACTTTCCGTGGTCCTCGTCCTGTTCGATAGATATTATATCGCCAGAAGAGGCCAATTTCAGTACACTTTTAACTTTATCGAGATCTAGTCCTATCTCTGTCTCATCAGCAGCATATGACTCAAAAGCACCGGATTCAACGCGTACTTCGATCATTGCAACATGTGCGGGATCCACTGCCTTTAGGTTGATACCATCTGGCTCCACCGAGAGCTTTACCTCATCAATGAGAGTGGAAACGATATTTACGAGACCTTTCAACGTATCGGACTTAATCTCTACTTTAAACATAATTTCACCTATTTGCTTGCTTAATATTCTCTCCAGGAGTGATTGCACTTACAGCAACGATAGATCCTTGTTTCAGGTTCATCGGCCGCACGGGTCTGCCTTATTACAAAATAAGCTTCAGTATGGCTACACTCGGGGCAAGGAATGCGTGTTTTAGGAAGGGTGGGGATATCTTCATTGATAACGGTCGTTTCCTTATCAATAGAACTGGTAACGATCACTTGAGCCTTGCCGAATGCCTCGGCATTCTCACAAGAACTGCATTTATACTTCCCCTCTTCGGGAATCATTAAAGATTGACACTTAGAACAGAACAAGCTATCACTAATATCCCGATTGGGTGAGGCTATTAATAAGTTATGCGCGCGACCTTCTACTTAGATCGAATCATTTTTTATAAGAATCCTTCTTGTCGCCATGGACTTCAGTGCGAGCAAGAATATTTGAAAATGGACCCTGGCACTTATCGTTAGTAGTAGGTGTCGGCATGGATACCTCTCCTGCTGTGGTAGTTACCGTCTGAACCGTGGAGGTGACCGATTTCTTATCATAAGATGATCCTTTTGAAATGCGACCAGGCTCTAGATTTATGCTGATCACAGAATCACGAACAGATATACAGTCATTGAAAGATTCGAATCCTAGGGTCTTTCCCTTTTCGTAAAGCTCCACTGACCTCGCCATAGGCCTCATTGCCGAATAAACGGCACCTCTGGCCATAAGTTCGGTAGCTTCGCGACGATATAGTGCAGAGAATGAACCGCCGACAAATCCGAATGCGACCATCAGGCCCATAGGCGTGAGTGCAAGTTGGGCTGTACCAGGATTATAGAAATAAACTAGGTACATCCCGGCCCACGAAGAATATCCCGTTAATGTACCAGCTACAGTTTCCGCAGCGATATCGGGAAAACCTAATGGGCCGAGAATGTAGTATGAAGCGATGGATACGATCGCCAGAAGCATACCGCCTGCGAATGCAGAGGATATTGCTCCTTTTATGAAGGACCCAGACCTACGTCCAGAATAATATCCGGCTATTGCGGGGCCTATGAATGGGACCCACCAAAGAACTGCAGATAGGAGAAAACCTCCAGCGATGGCTCTACCAGTGCTGTAAGTATTACAGTCTGTGCTGGCTTCAGCTGACCGAACATTCTTTCTAGCGTGCATCCCGTAATATGCTATTCATTCTGCATTTAATAAGTTTGGTATTGCGATCACCCAATTCTAAATGTTTACGGATCAACTAAAATAAAGAATTTAACGTCTATAATTTACATTTAAAATTGCTTTATTCTACTCGTACTGTATACTACACACGCGAATAACACGCGTATTCATATAAGGAAACTAAATATACCGTCAGATAATAGCTGAATAAAAGCATCGTCAGCATGTTTTGATTTACAGTCAAAGGGGACGTAAAGTACGTCCTTTTTTCACAGCCTATGGCATAATAAAAGGAAGGATAAATATGAAAGTAAAATATAGATTTTTAGGCGGAGCCGACATAGTCGGACGCATGGGTATGACTATGGAGGGACCTAAAAAAACTCTTCTTATGGAATACGGAATGAGTCCAACAAAACCTCCACAGTACCCGATACCAGCACCACATGTTGACCATGTGTTCCTAACACACTGTCACCTAGACCACTGTGGTATGCTCCCATCGGTCTGCGGTAAGCAGAATTGCGAATTATTCACTACACCGGTATCAGCAGTTGTCGGCGAGCTTTTGATGAACGATTCGTTGAAGATCGCAAAAGCAGAGAATTATCCTCTGCCGTACACATCCAACGAGATCGATCGTACCATGAGAAGTGTGGTTCCATTGACCTTCGGCGATACCATAGAGGTAGGCGCAGCTGATGTTACGTTACACTCGGCAGGACACATCCCTGGAGCTACCATGTTCTTATTCGAAGGGGACACGACCACTCTCTACACCGGCGATTTCCACACTGCAGATCAAAGACTGGTCTACGGAGCGAAGCCTGTTAAGTGCGAGAATCTTTTCGTTGAAGGTACTTACGGCGGACGTAATCACCCCCCCAGAGAAAAGACTGCAAAGGAATTCTTGGATAAGGTACGCGAGATCGTGGACAGAGGCGGAACATGTATCATCCCTGTCTTCGCTATCGGTAGGACACAAGAGATCATGCTTTTACTCAAAGACCTAAAATACGAAATGTGGGTAGACGGCATGGGACGTTCCGTTACCCGTATGTTCCTAGATTATCCAGAATATCTTCGCGATGAACGTCAGCTAAAATCAGCCAGAAGGAACTTCAATACCGTTAAAAATTCCAATATGAGACGTAATGCGTCCAAGGGACAGATCATTGTCACGACCGGCGGTATGATGGACGGCGGACCTGTCCTGAGCTACGTTAACAAGGTCAAGAACGATCCTAAGAGCGGCATCCTAATAGTAGGATATCAGGCAGAGGACACCAACGGCAGATTACTTTTAGAACAGGGCATAATGAACATCGACGACGAAGTGTGCAAGATTGAGTGTGAAGTACAAAGATATGATTTCTCTGCTCATGCGGACCACAGCGAGATCGTTCAATTCATCAACGATTGTGACCCGACCAATGTAATATTCATGCATTCCGAAGTAAGGGAGCTTTTCCTTCCTGACCTTCAGGACTATAACGTGATACTCCCCGAGCCCGATAAGCCATTCGAATTGGAGATGTAAAGGTGAAGAATCTCGAAGCTTTCCTCAACGAGGATATCGGTCGAGGGGACTTGACGACAGAACTCGTCGTCCCGGACGTCGGTAGCAAAGCATCCATCGTTTGTGAAGAGGACGCTGTGGTCGCTGGGATAGAAGAAGCTTGCGAGATCTTTTCCATAATGGGTGCTGACGCTATACCTATAGTCAAGGACGGAGAACGGGTTAAGGTCGGAGATCGTGTGATATCGATCACCGGTCCCGCTCGAAAGGTCATAACCGCCGAACGTACGGCACTTAACTTCCTTATGAGAATGAGCGGTATAGCTACAGAGACATCTAAAGCTATGGAACTTCTGAAAGAGAAGGATCCCGATACCCGCGTCTGTGGTACTAGGAAGACAACTCCTGGATTCCGTAGATACGAGAAAAAAGCCATAAGACTCGGCGGAGGTGCCGAACACAGATTCGGCCTCGATGATATGATCTTGATCAAGGATAATCACATAAAGGCCTGCGGTTCCATAAAGAACGCCATGACAAGAGCTCTAGCTTCACAGTTCCATGTGAAGATCGAGATCGAGGTAAGTAATGTGGAAGACGCGATGATCGCAGTAGATATGGGCGCTGATGTCATAATGGCCGACAATATGCTTCCAACCGACGTAAGAAAGCTACGTGATGCAGTAAAAGAAAAGAATCCGAAGGTACTGGTAGAGGCTTCCGGAAATATTACAATTAAAAACATTGCAGATTACGCTGGATGTGCGGACCTTGTGTCCATGGGTTCTCTTACCCACTCGTCTAAAGCAGTTCATTTCTCGATGGATATTAGTTGAAGATCGGTGCGATGATATTTCGATACATCTGTGTTCCAGCCTAATGCATTAGCTACTATTTCGGAGATGTGCATCACCGGAAATTTAGCCGAGATATCCAATCTACGGAAACAGAATACGCATGATACTACTGCAAAGTCCGCTCCGACTTCTTTGAACTGGCCTACAGCATCCTGAAGGATGTTGTTGGCTATATCATCGTAAACGCCTTGGAGGCCTCCTCCGCAGCACATTGGTTTATTTATTACGGTATTCGAGCATCCTACGGAATCCAATATTTCAGCCATCATATCTGACGCTTTGTTGCCTCTGGTTTTGTAAGCGTATTCCCCATGACATCCGGGGAATACTACTCCAGTACCCTTTACTGACACTTTGGATAATTTTTTGATGTCTTCGATGTTATTGTAGAGGAATTCTAAAAGACCGTTGATCTCTGCGATGCCAGCAACCATTCCCACTGATGATAATCTACGCTCTGCATCAGACATTCCTTCTTCCGTAGTAAGTTTCTCTTGCGCTAACGTAAGAGAAATGTTACATCCTTCACAAAGAGTCACCAAATTCTCTCCGCTATTTTTAGAGTGCACTATACTTCCGACGGATCTCCACATATCTTGATCCATCGATCTAAGGCCAGTTGGTTCAAAACAACACATTGTCTCGGTTCCAGAGATCTCTATATCAAGACTTTCGGCAATATATCGTACGGCTGCTTCTATGTACGGCAGTCTAGACGAAACCGTACATCCAGGGAAAAGCTTCATTTGGAACCACCTGACATTATCTCAAGCTTTTTTGGAATTTCTGATGGACGTTCGATCTTTGAAAGACCTAATTTAATGCGATCCTCGTCCGTCGCGTTGACAATGGACATCGTGTCCCCGACCTCTTTGAATTTATTGTATACTCTGGAAAACCGTTCTGGAACGTTTCCTTTGATGACCTGATTATTACGGATCTCCATTATGAGTTCCGCTACCTCGATACCTTTTGGACACACCATACTGCACCTATGACACATTAGACATGTCCAAGGATCACCTGAATACGTTCCGTCACGTACCTCCCGTACAACGTCATGAGGTACAATTCCTTGATGTTTGGCAGACGGACAATTTTTAGTGCACTTTTTACACTGGATACAATTTTCAAGATCGTACTTCAAAGATAGAAAGGATTGATCCACATTGGAAGACCGCCTTCAAAATACATAACGCTTGTTTTTTACATTAGTTCAGTGATATGCTAATATGGATACTGGTTTTGAAGATCATCCTTGTCAGATCTGCGGAAAGCCGTCTAAGAACTTTGCTTTCGCAGCATACGTGTGTAACGACAAAGAATGTATGGAGGCCGCTCGCATAGAACGAGGGGGGCCTGGAGGACACATTAAGAGAAAGGCTGAAGGAAGGCCCATCATCCCCATAGACTTGGATAAGGACTGAATATTTTTAAACATAATAAATAAAGACAGGGCACCAGGAATTTTTCCTGGTCCTGTCTTTATGATAATTAATTAACCGATCAAGTTTCGTGATACTTCATCGAAACCGATACGTGTGATCATATCACCAAATCTTTCTTTAGGATTACCGTTTTCTTCGAAGTACAAAATGGCTTTTTCAAGGATATCCGTGGCTTCTTCTTTTGTATAAAGTCCTTCAAGTTCTTCGCCGCGTTTAACTTGTTTTCCCCATTTACCGCCTATGAATATCTTAAGCCCTTCTTTTTGGTCGTCCTTTGCGATCTTGTGACCTACCACGCCAAAGTCATTTAGATCGGGCTTTACACAATTATTAGGACATCCGCCGATCCCTATTTTGAATTTATGTGGTAGCACCACATCAAAATATCCTTCATAGAATCTTTTGTGTATCTCTCTTGCGAACGCTTGAGTATCCAGACGTCCGAAAGGACACACGGTTCCCTTACAGGCTACAATAGGCCTAACTCTTGGTCCAGTTCCACCTACGACGAGATCGACCTTGTTAAGCTCTTTTTTAACATCCTCGACATTCTCATACTGGATCCACGGGATTTCCACCGTTAATCTAACGGTAAAACTAATATAACCTCGTCCATATTTTTCTGCTACTTCAGAAACCTTTTGGGACTGTTTTGCATCCAGACAACCGTCTTCGGTTATCACACGACAAGCAAAATGCACTCCGTCCTTCTGGGGGATGAAACCTTCTCCTTTCAATCTTATTTTTTCTTCTGTTGAAATTTTAGCTGTCATAATGATTCTCTTTCCCGTAGTTGTTTTAACGTCTACCGAGTTGATAATACACCTTGAACAAGAACAAGGTTTTTCAAGAATACCTTATTAAAATAAAGTTAAAAGTAATTTTTTTAAAAGGTTTTAATGTCTGAATACACGACATCCTGTGAACACCATAGCGATGTTGTGCTCGTTAGCAGAATCGATGACCTCTTGGTCCCTGATACTTCCTCCAGGCTGTATTATCGCGGTTATACCAGCATCGGCTGCTGTGTCCACTCCGTCCCTGAATGGGAAGAAAGCGTCGGAAGCCATTACACATCCTTCGGTGGACTCGTTGGCTTTCATGGCCGCTATCTTGGCAGAATCCACGCGGCTCATCTGTCCTGCTCCTATACCAACAGCACGTTCACCCTTAACGTAAACGACAGCGTTGGAAGTAACGTGTTTAGCAAGTTTCCAAGCGAAAAGAAGTGAATGGATCTCTTCCTCTGTTGGAGCACGTTTAGTAACGACCTTCAAATTCTTTGGATCGATGTCTATGTCCTCGTCGGTCTGCACCAACATACCGCCTTGGACCTTTTTCATCTTGTATTCCCTGTGTCTTTGTTCAGGTCCGATGGGCATTCCTGCCCTCAAAATACGAATGTTCTTCTTTGTTTCCAATAGTTCAAGAGCTTCAGGGGAATAATCAGGGCATATTATAGCTTCGACAAAATGTTTCTTGACTTCTTCTGCTGTAGCTAGATCACATTCTCTATTCAATGCGATAACACATCCATATGCTGACATTGGATCTACGTCATAAGCGGTAATGAATGCTTCATTGATCGTGTTGGCAGACGCAAGTCCACAAGGATTAGTGTGCTTCATTATCACCGCAGTAGGCTTCTCGAAATCCATGGCAATATCCAAAGCCTTGTCCAGATCGAGGATATTATTGTAAGATAATTGTTTACCGTGAAGTTGTTCTGCTTTTGGCACTGTAGTACCTTCTGTGAACGGATCACGATAGAACGCTGCTTTTTGATTAGGATTTTCGCCGTACCTTAGGTCCTCGACCTTTTCACTAGGGATCGGGAAAGAAACGGGGAATCCTTCGCAGAACTGCTTGTGCATCCTGCGGGCGATCATTGCATCATAGTTCGCAGTATTAACGAAAGCTTCGGCCATAAGTTTTCCACGAACTGCATAGGATACTTCACCCTTCTCTTTCATATCGTTCAAAACTTCAGAATACTGAGAAACGTCAGTTATTACAACGACAGAATTGTAATTCTTGGCCGCAGCGCGGATCATGCTTGGACCGCCGATATCGATATTCTCAACGATATCATCAAAAGAAGAACCTTTCAGAACTGTTTCTTTGAATGGATATAGGTTAACAACCACCATATCGATAGATTCGATACCTAGATCGTCAATAGCCTTCATATGTTCCGGAAGGTCACGACGTGCCAAGATACCAGCATGTATCTTCGGATGAAGTGTTTTAACACGGCCGTCCAACATCTCCGGGAATCCCGTTATATCGGAAACCTCGGATACTTTCACACCGTTCTCTTTCAGAAGTTTGTACGTTCCGCCAGTGGATATCATCTCTACACCTTTGGAACCTAATTCCTTGGCGAATTCGACGATACCCGTCTTGTCAGAAACACTGATAATTGCTCTTTTGATCTTTATCAGTCTAATTCCTCCCTATAAGAGGCACTAATCCTAGACATACGTAGGCTCGTAATAAGATAGTTCTACTAAAATATATCATTGAGCGGCCCTGTAAAGAGCCGCTCTAAAAAGGTTTATTCAAAAGAAGTTTTCGAACACACGTTCAGCACGGTTTTCCAAAGTTTCGACACCGGTGACCTTGCTAGCCATCTCGGTGAGCGTAACGATATCCTCGTACTCGATGGAGTCGAAAGTGAACCTGCGGGTTCCTGCCATCAACTGCTTGAGGCCTTCTCCTAACCTATCATGGAGATAAGTGAACAGAGCTACGCCGCCCCATGGAAGATCCTTGCCAAGCTTCTTGTCAGGGAACATTTCAGAAACGGTCTTAGCAGAGATCATGTAGGTCTCCGGCTTGTCACCATACTGTCTTACGAAACTAGCGGGTAACTTCCCGTTAGCCGCAAGTTCTGCAAAGTGCCTTCCCTTCATGGCTGCAGCGATCGGGGCCCTTGCCATGGCGATAGACTTGCATATCGGTCCGTCACCCATATCGGAAAGCGCAAAGGCCTTGTACATCTGAGCTTCGTTGATGAATCCACCTGCAAAAGATATGTCAGGTACGTACATGCCCTTTTTCTTCATTCTCTTGGCACAGTCCATGACCTGGGCGAATAACCATATCGTTGGCGTACTAAGTTCGTTCATGTGCATGATCGGCGACATTCCAGTACCGCCTCCGGCACCGTCGAAAGTAAGTAGATCGATCTTAGATTCGGAAGCCACGTTCATAGTGAATGCTACTGCTTCGGGCTTGAAAGCTCCGGTCTTCAAGAACACGTTCTTTGCGCCCATGGACCTAAGATTTTCAACGTCCTCTACGAAAGACTTGTGTTTAGGGAAACCTATACGACTGTGTCTTTCGAAGGACTTGAAAGTTCCTGCCTTGAAAGCCTCTTGTACGGAAGGATCCTCGGGATCCGGTACGACCACATATCCACGGGCCTTGAGTTCAAGTGCTCTTTCGATAGACGAGAGTCTTACTTCGCCCCCAATGGCTTTTGCACCCTGTCCCCACTTGCGTTCGATAACGTCAACCTCTAACTTCGACAATACGTATTGGTCAACGCCTGCACGCATATCTTCAACATTGGTTTGAACAACGATACGTCCGTGCTCCCCGTCCCAGAAATCTGTGTAAGACTTTACGCGGAACTCCATGTCCTTGGATGATTGGACCTTTCCGTTAGAATATACAGCTTCGCTATCCATCCCACAGACGTTCTCCCCTATTACTTCACAGACACCTGCCATCGCTGCACCAGATGCAAGTTCACGCCAGTTTGTTTTAGCGACAGCAGTGGAACCTAGTCCCGCAATATGGACCGGTAATGACATCTTTATCGGGCTTTTTCCTCTGGATCCTATTACTGTGTTCACCTTAGCATTCTCAAAGAAAGCTATGTCCGAATCAGCCTCGATACCTTTTGCATCCTGTAGTTCGGCCATTATCTGGAAATGGGACCAATCAAGGAAATAGTTCTTGCTGGACGCTGCAGTACTCTTGCCGAAGTGCTCTGGGCTAGGATACAGTACCTCACGACCTCTAAAAGCTCCCTTGGAGACCTCGCACAATACATTACAGTCCTCTGTGCATACAGGACACATCCCGCTTGTAGGACATACGTCCTTGACACGGGAAACTGTATCCGTAGTAGACTTTGAATTTTCAATTATGTACATTTTGTTCCTCTGTTCAGCGATTACGCCGTATGAACTCAAGTATACAGTCGTATGATATAAATCTAACTTATGTTGTCGATAATTTTTGATATTATTAGACGTTTGTCTAATAGAATATAATATTATTAGAGAAATATATGATATTTTCTATTATAATAGAATTAATGCATATTTTATTAGATAAACATTAAAATTAATAAAATGATATTATTGAACGTATACCATTGTGATGTGTTACCGAACAGGAACAACAGAACATAATATCTCAACGTGCTTTACCATTTGATGAGAAAAAGGGACCTGGAGATCGCACTTGAACGTCTTGAGAAACAGACCAAATATGATGCTGCATTGGAACAGTATCCTACGCCTGCGATCGTTGTAGCCGATATCATGCTGAACGCACATCGAAAAGGCGATGTGGAAGGACTTAAAGTAATGGATCTGGGATGTGGAAATGGGGTGTTCGCGATAGCTTCAGCATTGATGGGTGCTGGTGCTTCTATAGGATACGATATTTCAGAAGATGCGATAGACGTAGCAAAAAGGAATGCATCTTCGATAGAGGTCGATTCAGAGTTCTTTGTTTCTGACGTTGACGATGTGTTCGAAGGAGCCGACACAGTATTCATGAATCCGCCTTTTGGATGTCAGAATCGTAATGCGGACCGTCCTTTCTTGGATAAAGCCATGGAACTATCGGAATGTGTGTATTCATTACACAAAGCGGAAACAGTAGACTTCGTTATAAAATACTGTAAAAAGAAACATAGAGAGGCGTCCCTTTGTAAAGTATATAAGTATGACATTCCTCATATGTTTGAATTCCATAGAGAAACAAAACGCAGCATCGAGATAGCTGTTGTAAATATAAGGTGATTTCACATGAATAATAAGATTGAAGTATTCCCCGGGGACGAGGTAGCTGTAGAAGAAGAGTATCTTGCATCGGACGGGACCTTCGAAGAGAATGGAAAAATATACGCGTCGCAGATAGGATATTTAGTATTGGATGATGAAGAGTGCGTTGCAAGGGTCGTAACACCGAACCCGCCTAACATCCTGAAGTACGGCGATATCGTATACGCGATAATAGCAGATATACGCAAGACCATGGCAACTGCGGACGTTGTTGCCAAAGAAGGTACCGAACGTGGGGTTGGCGGAGAGACCTACGGCACGATCCACGTTTCTAAGATATCTCCAGGATATACCGATGACGTAGGACGAGAGCTCAGAAAAGGAGATTTCATCAGAGCTATGGTCCTAGATACAGAACCATCCCTTCAACTTACTACCAGGGACGAACACTTCGGCGTTATACGTTCACTTTGCGGAACTTGCAAAACTGAGATGGAGATCAAAGGAAGAGGACTTTATTGTCCAGAATGTAAGTATTCCATGTCCAGGAAACTTGCTGACGATTATGGGAATGTTAAGTTATGAGTAAACAAGAGATTGAATGCCTTCGCGCCGAGATCACGGCACTTAAGACTCAGATCAGCGATCTAAAGGAGATAGTCAGCGGACTCTACATGATGATGGTCGATGAAGATGAAGCTGAAGGTTCCCCGATACAAACGGGGAGGTACTTGAACTGAAGCTCGTCGCATTGTTGTCAAGTGGGATCGATTCCCCCGTCTCGGCTTATGTTATGACCGAGGTCGGCGCAGAGATCATACTACTGCATATGGATAATTCACCATATGGTGACCAACGTTCTTTAGATAATGTAAAATTACTTGCAGAACGTCTGCGAAAAGCTACGGGTCAAGAGATGCCCCTATATTCTGCGAAACACGGACCTACACAAAAGCAATTGAATGAAACCTGTGACGTAAGATATCAATGCGTCATGTGTAAACATGCCATGCAACGTGTAGCCCGAGATCTCTGCAAACGTCTTGATTGTATAGGAATAGTAATGGGGGATTCCTTAGGACAAGTGGCATCCCAAACGTTGTTGAACATCCGTGCAGAGAACACTGGATTAGATTTTCCTGTACTTAGACCATTAATAGGATTCGATAAACTAGAGATCGAAGAGATCGCTAAACAAATAGGAACTTACGAGATCTCCATAAGTCCCTCCACTGACTGTACTTTGGTACCGAAAGGACCAGTTACCAACGCAGAACCGTACAAAGTGACCGAGTTCGATGAACTAGCGGGAACCGATGGACTCGTGGCATCCTCAGTAGATTCTGCAGTAAGAATATCCTGATCAATAGAACGCAGGACAGTACGTTATATCGTTCCTGTCGTAAAGCATATCCATAGTTACGCGACTGATATATCTTGCCTGTACTGCTGAAATATAGAGAAAGTTATCTCCGACAGGAATCTTAATGTCGTTAGCTTTTGAAGGTTTAACTGTTGTAGGAACTAGAGCAGCACCGGTACAAGCTGTACATACGCGGTAATCTCTACCCTCCGTCAGTATTCTCTTCTTAACATTTTCATCTACCGTTATAGGCATAAGTTCGACAAAGCTTGATGTTTTATTAAAATTGTTCTCTCCTAGCGAAGAATTTAACAAGGTCAGAACAGGGATCTTCCGTGGATACTGCATCGATACCGTCCAATGTCGCCACACGTCGATCCAATAGTATCGCTGCGCCCACGTCATCGCCTGATCTTATCAACCTTCCGATGGCTTGCCTTATCCTACGGGTCGCCGGGATCTTTGACGCGTACGTGAACCCGTCGCCGAACCTTATCTCACAGTATCTTGTGAACGCCTTATGTTTGGCAGTAGGTCTAGGATATGGGATACCGATCACGATAGCCACCTCTAGATCTTTATCCGGAAAATCAAGACCTTCGCTTATTCGTCCGCCCGTTACTGCAAAAAGAACGCTGTGAGGCGTATTAGTAAAACCTTCTACCGCCTCCATAAGGTCCATCTGGCTCATTCCTCTTTTTTCATAAAATATGTCCTTATTTATACGGCCGGGTACGCCGTCACGTATGAAGGCGTCCATGAGTTTGTAAGAGGGAAAGAAAACGGCGGTATTCCTTTTTGTGCATCTTGCCAGTTCGATAGTACGGTTTTCAAGTAGAATTACGTTCTCAGGATCGCTCATATCATCAAATTTAGTTGAAACATCAGTAACGTATTCGATGAGTAGATTTTCTTCATTGAAAGGAGATTTGAACATCCTTACTTGTGCGTTTAAAAGACCCAGTTCATTTGCATAGTCTTCTAAAGGCGCCAAAGTTCCAGACATATGAATTGAAGAATGGCATTCGGTCAACGGTAACGATGCTTCCCTCGGGTCCATACAATATACTTGTAATTTAGTATTATCTTGATCCATCACAAGTCTAACAAAAAACCCTTCTTCTGTAGTGTACCAGTGTTGTAAAAATCTTCCTAATGAACCTATGTATGTCCGAGGAAGTTTCTTATTCTTTTTCTTAGCTTCTGAGATCATCTCTCCTATATCGACCAAAGACATCACCATATTGGATATTGTGCGAGAGCCAGTGCCTAAACGTTCCATTAATTCATCTTGTAGAAAATAGGGTGGAACAAGACCGTCGTCCTCGATAAGATACTCTCGTGCGGCTTTGATCACGTCGCTCATCACATCGATAAGATCAGTTACTTTGAAACCTTCGGCAACCTCAGGGTCACCCCATTCTTTTGCCTCTTTATCAGCAAGTGCCAGTGCCTTAAGGCTATATTCTGATGTCATTACCTCTCTTAGATAATCTGGAAGATTATGTGCCTCGTCGATAACAAGGATCATTGACGAAATAGGAACACTTGCCCACTCGATAAAACGATAGAATACTGCGGGCATGAATATGAACGGATATGGCGCTACGATGACGTCCGCGTCAGGCAGGACGTGTTTCATCAACTCATAAGAACAGAGCTCACGTTCTTTACAATATGCATAAAAATCCTCTTGGGTCGGATGGGTTTTACGCATGTATTCTGTTATGCTGGCTATTTCGACGTTCTCTATGTTAGCATAATATTTGCATTCGCAGACCCCTTTCTCTTTACGCTTGTATTCGGAGCATAATTTAGATAGCTCTTCTGAATTTCCATTAGAAAGTTCTGGATCATCGGCCATCATAGGACAAGTAGAAGCTTGCCTACCTTGTAGCGGAACACATAGCAACGGAAGTTTTTCAGATATCCTGGCACATTCTGTTACAACCTGTTTTTGCTGAGACTTTGTTCTCGTTAGATAGATCACTTTACAGCCTGTGGACTTAGATGCATCTATGGCCGCAGAAAGAGAAGAGATAGTTTTACCTGTGCCAGTACCTGATTCTATTACCGCGGCACCCCCGATTATTGACACGTCGTAAAGGAATTTGACCATGTCTTCCTGGCCGTCTCTATAGGTGTAAGGAAAAAGGTCCATGGGGATGTACCCACATGGAAGTAAAAAGTGTTGTGGACTTAAGATCTCTTCCAGATGTCGTCCGGGAGCTCGTCGTAGACCGTATCTTCGACTTCTGCCTCAACTTCCTTGATGTCGATATTTTCGATCAGCGCCTCGATCCTCTTCTTTCTGAAGAGCCAGAAGTGGATCCTCCACTCTCTTCCGTCGTAAAGTGTGGTCTCCTCACGTTCGGTTGTAAGTATCCCTGCATCTTCCAGCATATAGAACGCGTCGCGATCTTCGGGTTCAAGTATATTATCGATTATCCTGTCGGAATATCCGAAGAAGTTCAAAACGTGAAGTGCCAGCAGGTATGCTTCCTCTTCCTCCATCTCTCTGTTCGCATCTCCTATTCCGTTCCTGATAGCTTGTGTAAGCTCTTCGACCGTTATTGTTACTTCCATGGGTTCTACTCCTTACTTAGTTGTCTACAAGGTCGATAAACTTTGCGTCTTTCGCTCCTGAGACCTTTACTATATTTTTCAGGACATCCGAATGAACGTCCTGATCTACTATAAGCAACATCAAAGCACTATCTTCGGATCTTCCTACCGCCATCTGTGCCACATTGATGTTGGCGTTGCCTATTGCAGTTCCTATCTTACCGATCATGCCGGGCGCGTCCTCGTATCTGACGTAAACGATATCTCCGGACATAGGTACCTCGAAACTGTACTCATCTATGCCTACGAGCCTAGGCTGTCCGCCGAAGACCGTCCCACGTATAATGCGGGAGTCTTTACCGGACGTTGTTTTAACTTCGATTATATTGGTATAATCTGCAGCTTCGTCCGTGGACGACTCTTTGATCGTTATCCCTTTACCTTTAGCTATTGGTAAAGCGTTGATTATGTTCGCCTGTCCATGACCGATTATGTACTTCAGAACACCCATTACGGTGTATATCGTAAGCATCTTGGTCTGCTTGGATGCCAGGTCACCACGATAGGTTATCTCCAATCCATCGATAGGCAAATTACCATTCAGCTGATGTGCCAGTATTCCCATGCGCTCTGCAAGAGGGACGTACTGTTCTGTCTCGGGATCTAGTTTTCCACGTGGTGCGTTGATCGCATTGGTGATCATCCCATCTTTAAGGAATCTCACTGCGGCTTCGGCAACTTCTGTAGCAACACGTTCCTGTGCCTCTACGGTACTTGCGCCCAAATGAGGCGTTGTAATAATATTATCAAGTTCTAGAAGCTTTTTATTTGCTTCACAAATTGGTTCTTCGCACCAAACATCGAATGCTGCTCCAGCGATTGTTTTGTTCTTTAGTGCCACGTAAAGTGCTTCCTCGTCTACGATCCCGCCACGAGCAACATTGGCTAACCTAGCGTTAGATTTCATCATGTTGAACTGCTCAGTAGAGATCATATTCCTAGTGTCAGGAAGCAAAGGAGTATGAATGGTCATGAAATCAGATATCTTCAGGACCTCGTCCAAAGTCGTTAAACGGACTCCGATACTATCTGCTACGTCCTTTGGTAAGAATGGGTCGTATCCTACCATTGTCATATTGAATGCCTTAAGACGTTTTGCGACCTCTCCGCCTACACGTCCTACACCTATTATACCTAGAATTTTACCATTCATCTCTACGCCCGTGTACTTAGCACGTTTCCACTCGCCCCTGTGCATAGAATCGTGAGCGAAAGGTATGTTCCTAGCAAGCGAAAGTAATAGCGCACATGTGTGCTCGGCTGCTGAAAGGATATTAGCAGATGGAGTATTCATAACAAGAATACCTCTCTCTGTTGCCGCTGTAACGTCTATATTATCAACACCTACACCAGCACGACCGATGACGCGCAATTTCTTGGCAGCATCGATAACTTTCTTTGTTACGTTGGTGCCTGACCTGATTATCAAACAGTCGTAATCGCCTATTATTTTACAAAGGTCGTCCTCAGAAAGATCGAACTTCTCGTCTACAGGGAAACCTGAATCCCTGAGAATTTTGAGGCCCTCTTCACTGAGCGGGTCAGAAACTAGAATTTTTGTCATTTCATCTCATCCAGTATTTCGTCCATGACACTTAGTAGACCTTTAACCCTTGCCTGTGTAAGGTCTCCCATGTGCCCTATCCTGAACGTCTTTTCTTTGACACCGCCGTAACCGTTGGATATCTCATATCCTTTGGCTTTCAGCGCTGTATGGAACTTATCAAAATCCAGACTTCCGCGGTTAAGAACGCCTATAGTGTTAGATCGAACACCTTCGTCTGGAAATATCCCGTATAATTTATCAGCCCAATTCCTAACTAGGTCGGCCATCTCCTGATGGCGCCTATAGCGAGCGGGCATACCTTCCTTCAGTATCCTATCCAACTGGAAGTCCAGCGCATACATTAGCGATACTGGGGGCGTGGTCAATGCGTAGCTGACGTCGCTCTGTTTCTTGATCTTTAAAAGGTCTGTATAGAACCCACGGTTCTCTACTTTAGAGGCTTTCTTAAGCATCTTTTCCGAACACGCCATCATACCTAGACCTGGAGGCATTGCCAATGCTTTCTGTGTTCCGAACACTAAAGCGTCTGGTTCAAGTTCCTTCATGTGTAAGTCCATTGCAAAAGCTGATGTTACAGCATCGATTATGATAAGGGAGTCAGAATTTTGGTTACGTACTTCGTCGGCGATCGCCGTCGAGTCACTGAATACTCCAGTAGAGGATTCGTTACTGACCCAGTGAACGGCTTCGATATCTTTCTGGACTTTGTTCTTGATGTGTTCCGGTCGGATCCCTTTGCCTAATGGCACTTCTACCTTTTCAACGGTCTTACCATTGAGTTCTCCGATCTCTATAGACCTATCACCAAAGGACCCGCCTGTGATACCAAGTGATTTTTTGGATATTCCGTTCCTGATCGCACCTTCGATCATTACCGTTGAAGAACCGCCAACGAGGAAGATATCCATGTCCGTATCCAACGCCTTGCGGATCTTTTCAACTATCCCAGAGTGAAGTTGCTTGTATTCTTTGGACCTGTGTGTTATTATAGGCTTGGTCATAGCCTCAAGTATTTCCGGCTCTACGTTAACGGGGCCTACGGTGAAAAGTTGTCTGCTCAAACGGAATCCCTCTGTTCATCATGCCACAGGCAAACGAACGGTAACGACTATGCCCTACCCTATATTTATTTTGACGGTCACACCCATGTTCATAGGTTGGCTAAGAAGGATTTGATCCTGTCAAGTCCCTCGCGGAGCTGATCTTCGCTTGTGGCGTAAGATATCCTGAAATAACCTTCTCCTGCAGGTCCGAAAGCCGAACCTGGAGTAACTGCCACATGAGCCTGTTCCAATAACATCGTAGCAAGTTTGTTAGACTTTATATCGACATCATATTTCGGGAATAGATAGAACGCTCCTTTGGGAATGTTCACATCAAGGCCTTTCATCTCTGTAATAAGATCTACCGCAAGGTCCCTACGCTGTGTGAACTTTTTAATGAACTCGTAACGGTCGCTCTGGTCTCCTTTTATGGCTTCTATTGAGGCTTGTTGTGCAAATGAAACACAGCAAGATATCGAATGGGACTGTAATTTGTTAAGATTACCGATCGCTTCTTCGTTTGCAATAGCCCAACCCATCCTCCATCCGGTCATGGCATAGGTTTTAGAAAGTCCGGAGACAGTTATGGTCCTATCGAACATATCTGGAAAGGAAGCCAAAGAGATGTGTTTGCCTTCGTAGATCACTTTTTCGTAGATCTCGTCAGAAAGTACCATTATGTCATGCTCTATAGCTATTGACGCTATCTCTTTGAGCACGTTCTCGGGAATAACACAACCTGTTGGATTAGATGGAGAGTTGATGATCATCATCTTTGTGTTCGGTGTGATCGCTGCTTCCAGCATTGCCGGGTCTATGACGAACCCATCTTCGAAGTACGTAGGTACGAAGACGGGTATCGCGCCTGCAAGACGGATACATGCCTCATAAGATACCCATGCAGGATTCGGAAGAAGGACCTCGTCGCCAGGATCGAGATATGCCAAACAAGTCATGAATATTGCTTGTTTAGTAGGAGTGATAAGAACATTTGCGCCTCTACAAGGAATGTTGTTCTCATCATGTGCCATCTCTGCCACAGCACGCCTTAGCTCAGGAATTCCAAGAGATGGAGTATAGTGTGTAAAACCTCGGTCTAACGAATCTTTACAAGCGTCGATCACGTTCATAGGAGTTGTAAAATCTGGCTCTCCCATTGAGAATGAGATGATATCCTCTCCTTCTGCTTTTAATCTACTGACCTTGTTAGAAATAGCGATAGTCCCCGACGCCGGAACATTCTGAAGTCTTCTTGATACCATCAACGCACCTGTAGATTATCCAATTGTTATCATTTGAAGATATATAATGTGCCCGTTGAATTAGGTCAATATAGATTTGAGCCGACCGTTCTCCGCCGCTTCCTTTATATCTAAGGCCATGCGACCTGCCGTGCTGAGCCCAGGATAAATAAAGTCAGAGTACGGAGATCCGGATATGAACGGGTTGGTACCTGCTACGATCCTAGCAGAAACTTCGAAGACCTTGAACTGTAATTTATCGTTAACGACGGTTTCTAAACAGAACGGCCCCCATATACCGCCGAACATTTCATACGCACGATCGACCACGAGTTGTCCCATCTCAAAAGCTTTCGGAAGTAGAGATTCGCGTAAAACCACGGGAGTATTTCCTGTGACCACAAATGACGGATATAGGCCGTGTCTCTTTGAGTCTTCTATGGAACCTAGTTTGTACATCTCGTCGATGTTACTCTCGTCACGACGGTCCATAGATAACAGTTCTAAAGAACCGCCGTTCTCACATAGGTAGCCGTCCTTCTTGTTCGGATCGTAGAAGAAATGAATGTAATACCTAGTACCCAAACAATATTCCTGTATCGTATATGGCTGTGTATTATCGATGGCCATCTTGAAGTCCGGGTAGTCCTTTGCGATAAAGAATCCGCGACCACCTTTTGCTCCATGATACTTTACCATCACAGGTTCATGTATCTCCCTAGCATCAGAAATCAGACGTGGCATAGGGACGCCTGCGGAAGTTATCCATTCTCTCTGCATCTCCCTGTCGGATTCCCATGCTAGAACGCCACGGTTACCGTAGGAAGGTACCTCAAAATCCTCGAATCTTCTAGCACCCATATATTCAACAAAGGATCCATGGGGAATTATGATGGTGTTCATGTCATGGAGTTCGCCGATACGGGACTCCATTTCGTCAAAATCCTTGTATTTAATTATCTTATCAGGCTTGGCCAGCGGAAACGCGTCATAATATCTAGTATCATGAGAAACAGTTAATCCCAATGTCTTAAAGCCTAACTTACGTGCACCGTGAAAAATCTGAAGTGAAGAATGTGAACAAAGTGTCGCAATGGTAATGTCGGCAGGATCATACCCGTCAATAATATCATCGATCTTCTTTTTTGGAACCATATCCTATGATAGTTCTAATGGATTTAAAGATTCGGTCTGTACGCCTAAGGAACGGTATTCGGAATATTCGGCGGACCCCCGGGTTAAGTTTTATAGTGTAAAACCGTAAGAGTGATTATCCGCACAAGCGGAGGTCGATAAAATGGATGAACAAGAACTAACACCCCACTATGAAGAACTGAAAAGGGTGCTGAAGGATAAGGTCGACGATACCGAACTCATGAACGAACTGAAAAAGTATGTCAACGAGTTCCACGTCTCTCCCGAAGCAGCCATAAGAGGAATACTCCGTAAACATGGATCTTTGGAACAGAGCCCTTTCCAAACATCAGTGGTCAAAAAGATCGGAGAACTTAATGGCACAGAACAAAGCGTGGACATACTCGTCAGAGTAGTATACGTAGAAGAAAAAGAGATAACCGTAAGAGGAAGTCCTAAGACTATCACCTCAGGTATAATCGGGGACGAGACTGGTACAGCCTCGTTCACCGTCTGGGAAAAACAAGATATAACCATGGAGAAAGGCTCCATTTATTGGTTCAGGAGCGCTTACACTAAAACCTGGAACGAGAAAGTACAGGTCAACATAGGTGGTCGCGGATCCGTTGGATCTGCAGAAGGAATGCGGGTTGACGTTCCTGATAGAGTGATTTCCATGGAAGCATCGGAATGCAAGATAGGCGAGATCACCGGAGGTATGGGTAACGTTACGGTTACAGGACGTATACTTTCCACCGAGGAACGCGATATAACAGTAAAAGGAGAACCAAAGGTCGTGTACTCCGGAATGCTGGCCGACGATACTGGCAAGATACAGTATTCCGCATGGAACGATCTTAGTCTTAAAGAAGGAGAAACCGTTTGCGTAAAGAACGCTTACATACGGGCTTGGAAAGGCATACCTCAATTGAACATAGGGGACCGTGCCGAAGTAAGCAGGGTCGATGATACTTTTGGCGAAATAGCGGATAATGCTACGGTTAAGCTGATAGGCGATATCGTACGCACAGGCGGAGGAATAGACATCAACGTCATTGGAACGGTGGTGGATGTTAGACGCGGAAGCGGACTTATAGAAAGATGTCCAGAATGTAATCGTTCGATAATTAACAGCGAATGTCAGGCACACGGTAAAGTAGAGCCTGTCATGGACCTAAGGATGAAACTTACCTTGGATGACGGCACAGGAGCTATAAGTGCGATCATTAACCGTGACCTCACCGAAAAGCTAACTGGCGTTACCATGGGAATGGCAGAAGGACTTGCAAAAGCCAAAGGGAATATCGAGCTTGTTTCCCAAGAGCTAGCCAAAAAGATGATCATCAGAAGACTTTCCTTGATAGGGAACGTCCTAAGCGACGAATATGGGCCGATGATGATAGTAAGAGATGCTGATTTCGTTAAAGAGAACTTTACTGAGGAAGCTGAAAAACTTCTTGCAGAAGTGGAGGGATCATTATGATCAACAGAGAGACAGCCTGGAGAATTTTTGCAAGTGAGCTTAATGGTTCTTCTTTTTCGTCTAAAGGCGAAGAAGAGATGTCCCCGTTCTACGTTATAACAAAGTTAGGCGCTGTTGTTAATCGTGTATTAATAGCAGGAGTACTGACCGAAAAAGAAAACATCGGTAACGAGGAAGAGCCTCTTTGGAGAGGCCGTATCCAAGACGTTAACGGTAGCTTTTTCATAAATGTCGGTAAATTCCAACCAGAAGCCGCTTCAGCAATAGCTGATCTTGAGGTTCCCTCGTTCGTTGCCATCGTAGGTAAAGTCAGGACGTACACCACCGACGACTCCCGAGTGTTCGTTTCAGTTAGACCTGAGACAATAGTACAGGTAGATGAGGACGTACGTAATCAGTGGATCCTAAGTGCAGCTAAATCCCTCTGGGAACGCTTACTTAAGATGAAGAAAGCTATGGCGGTTAACAGCACTTCCAAGAAGGACCTGATCGACGCTGGATTTTCGGAAGACGAAGTAGAAGGAATAGATCTGGCACTAAACAATTACGGCGTGCCCACCTCATCGTATTACGTCAAAACCATACAGGACGCCCTTAGAATGCTTCTACCAGATAGTTCTATAGACTTCGGGTTCCCCGAGGACGTAGGACCGGATGAGATAGATATCGATCCAGAACAAACGGTAGCAGGACGTCAGGATATGGAGGACGCTGTACTTCGCATAATAAAGGAACTTGATACTGACGGACAAGGAGCGCCTCGGGACGAAGTTGAAAGAAGTGCAGCATTAGAAGGCATATCCGCAACTGAGCTGGAAGAAATATCTGATGCCCTTATGGACAAAGGACTGGTTTACGAACCGAACCTGAAAAGGCTCAAGCACATCCCTTACTGATGTGCATTTAAACCTCTTACCTTATTTTCTATACATCGCGACGGAAGCGTATCCAACAACGGATCTTGGGTCGCCACCTAATGAATCGTAAGAATCAGAATACTTCAGAACTTCTGCGCTTCCAGGATCAGATGCCATCATTGCTGTAGCGATAGGTCCGTATCCACAGGCAGATATGTTGTTGGACCTGATAGTTTCAAAAATACCATCAGCGTTCAGCGAGGTTATGTTCTCTAGTACTTTAGAATCCAACAACGTCGCTTTATCTTTCGGGATGTAATGAGATAGGTCACTGGACGCGATAATGACTACGTCCCGATCATGACATACTACTTTGAGTATGTCGGCTAGACGTTTAGCGGTAAGACGGTCTTGACGAGACATTATTATCGGCAATATATTCGCATCAGGATCGATGTACTGGATGAACGGTATCTGAACTTCTATAGAGTGTTCTAACCTGTGGGCGTTGGGACTGTCGGATATTAGGCCTTTCAAGTCCTTGGCCATATCTTTATCAACCTTACATGGACCAAAAGGAGTTAGATAATCTTCAGAACACATCACAAAATCAAAAGGGACACCGTGATGGTCCGGCCCGATTATTACGTAGGTATCGGGAAGTCCGTCCTCCTTGATACGCTTGTATGTGTGAGCAGCATTCATACCAGATGCCATAAATCCCGCGTGAGGGGCCACAGCCGAAACTATACTCCTAGCATTTCCTTCCTTGGTAGGCATCCCTGGACCAAGTTTATGAACGAAACATGATTCTATCTCGTTGATAAGATCGTCCTTGTTCAAAGGATAAAATTGTCCTGCAACAGCTGGATAACGCATAAAATGAATAAAGGGTTTGGGTGTTAAAGGGTTTTGCAATCAAAGCTTGGCTTCGAAATCTTCGATTTCCATCTTGAAATCTTCGGGGGCTTTCATGTCCCCACGTGCCAAAAGCACCTCACGGGTGAGGAGCCAGTACACACAAGCAAGGGCGCGCCTTCCTTTGTTATTGGTAGGAAGTATCAGGTCGATGTTGCGTGTCTCATTGTTTGCATCGCACATAGCGATTATTGGAACTCCGAGGTTCAAAGCTTCGTTAAGAGCTTGCTTATCTGCAGCTGGATCCGTCATAAGGATCAATTCAGGCTCTACGAAACCAGGATGGACCGGGTTTGTAAGTGTTCCAGGAACGAAACGACCTGCGAATGCGGGTGCTCCGATGATTCTGGAGAATTCTCTTGCGGGTCTCTGACCATACTGTCTGGCTGAAACCACAAGGACTCTCTTGGGATCGTAACGCGCGATCATTTTTGCGGCGACCCTGATCCTTTCATCAGTTTTCTGAATGTTAAGAACATAAAGGCCGTCCTGCCTGATCTTGAATATGAAATCCTTCATATCAGCGCTTTTCTGCTGTGTACCGATGTGGACACCTGACGTAAGGTATAGATCCTCGGGTATCAGCAATTCGGTTTCGATAACTAATTTATCCTCGTCGCTCATGTAAAAATGCCTCTTAATTTCTAACGACAGTGATCGGTATCATGTCAACATCATATTCCAGCATGGCGATATCGATCGGATCGATCGTATCTTTCGAGTAGTCCACTAGGACTGGCGCTCCGTATGATATCTGCAACGCCCTCGAACCAATGATTCTAGCTTTTTCAAATCTAGTATACT
>CAYIZM010000005.1:0-30040 GCA_964368015.1 uncultured Methanomassiliicoccales archaeon
TATTTAAAGACCCCTTCATTTCCACTGGAAGGTTAATCATTATCTGGGTAATGTTATTTGGATTAGGCCGGTCCTGAAAAACTAATGGATACATCTCACTGTGTTGATATTTACTTGAAGCAGTTACCCACTGAGCATCACCGAATCCAAAACGAGATTGATTGCCTTCGGTGTCAAATGTGTCTATGAAACCTTCTTCCGCTATTGTTAAAGTTTCAAATCCCCAGTGAGCATGCATAGGAAATCCGGGAACCACTTTTCCATTATACATGCGAAAACCATTATGTTTTTTGTAATCGTGCCCTAGGTCTCTCCAACCTATCATTTCCCATGGTGGTGCCTGTTGAGAGTTACCTTTAGGATATTTGTCACGATGATGAGATACGAACAAGAAAGGGCTCTCTGTATCCCAGTGTGAGTCAAAGTCCACATATCTGATCACAGCACCAGCTGCTTTCTTTCTAAAAAATCCCATGGAAAGATTATGTACGATATAGTTAAAAAAGGCTCACTCGTTAGAACATACTTAAATAACGTCTGCTCAATGGATACTTATGGGCTCTTCCGAAGAGAAAAATAGAGGTGTCCGCCTAAACAAATACATCGGCGACTCTGGTGTATCATCGAGGCGTGCCGCTGACCGTATAATAGAAGAGGGTCGTGTAACTATAGATGGACGTGTCGCTGTTCTGGGCGATCGTGTACAACCTGACAACGTGGTCTGTGTAGATGGAAAAGAAATAACTCCTGTGGAAGAGGACATTATTCTAGTACTGAACAAACCAGTTGGTATAACATGCACATCAAATCCAGAAGATCCTGATAACGTAATTGATTTTATCGGTTATCCTAAGCGCATATATTCCATAGGACGTCTCGACAAGGATTCAGAAGGGCTTTTGTTGATGACCAACAACGGCATACTTGCCGATAAAATAATGCACTCCAGTAGCGGCCACGATAAAGAGTATATCGTTGTCGTTGACAAAGATATAACGGATCATTTCATTCGCGAGATGACCTTGGGAGTCCCAATAATGGAAGGCAGCGTGGTCACAAGGAGATGTGACGTAGAAATGACCGGTGATAGAGAGTTCCGTATAATCCTTAAACAGGGCCTTAACCGTCAGATTCGGAGAATGTGTAGTAGTCTAGATTATACAGCTATAAGCGTCAAGCGTATACGAGTTATGAACATTGAACTTGGAAATATGGGTCTCGGCAAGTGTCGTGATCTTACGAAAGCCGAACGTGCCGAACTATATGATAGATTAAAAATTTAATTTAATTGATTAAGTTTCTAAATAATACGAATAAAGTTGGATACATCATCCATTTAGCACGAATTCAATTGAAAGTATTATCAACGATGACCTCATTCAAAAATTATTGAGAAGAATTGCCATCTATGGGAAGGGCGGCATCGGTAAATCTACCGTTTCGTCCAATATAAGTGAGGCTCTTGCAGAAATGGGTCATCGTGTGTTACAGATAGGATGTGACCCCAAAGCCGATTCCACAAAACTTTTAATGGGGGGGAAGGCACCCGAAACGGTACTCGACCTCATGAGGATCGGAGAAGTGACACTGAATGAAGCAGTACACAGTACCGGCCGTAATATTTTTTGTGTAGAATGTGGAGGCCCTAAGCCAGGAATGGGTTGCGCTGGTCGTGGCATAATTGCAGCTTTCGATAAACTCGAATCCCTCGACGTAATAGGAAAAATAAAACCCGATATAATTATCTATGACGTGCTTGGAGACGTAGTCTGTGGAGGATTCGCTATGCCGATCCGTAACGGATATGCGAGGAATGTTTTTGTAGTGACCTCAGGGGAAATGATGTCACTATACGCAGCAGATAATATACGTCAAGCCGTGGAAGGTTTCTCTGACGATGGATACGCTGAATTTTCAGGCCTTATTCAAAACTCTCGTGGTATAGATAATGAGAGCGAGATAATAGACAAAGCGGCCTGTGAGATGGGTACCGACGTGATATATCGCTTACCAAGAGACCAAGAGGTCCAGGATGCTGAAGCGGTTGGTTTGACCGTAGTACGTAATGCTCCTGAATCAACAATGGCCAAAAATTATAGGTCGTTAGCTAACGAGATACTTTGTCACACAGAGAACTCTGAAGGCGGAATGAAATTAAAAAAATAAACGAGGAAAAACAATGAAAGGAATACTATTTATCGGACATGGATCAAGACTTGACCATAACAAAAACGCTATCGAATTACAAGCAAAAGCATTGAAGGAGCGCACCGGACTTCAAGTTTGGACAGCTTATAATGAAACTACGATGCCACTTATAGACACAGTATTAGAAGAAATGGTGGAAGCAGGTATTGATGAGATCATAGCATTGCCATTCTTTATCGCATCTGGCCTGCATATAACCAGAGACATACCTAAGAAGCTCAATATCCCTGAGAATTCTTCTGGAGGAAAGACCGTTATTGCTGGAAAAGATGTCATTGTTCATTTTGAACAACCTCTTGGCAACGATCCTAACCTTACGGATATTCTTGAAGAGAGGATCAAAGAGCTCTGCAGTGATAGAAATGCTGCCATCATCGTTGTTGGGCACGGTTCACGTCTTAATCATAACAAGGATGTTATGAAGATGAACGTAGAAAGACTCAAAAAGAGAGGGCACACCAACGTACATTACGCACTTAATGAGTTCAATGAACCATTTTTACAGGATGTTATGGCCAAAGTCGTAGATTCGGGCGCAAAGAACGTTGTTGTTCTTCCGTTGTTCATAGCATCAGGCGCACATGTAGGCGAGGAAATTCCCGAGACTCTAGGTATACCTGCTGGTAGCAAAGGTGGCGTTAGTAATGCGTTCGGAAGAGAGGTCAACATTCATTACGCGATGCCTGTTGGAAGGGATCCACGTCTTGTAGACATACTAGTGAAAAAACTGGAAAGATACGGCATATGAAGATACTGATACTCGACACGGTACACGGCGGGGGTATCTTAGCAGACAGATATCCAAAGAGTGACGACGACGTTACCTGTGTCGACGTCTACAAGGTCACGCCTTACGAAGAATTAGAGCGTCTTAGGAGTAAAGGATACAAGGTATCGACAGAGGTACCTAAGGAAGAATATGACCTTGTCCTCATGCCGATACATTGTCCCGATAAATTTTTAGATGATGTGAAATACAATCAAAGAAAAT
Organism: uncultured Methanomassiliicoccales archaeon; assembly: GCA_964368015.1. Lineage (GTDB taxonomy): Archaea > Thermoplasmatota > Thermoplasmata > Methanomassiliicoccales > Methanomethylophilaceae > VadinCA11. The sequence goes on from CAYIZM010000005.1 coordinate 3,200, forward strand.
TCTTCAGTCAGGCTGTAAATGAGCTCATAGACGATAAAAGATTTAGGATCGAAGTCACTGGCGTAAAAGGAAAAACTAGTTCCTGTTGCCTTCTGGCACATGTACTTACAGCTGCTGGTAAAAAGGTCTTTTTACACACTTCTAGAGGAAGAGGTGAATGGAAGAACGGTAAACTAGTAATAAATGAAAAACTGAGCATAGCACCGCCATTGATGTTGACCCTTCCAGACAGCGATCATGATGTTATGATATGTGAAGTGTCTTTAGGTGGTTCAGGCAAGGCCGATATAGCATGTATAACCAATCTTTTGGAAGATTATCTGATAGCTGCTGGAACTAGAAAAGCCTTTGACGGAAAGAGATCGATACTTTCTGCCACAAATATTGTTCCTGAAAATGAAATCGATATATGGAAAAAATGTAAAATCGGTCAAGTCATCGGATATGGAAAAAAAATAAAAGTTCTAAATGAACCAGTACTCGGGGAGTCCGTAAAGATACATGTTGACTACGATGACGGATTCGAAACGGAACTGAAAGGAAGTTATCTGGCACTTGAATATTTGGACGCCATTGAGATGACTCTCAAGGTATGTGAGACAATGAAGATACCTAAATTATTTTTACAAGAAGGTTTGGCTTCTTTCGAAGGAGTGCCTGGAAGAGGGGAAGTTTCCTTTAGTGATGGGAATTGGATCATTAAAGAACGGAATCCCGGCATATCCGAAGGTTCTGTAGAACGAACATACGCAACTCTTGATAGAATGAACTCTATAGAAGGCGCTATCGCGGTTCTAGATCCAGTCAATAGAAAAGTATGCAGCAAGATGGATTCTGATGCAATAAAGAGAATTTCCGAAAATTACGGAATAAAATTAATTATAACTGACGGATCTGGCACAATGCCAAAATTACCAAAATCCTATGGACCTAGGATACTTTTTATCAAAGAAGGTTACACATGAAGATTATACACCCGCGGCCAAATCCCATAATTGCTGCTATGTACACGTTAAGGGACATGAATGTTGATGTGATCGTTATCCACGGACCATCTGGATGTGGTTTTATGACATCCCGATCATTGGAACAAGCTGGAGTCAGGATACTTACAACGGCTCTTTCGGAGACCGATCTGATATTCGGAGGTTCTGATGAGCTAATCGCTACATTAAAAACCGCTTATGATATGTTCCATCCTAGAACTATAGCAGTCGTGGGGACATGTGTCAGCATGATAATTGGAGAGGATATGGCGCTCTCAATAAAGAGGGCCGGAATAGACTGTATCGTTTTTCCCGTAGAGATCCACGGTTGTATGGGAGATAATACAATAGGTGCGATCAAAGCTCTTGAGTCGGGATGTAATGCGGGTATAATCTCCGCTGATGAAGCGGAACGTCAGATAAAGCTGATGAATGCAGCCACAGAGATGGAAAAGAAAAAAGGTTTGGCCAGTAAAGTCTACATGAAACCATCCACGGGAGTCACCAAACTTAGCGCTTGCAAAAAAATATGCGAGGTCCTTTCAAAAGGCGGTAAGGTCGCCGTTGTAATGAACGCTAAAAAAGAGCTCGCTTATCGTTTTTCTGATATGTTCTTAGCAGTCGACGAAGCTCAAAGGATTCTTGGAGGAAGTACTTTTTTTGTTGCCAATCTCGATACTGAAAAAGGGCTTCCACGGATACGTAAATACGCTGAAAATATAATGACCCAGTTTAAAGAAGATAACATTAAAATAGACGCTGTTGTCGGCGGTCTTGATGAATACCCCCTAATTGGTGAAAGTATGAGGTTAGAGGTTAACAAATTTAATCCTGATCTAACTTTGATATTAGGTATATGTCACGCATACCCAGATCTAAAAAAGGATGATATTCTTGTCACAGATCAACCTAGGCAGTTAACGAATTATATTAACTCTGGTTTTCCCAACTCAGTCGGAGAGATCTCATCTCATTCGATGGTCATGGGTACTGATACAATAATTGCTTTGGAAACCGCAGACACCCTTCGGGAATTGGTGAGGGGAAATTGAAAGGCATTGTCATAGCTGGCACTAGAAGTGGTGTTGGTAAAACGTCAATAACAACTGGCTTATTGACAAGACTTTCTAAGAAATATAAAGTGCAAGCGTTCAAGGCAGGTCCTGATTTTATCGATCCTATGTATCACACCCTTGCTTCTGGACGAAGGTCTAGGAATCTTGATTCGTATATGATGGACGAAGATACGATTCGGAACATTGTAGGCTACGCTTCAAAAGATGCGGATCTATGTATCGTAGAAGGCGTTCGCGGTCTTTATGAAGGATTTTCCGCTGATTCCGATATTGGATCCACGGCGAGGATCGCAAAGATATTGGGATTTCCTGTGATCTTAACTGTTGATGTAAGATCTCTGAATAGAAGTGCGGCCGCGATAGTTAACGGTTTTTCAGATTTCGATCCTGAAGTTAACATAAAAGGGCTGATACTCAACAACATATCTGGAAAGCAACACGAGGACAAGATCGACGACGTGATGAGCAGATATTGTAAACAGGATGTTGTAGGTAAGATTGGTAGACTTTCAAAAAGTCCTACGGAAGAAAGGCATCTGGGTCTTGTTACTCCAAATTGTAAAAATAAACCTGATCTGTCGTTATTGGAAAAAATGACTGAAAATGTTGATCTAGATCTCCTTATGAATATAGCTGAATCATCTGATGTCGATCTTCCTGATGAGATACCTTACGTTAAAAGGAATACGGGATTGCGTGCGGCTGTAGCGATGGACGATTCGTTCTGTTTTTATTACAAAGAGAATTTAGAATGTTTAGAAGCATCAGGAATTAAAGTTCAAGAGTTCGCTCCCACAGATGGAGAATCTCTTCCAGATGCAGATATATACTATCTCGGAGGAGGTTATCCTGAATTACATGCTGAAAAACTTTCTTCCAATAAGGATTTCATGGAAGGAATTAAGAACGCTTCCGATGAAGGTAAACCTATCCTTGGAGAATGTGGAGGGTTACTAGCTATGTGCAATAACTTAAAAGACTCTGAGGGTAACAAACACAAGATGTCTGGAATATTTGATGCCGAAGCTGAAATGACCGGAGTCCGTCATGGGCCTACATACGTATCCGCTATTTCTACTGATAATAATCCACTTTTTAATTCTAAGATACGCGCACACGAATATCACTATTCTGAGGTGTATGCAAAAAATGGAGAATCATTTGGATACAACCTTGATCGTGGAGCTGGAATTACTAGAGCAAAGGACGGCCTGGTGTACAGATCTTCACTTGGGACATACATGCACCAACATGCGTTATCTACTGAGGATTGGGCGTCCGGTTTTATTTCTCGATGTAAATGATCAATCACTCATTTTTTCAATAAGGCCTTTTGATCTCTTTAGGTCTTCTTCAGAGATGTTCAACGAATTTTTTAGATCGTAATCTTTCACTTCGTTCAAACATTCTACCTCTGCGGCAATAGTCCCATCCTCCATAGCCTTGAACTTCACCGTTATGGGCGTATTCATCGCAATACCAACCGGTAGGTCCATATCGAAAGCACCTACGTAGTTTCCATCGATCAGGTCCGTCCTAGGTGTATCATCCGAACGCTGTGCAGAATCTTCGAAGATCTCTATTAACACGGACGGTTGACCCTCATCCATGGGATAGTAGACCTTGACGCTTTCTATCGGCAGTGTCTCGTTCCTGTATATCAGATTGGAGATCATTTCTTTACCGTTGTAGTTAACCCTGACGCCGAATGTTTTACTAAGTACGTTCTTAACATCTACCGAGAGTTCAGAAGATTCGATCTCTTTTAGTGATTTGGACCTTGAGAATATAGCTGCTCCCTTAGCAATGGATTGGTCGGGATCAAAAAGTCTCACTTTAGCGTTCGCGTATTTATTCATAATGCCGTTTTTGATCTGAGGCATCCTGCACGAACCTCCGACTAAGACAATCTCATCAATATCGTTCATAATAAAATCTTTTGAATCAAGGACGTCTCCTATGATTTCTAAAGTACGGTTAAGAAGTGGTGCAGTTACACTCTCAAATTCTTTTTTACTTATTGTATATACGATACGTTCTCCGTTGATACTTATGGAGCCTCTCGTGGATTCGGATGTTGTAAGTCTCTTTTTTATTGACTCTGTGTCAATGTTCAGAGTAGCAAAGGCATTCTCGTCATCTTCGATCTCTTCTATCGATATATTGGAGACCTGTGATATTTTGTTCTTTATTAACGAAGCTAAAGCAATATCCCAGTCTTTTCCTCCGAGAAGGCCTTCTCCATCGGTAGCTACCGCATTGAACGTATTGCCATCTATCTCTAGTATAGTCACATCAAAAGTGCCGCCGCCTAGATCGTATACCATTATCCTTTTCTTTGAACCGTCCGAACCATATCCAAACGATATTGCAGCGGCTGTTGGTTCGTTTATTATGATGACTTCATTCAGACCCGCGATCTTTCCAGCATACTTGGTCGAATCTCGTTCATTCTGACCAAAGTACGCAGGACAGGTTATTACGGCTCTATCCACTTCGCAGTTGTGCACCTCATTGAAATCATTAAGCATCTTCTTTAGAATGGCTGCTGAAAGCGTTATCGGAGTGTATATCTCTCCGTCTACGTTTACTTTAAAATCAGTCCCCATCTGTCTTTTTACAGACATGAACGTTCTATCAGCAGGATACATTATGGCCATGTCCTTGGCAGGGGAACCAACTATCATCTCACGGTTCTCATCAAAGAGTATCACCGAAGGTGTCGTATCTTCTTGTTCAAAATTCTTCTCAACTATAGGGTTACCTGCCTCGTCAATGTACGCAAGGCACGAGTAAGTAGTACCAAGATCGATACCTATGTAAAAATTATTCTTCATATTCATACCTCCATCAATTTATGATCACTTAATTTATTTTTATTATATAATGTCAATTTTTTCCCTCTGTGTCCTGATTACCAAGTAACCAGATAAGTGGGTCTTCTACTCTGAACGGGGACAGACCTCTATCCAATATTATGCCTTCAGGATTCCAACCAAGTGAAGACACGGCGAAGAGGCAGTATTTTTCAAAGCCATTGATGATATCCAAGAACTCATTTGGAACCGAACGTTTTAGATATTCATAGATCTCAGCGTCTATCTGCATAAAGTTTTCTTTATCGCATATGCCTAGTTCTCTAGGTATCCGTAACGAGGATCCTGGACCGAATAGGACTTTTTCTTCTTCATCGTTCTCTGGAACTTTCATCAATACATCGCTTTTTGTAAAAGTCATTGCCAGCGGAATAGGGATCTTGTCACTAGGGGATATATTCATAGCAGAACGTATCGTCACGCTTATCGTATTTATAGTCTGAACAATATCTTCTGATGGTCGTGGCTTGTTATTGGTGCGTAGTCTTTCGTTCACATATGGTATTTGAAGTGGATCCATTAAACAAATAATTCCTGAAGCATTCGATATGAATGATTCTAATTGTATCCCCTCATTTGCAGAATCAAAAAATGCAAGAGTTGCACCAGGAAGGTTTTCGTTTGGAAATCTTACGTAGTATATCATCGGTTCTCTTAGGCCGTTTTCCTCATTTGATAAAAGTTTTCGTCCATTTTCATACAATCTTTTGAAATAATGTTCACGATAATTTATCGTTGTTCGGTCTGAAGCTGGAACCACTATAGCATCAAATTCCTGAGCGAAGGAGTTCTTAAGCTGATTAATTAAAACTGAGTTGTAATGACTCATTCCTGAGCCCTTTGGACCAATTATGACAAATATGTTATTTTTTCCACCTTCTGCTTCCAAGGGGATAGGATTATGACAGATGGGGCATAGTCTCTTGTGTACTGGACGACGGCACATATCGCAGATTCCCGATGAGTCACGAACAATATGCTGTTTTGTCTTTACAGCATCTTTTCCGCTGGGATCTTTTCCTAAGAATGTACTGTTCTCGACGTCTATTTCCTCATTTTCTGTTGTAGCACGGTACGTTTTTCCGTTATCTATTTTACCTTCGTCGATCGCATTGACGAACATTCTGGTGCAAGACTGGTTAACACACTGATAATGTATATCGTCCAAGTCAAAGGAATTAAAGCAAAAAGGGCAAATATAGTCGTTATTCATCTTAATTCCTCTCGTGTAGGGGATGTACAAACTTAAACTCGGCATAATCTTCGTTACTCTCAAAGAAGATCCTCATATGATCAACGTTCAACGACCCAGATTTAATATTAAATTTACATTGTCCATTCTTTACTAGCATTGGTACTTCAGATCTCCATATCGTTTCGCCATCTTTGGAGCTCAAGGGAATACCTTCTGAAGTGCAGACTGCAATTATTGACGGAATAAATTCCACATCGCTATTTGTTTGCATGGTGACCTTGACGATATTGTTTTTAGTCTGTTCGACCTCATAAAATATCTTGCTGTACGTTCCTGCGATAACATCAAAGGCCATAGCTCGCGATGCAGTTTCCTTTTCTTCTATATCGTATATAACGTACATAGTAACGGTTCTACGAGAGTAATTTCCCATGGGTATCTTGATCATCTTATCTTTTGAGTAAGCCTCGGCGGATATTGTGATCCTTTCTCCGTTCAGGTCATTAGGGCCCTCGGCAGGTTTTCCTGAATCTGTAATAACGACGACTGCAGACTCAGCTCCCTCTGGCCAGGAAACTGAGATCATGCATTCGTTACCAACTATATTCCAGTTAACGTCTCTGAACGGCCTCAGTTCAGCTACTCTTACTTCTTGACCTCTTATAACATATTTTCCGACAGGGATCATGGGATAAATGTATTGGACCGTTCCGTCAGGCAGTGAGAAACTTACTTTTTCCTCTGTACTTTCAATTAAAGTCAAAGGGGTCATCCAGGAATCTATATCTTCTTGTTTTATCAATAGTCCTTGCATCTTAATGCTCTTAGGCGAGGAATATAGGACTACATTTTCACCAGTCCAATGGGCCGTAAAAGTACCGTCAGATACATTCCATGATATATTCAGATCTTTAACTGGATCAGGCAATTCATTTGTTAAACAAGAATAAACAGAACCGGACGAACGTTCAATATGTCCATCTGAAGATTCATATTCTGTGACGAACAAATAGTAGTAGACCGAACCTCCGATCAATCCTCTGTCCTCTATGATCTCATCGTTGGTTGTTAATTCAATTTCCTCATCGCTTTCTTCACGTTTTCTCCAAATTCTGACTCTACTACAGTTCTTTGGTTTGGTATACGATACTAGCAATCCATCTTCAAGAGGCTCGATATTTACGTTATCTACTTCGGAGAACACAGATACCGGACCACAAGAAGTACCATCTTTTGAAAGTACTCCCCATCTCTTCGATCTCACAGTGTAGTAGTAAGGCATCCCTGGTTCAACAGAATCGTCAAGATAATATCCAGTATCTATTTCCGCTATCGGTAATGATGTGGGTCCGGATTCTGGCATTGAATATGAGTCTCTATAGATACAGAATTTTAATTTATCCCTCTTAGAAGGTATAGAGTATTTTATCAGTATTTTTCCGTCCCCTGCCTTAAAAGATATGTCTACAGGAGGTTCAGGAGGATATTCGCTAAGTACTGTTATTAAACGTGGATGGTCCGGACATATTTCAGAAGCTGTGACATAAAGATTTAAACCTCTGCCATTAGAACTCTCTGCTTTCTCTATTAATTTTTCAGCTTCTTTTAGGCGTTTGATGGAATTGTTGTAAATATTTTCTATATTTTCATCGTTTTCAAGAAACATTTTGTATTGTACTAGTAATTTTTCTGTTACTTCAACGGCCTCGCTAAATCTCCGAAGGTCATAAGCTTGTACGATACGTCTTTTATTCGAAAACAATCTTTCTTTGGCAACGTTTATAGTATGCTCTAGTTCATTTATGGACGGATAGGTCGAATATTTATTTTTAAGATTCTCTAATTCGTTCAAGGCTTCGTTAACCGATCCCTCAGCCAATAATTTTTTAATTATTTTTTCAGATCCTAATGCTTTTTCGTGCCCACTGATGAGATCGAATCCACATTTTACGCAGGAACGGTTTGTTGTTGATTGCCTAGTTTTACATTCAGGACATTCTATTCGTATCGGATCGCTACAGATACAACAAAGCATTCCTTCAGTATCTGAATCGACGAATGCGTTACAATTTGGACACCTGATCATTTGACTTTCTGAATCTGAGAAATTTATGATGAATTTTTTACTGATGCAGAAATCTTCCAATATGCGTATGGCAAGGTCGAAATCAAGCTGAGGATCTGTAAAATATGCGGAGATTATGCTGTCTACATACGAACGACCTTGAGGCTGTGTATATTCCTCCTCAATTATGTCCATGATAGGAACAAGTGCCCTCTGGCACATTCCATATTTTATAAGCTCGTGAAGCAGTTCATCAGAAAGTGTAAGTTTCACGGCTCTCAAGGTCTGAATGTAAGTATCTTGCTGAGGAAGAGTCTCGGGACGTACGCTATTCACTCTTTTCTCACATTTCTCAAAGGCATTCCTAATATCTTCTACAGAGCTGTTATCATTTAGTTCTGAAAATTCTATCTCAAGAGATATGTTCCTAATAAGATCATTAAGCATTTCCACAGGAGTGAAGGCATTAACTGCATTTAGTGCACGATAAGCGTTGATCACATATTCCGATGCAGAATATTCAGGATCATGTTCACGGACGCCTGAAAGATCTATCAGATCTTCTGCTAATATCCCTTCCCATCTAAGTTTTTTAACTAACGACTCTGCAGCTCCAGGAATTCTTACTGGTGTACCGTCATGAAGTATAACGAAATCTTTTTTCAACATGGATGCTTTGGATCTTAGAATTGCCCTTGCCTCTTCAAATTCCTTTTTTCTAAGAGCCTCGTTTTCCATAACCCGTCTGATATCTGGTATCGTATCCAGATAGTTATGGAATCTGAATCTTCGACCAACATCGTTCTGTCTGTCCTGTCCTTCGGCCATCCATTTTTTTTCTTTAGAATTAATAATGTTCGATATCAACTCACTATTGTAAGAGTCTTCTTTGAAAGGATTGAGGCCAAGCATTCTGCAGAAATTCTTTTTCTCGTTCATAATGCGTCTCCGATATCGTTGGTGATCTTACCAGAGTTAACCACCGTAGCAATCGTTCCAAAAGTCTCGCCGAGTTTGTCTAATGTCGTAAACATTGCACCTTCTTCCAAGGTAGCTATTTGCTTCAAAAAGGATCTATCTGCTTTTCCGAACCCTACGGCCATCGTTGATATCCCTTCTGTTCGGCATTCCATGACTTGAAGGACCGCTCGGTTACGGTTGCCCCATATTCCATCCGTAAGTACGATGATCACATTGACGCCGGTTTTACCTTCGAACAGATCTTTCGCTTCTTCAAAAGGGGTGGCATCGGTCCCTCTTCCTGCCATGTTAACTTTAATATTTTTTATAGAACTGGTGATAGCATACCTATCCATTGTCAGATCTCTTACGACCTTTGTTCTGTCTCCGAATACTACTAGTGCGAACCTAGTGAATTCATCGGAAACCTGGTTTACAAAATTGGAAACCGCCTCCTTTGCTTTTTTCAAAGGATTTCCACGCATACTGCGTGATAGATCTAAAGCAATAACGATATTCTTCATGATCGGGGCGTTCGTTTGTCTTTGATCGGGGCGTTCACCCATCCATTGTATATTCTCCGGAAGGGGTTCTAAATCGATCATAAGTTCAGATTCATTCTGAAATGCCGATATACCAACAACTCCGTTCTCATCGTAGTTATATTCTATCTCAACAAGAGCGCCGTCTCCAAAATTATCTATTCCTGAGATTTTCATTCTTGCTAACGTTATGCAATCAAGTGGTCTGTGGGATTCCCCTTGTAGTGTAAAAAGTTCAATATTATCGGTCATGTTCCCTGGTTCTATCTTGAATAATTTTCTTACAGATGAGGGAATACTCGAGTTACGTTTGATCATTATCTCGTTTACGTATTGTTTGCCATCCTCTCTTACGGATAGGGCGCCTAGACTATGGGATGTGACATCTGTGAACCTTACGGACTTCTTTCCTGTCTTAACGTAAGAGGATAGAGCCGCACCCTTAACGACGGCTAGGTCGGTGTCATTATGTTTAACGATCCGCTTTTTTGAAATGTCTGCAAGACGACTAGATATGTTAGGAAGTCGAGTCGAGCCTCCGAGCAACAGTATCTCATCGATATCTTCCCAACTCAATCCCTTTTCAAAAAGAACTCGTTCGCAGACTTCTTGGGTAGAAGCAAAAAGAGGCTCGGTCATAGTTTTGAATTGTTCTCTGTTCAGAGTATAATCCGCCACATTACCCTCGTGATCCAAATGAATTTTTATTTCACTGTTCTCCGACAGTTCTTTCTTAAGGTCTTCGGCTGATACAATAAGGCTGTTTTTAGCGGCCTCGTCATCTCTTATATCAAATCCAAAATCCTTCAGAAATTTATCGCAAAAATATGTAATTATGGCATTATCCCAGTCCTTTCCGCCGAGCAAGTGATCGCCATCTGTCCCGATCACAGTGATGTTCCCATTCTCTATGTGTACGATAGTAACATCAAATGTCCCTCCTCCTAGGTCATAGACCATGACGATCTTGTCACTGGAGTCATTATATCCGTACGATATGGCGCCTGCTGTTGGTTCATTTATAATTTTTAGTACTTCGATGCCGCATCTTTCACCAGCCCTTATGGTCGCGGTTCGTTGAATGTCATTGAAATAAGCGGGTACTGTAATGACGGCAGAGTTTATTTTTTCTCCTAATGACAATTCTGCGTCGTCGATCAATTGTTTTAATAATATGGTTGAAAGGTCTTCGGCCGAATAGCTTTTTTCATAAGCCGTGAATGAATAATTCGTATCGCCTATAGCTCGCTTAAAAGATGCTGCTACGTTCCCTTTACCTTGTGATTGCATATCTTTTGCTTTGTTACCGATCAACAGGTCCTCGTCGGGACCAAAGTATATGACCGAGGGAGTTAGAAGATCGCCATCCGTATTAGGTATCACGACCGCTTCTAAAGCATCTTCATCAAAATATGCCACTGCTGAGTAGGTTGTTCCCAGATCAATACCTACTTTCATCTATGCATCCCGTTTAGGTAATTCTCTTCGGGATATTTAATAGCTGGCTAATTGATGCGATTTTCGTAATCATGCTGAAATTTAACGTTCTCGTAAAGTCGACAATTGATCCTGTTACGAGATTCGTAATAACATAATTTTCAATAGATCTGCGTTTTACGTTACAAAGATCTAAATTTTCATTATTTTCAAATTAAAAATTTGTTCTACAATGTTTGGATGAACACACGGTTATTTTATGAATAAAGAACATATCATGGGTTTATGAACGCCGAACAAGCAGAAGAGATGTGCCAAAAGGCAATATTGTATATGGTAGGGTCCGGCGAATGTGAAAAAAATCCAGAAGAAGCTGCTCGTTTGTTCTCGATGGTGGCCGATGAGGGATATCAGCAAGGAATATTCGGATTTGCAGAGGTTCTGATGGTTGGTTTCGGAATTCCAAAGGACGGGGAACGTGCAATAAATCTTTACAAAAAGGCTGCAGAAATGGGTCACATAGAATCTAGTTTTCGACTTGGAATGATCTACACAGGAGATTACGGATTCCCCGAAGATCCTGAGACCTCGTTCAAATACTTTTTAGATGCAGCTGAAGCAGGAATGTTCCCTGCCTTTGCATTCATAGCAGAATATTATTTTCATGGTTATGGAACAGAAAAGAATATGATCGAAGCGTTCAAATGGTTCCTTAGATCTGCGGATGCTAAGGATCCAGTCTCAATGTTCATGGCAGGTTACATGTACGAAACAGGTACAGGTACGGACATGAACGAAGAGAAAGCATATGAAATGTTCAAGTTCTCGGCAGAAGCAGGAATTCCTGAAGCAGTTATGAAGGTAGCTGACCTTACATATTCTGGCAATATGCCGGGAGGAGCGGAAGAGGCCTTCAAATGGTATTCAAAAGCTGTAGAAGCAGGAGTTACATCCGCTAAGGTCAGTTTAGGAACACTTTACTACGAAGGTAAAGGCGTATCCCAAGACATGGAAAAAGCTTACTCTTTATATTCTCAAGCTTCTGAAGAAGGTGATTCTGATGCATCCTTCATTAAAGGTAAAATGGAGATACAAGGCATTGGCACTGAATCAGATTTCACTAAAGGCGTTAATTCGATGACCAAAGCTTCCGAGCAAGGAAGTGAAGAAGCAAAGCAACTGCTAAATGAACTGCGTAAGGCTAAGAATACCCAGTTGATAAATTTTGATAATGCTGAATAATGTTCAGTCTTCGCAATAATCGAAGTCTTCTTTCGACACGCCACAGTCAGGACATTCCCAGTCTTCAGAAAGTTCACTGAGTTTTACGCCTTCCTTCTCTTCGTCGTAGATGTATCCACAGACTACACATTCGTATTTCATGTAAGCTAATATCCATCAGAGTTTATTAATTTTTTTATTTGGTGACTGGATCAACAGTGGTTTCTGTTTCTTTTACCACTTTTGAAAAACGTCTGGAATCCTTGACGACGTATGATAGAACGATGGCTATTATCGATGTTATGATAGCTACTATAACCGCTATTGAAAATCCCGATGTGAATTCTGATATGCTTAGTAATGAGAAACTTTTTCCAGGCGATCCGGATGCAATGGAGAAGATCGCAGCAAATAAAGCCGTCCCTATTCCGAAACCTAAGTAGAGTGATAAGGACATCATAGACGATCCCATTCCGCCATGCCCGTTCGGAGCGTGTTCTACAACGCGGCTTCCCATAGGCCCTCCGGAAATCCCCCAACATATTCCCATTAGCACCATAACGGGTATCAGGATCCAACGTCCATTCTCGGGTACCATGAACCACAGTATCGTGTTGTATGATAGCATAATGATACATGCGACAACAGCAAACCATCTCCGTCCCAACCTGTCGGATAATTTTCCAAATGGTAAGCATATCACAGCAGTGATCACGGAAGGTATGAGAAGATAAAGTGAACTGTAACTTGCCGTAAAGCCTAGACAGAGGCTCATATAGAACGGCAATAGATAAAAAATTCCCATGTATGTTATGTTCAACATCATGTTTGCCATAAAGGCCGAACTGAATCTCCAAGATCTAAAAATACGGACGTCTATCATCGGCTGTCTGCTCCTAAGTTCGTGTATAACGAAAACAGTCAATAACGTCAAGCAAGTAAATGTCGATATTATCGTATAGATCATATTCTTTGGATTTCCGCTTATTTCCAGGGCGAATATACCTGTAGCTATTGCAAAGAAAAGTAAAATGCCACCAGTAAAATCAATAGGCCTTTTCTCTACTGTTCCGTCCTTTGGTACAGCATAGAAGGCCAGAGGTATGGCAATCAATCCAATCGGAATGTTTATTAAAAATATCCAATGCCACGTTAGGAAATCGGTCAACAATCCTCCCAGGGGAGGCCCTAAGGAATAACCTATGGCACTTCCAAGTGTTATCATACTTAGTGCAAATCCTAATTTTTTACGTGATACATATTTTACGCACAACATCGGACTTGCGGCAGCTAGCATTGCACCACCAACACCCTGCATGATCCTCGAAATAAGGAGCATCATCAAAGAGTTCGAAATCCCGCAAAACAACGAAGCTATAGTAAATATGCTGAATCCATAAATGAAGACTTTACGAACGGCGCCCATATCTGCTATTCGTCCGAACATTAGTATTAGCCCAGCTAGTACCATGAAGTATGCTACGGTGACCCAGGATGCAGACGCAGTATCTGTTCCGAGGCTTACGGCAATTTCAGGTAGAGCAATGTTTACGATGCTTCCGTCCATACCGTCTAAAAAGATAGCTACGGCTACAATAATTAGCAATAGTTTTTCTGATCTGAGGCGGCCTTTAGCCATAATATAAAGTTTCAACCAGTTTATTGTATATCTCTGTATGGAGCTTATAGTGTCAGTTCAGTTAGATCTGAAATTATCATATCTGCATCTACAAGTTCTCTATTTTTCATTCGATCAACAAATATTTTTCCGATACCTGCGCGTTTAGCTGCCTCTATATCAGTTAAATTTCCGCCGATGTAAACACAATTTTTCTTTTCTGCACCAAGTTTTTTGATACAAACGTTTATTGAATATGGATCAGGTTTTTGGACCATGGATCCTTCGAAACCGATGGTGACCTTGAACAGATCCTCCATCCCGTTATTTTTCAGTATGTTCTCTATGTAAGCCTTAGGTGAGCTGGACACTATTGCGATATTTTTACCGGAACTAGTTAGTCTTTTTATTACATCTACAGTGTCAGAATACGGTATAGCTGTTCCGATCACCCTTTTGTCTGCTTCTTTATAGAACTCGGCCACAAATTCTCGATATTTACATGGATGTTCTGGAAAATTAGATTCGAATATAATATGTAAAGGAGTTTCGAAATATTGGCGGTATTTCGCAGGATCATAAGCTATTCCAAATGAATCGAACACTTTTTTGTAACTTGCTTCGTAACCTTTACGTGTATCAAAAAGTGTGTTATTGAACGCAAATATGTACGTATCGTAGCTCAAAATAGTTCCCTCAGACTTTTGATCTTGTATGTACAATCACAGTCTGTTTTTCCCTCACGATCTATAAAGGCACCATCGACACCAAAGGCTTTAGCGGCCATCATGTCCGTTTCTCCATCACCAACGAACAACACGTCCTTTTTATCTAGATTGTAGAACGAAGTGCAGACTTCAAGACATTCTGGATCTGGTTTTTGCTTGGTGACACTATCATGTCCGATTATATGATCAAAATATTGTATCAGATTATGTATCGTTAGTACGTCCTTTGCTCTTTCACAGGTGCTTCGTGTGGCGATGCACATAGGCAGTCCTTCATCAGCTATCCTTTGTAATGTATAACGCGTATCGGAGTAAGGTATACTATTAGGGTTAAGGGAATTTTTGTATTCTCGGTACATTGCATCTTTAAAAGTTTCGTATTCCGTATTTGGAGTTACGAACCTGCCGTACGTTGCATAAAGTGACTCTCTTGTGAAGTTAACGAGTTCGTCAGGATCATATTCGAAACCTAGTTTTTCAAAAACACGTTTATAACAAGTAACAAGCCCATTAGCTGAATCTATGAGAGTACCATCAAGATCAAAAATATACAATAGATATCTTTTCATTTTATCATGTAATGTATTTGTCATTATTCAGTGTTTCCTAATCGGGATATATTTTGATATATACGATTTTGAATCATATCAACATAGTAGAATGATCTAAAAAGATCACGGGCTGCGCTCCGCCATTTTTATACCGTTCTTCGCAAGTTCTTCTTTGCTAATGCCGACCATCGCTTCTCCGATATCATATGATACTTCTGCTATGATGTTCGGTTTATCGTAGTTCTTTACTGCCTTTACAATAGCAGATGCTCGTTTAGAAGGATCTCCAGATCTGAATATGCCTGAACCTACGAATACTCCATCGGCACCTAACTGCATCATCAACGCTGCATCAGCAGGTGTAGCCACTCCGCCTGCAGCAAAGTTAGCAACAGGAAGCTTTCCGTTACTGTGCACGTATTTTATCAATTCTAATGGAACCTGATAAACTTTGGCAGCTTCATATATTTCTTCATTTAGTAATGATCTAACATAACGTATGTCGGAACTGATATCTCTCATATGATTAACGGCCTGAACTACATCTCCTGTACCAGGCTCGCCTTTGGTACGGATCATCGAAGCCCCCTCAGATATTCTTCTTAAGGCTTCTCCTAGATCTCTTGCACCGCACACGAAAGGTTTATTGAAAGTGCTTTTGTCAATATGATATATCTCATCAGCAGGAGATAGGACCTCGCTTTCGTCAATAAAATCTATCCCTATGGCTTCAAGGACCTGTGCTTCTACAAAGTGACCTATGCGGCATTTTGCCATAACTGGTATCGAAACAGTATCTTGAATAGATTTTATCATTTTAGGGTCGCTCATTCTCGAGACGCCGCCCTCTTTACGAATATCTGCAGGAATACGTTCCAATGCCATCACCGCACAGGCGCCTGCATCTTCTGCAATGGCAGCCTGTTTTGGTGAAGTAACGTCCATAATTACGCCACCGGACAATTTCCTAGCGATTTCTTTGTTAATCTCATATCTGCTTTTTTCCATGATTTCGCCCGTGTGTTATTGTATACTCAATCTATGAACACTGTACTTAAATTCACTGTAGAAGGACGACTATATACGCATTATTTATTAATGTTCGAGCCAGTTTGAATTATGGGCATTATGAAAACCGACATTGAGATAGCTTATGACATCGAAGCAAAGACGATAAGCGAGATAGCTTCAACGATCGGTCTAGGTCATGATGATATTCTTCCTTACGGCAAACACATAGCCAAAATTCCTTTGGATGTTTTAAAACGTTTTGAAAACAACAAGGATGGTAAGCTGATCGTTGTTACTGCGATAACCCCCACTCCGGCCGGAGAGGGAAAGACGGTGACCACCATCGGACTTATCCAAGGACTTGGTAAAATTGGAAAGAATGTAATGGGCGCTTTAAGAGAACCTTCTCTAGGACCGGTGTTCGGTATCAAAGGTGGAGCTACAGGAGGAGGTATGTCCCAGGTGTATCCGATGTGGAACATCAATTTGCATTTTACAGGTGATATCCATGCAGTATCGGCAGCTCACAATCTTCTTTCTGCAATAGTAGAGAATCATCTTGTTAAAGGTAACGAGCTCAATATCGATCCTACCCGTGTTATGTTGAAGAAAGCCATGGACATGAATTCCCGAGATCTTAGGAACATAGTATTGGGACTCGGTGGACGTACATTAGGAGGGATACCTCATGAAAGTGGATTTTTAATTACATCAGCATCTGAGATATCTGCAATACTGGCACTTTCTACAGGATACGATGATCTACGTTCAAGATTGGAAAAGATTGTTGTAGCGTATAATTTAGAGGGAGATATGGTAACCGCAGGTGAACTTGGTTGTGTCGGGGGAATGATGGTCCTGTTGAAGGATGCGATCTGTCCGAATCTTGTTCAGACATTGGAAGGGGAACCTGTTTTCATACATGGATTCCCATTTGCTAATATTGCTCACGGCGCGAACAGTATAATGGCCACTAGATCTGCGCTTAAACTTAGCGATTATGTTGTAACAGAGGTGGGATTCGCTTCAGATCTAGGAGGCGAGAAATTTATGGATATAGTTTGCAGACAGTCTAACATATCGCCGGATTGTGTTGTCATTGTAGCTTCTGTTCGTGCACTTATGATGCACGGTGGAGCTGATCTCAAGGAAGAAAAAACCTTGACGATAGATAATCTTAAAAATGGGCTTGTTAACTTAGACAAGCACATAGAGAATATGGAACTCTACGGAGTTCCTCTGGTAGTCAGTATAAATAAATTTGAATCCGATTCTTACGAAGAGATAGAAATTATAAGTGCCAGATGCAAAGAACTTGGCGTAAGAAGCGTAATATCCGAATCTTTTACAAAGGGTGGCGAAGGAGCAGTCGAACTTGCTAAAGTAGTCGCTGAAGAGTGTTTAAAACCTAAAGATTTCAGATTCCTTTACGACGATAACGATTCACTAAAAATGAAGATAGAAACAATAGCAACAAAAATCTATGGTGCTGGAAGTGTATCTTACTCTTCAGCAGCTGAAAAGACCCTCGTAGATCTTGAAAAAAGAGGTTTTGGAACACTTCCTGTATGTATAGCAAAGACCCAGGCATCCCTTACAGATAATTCTAAAATAAAAGGTGCGCCAAAAGGATGGGATCTTAATGTGCGTGAAGTTCACATATCCGCTGGTGCTGGATTCGTTGTTCCTATTTGTGGAGCTATGTCGCTCATGCCTGGATTACCAGCTACTCCAGCTGCAATGCATATGGACATAACCCAGGATGGGAAAATAACGGGTCTGAAGTGATCATCTGCCATCGGACATATCATACCAGCGGTCCGCTTCCTCGCGATCCACAACTACGCCGTCGCCAGTAGTGTACATGTTTCCCAAAAGTATCTGGGCGCCCTTGTTATCGTTCATTGCAGCTGATACTAACCAGTCCACTGCATTATCGACGTCCTTTTCAAAACCACATCCGGTCTTGTAGAACTGTCCTAGAACGAACTGTGCATCCCCATGTCCTCGTTCTGCCGCTTTTTTAACCCATTTAGCGGCTTCTTTCAGATCCCTGGGGACGGACTCTCCTTCAAAATAGATAAGACCCAATGAATATTGTGCTCTAGGGTCACCATCTTCAGCTGGAACTTTAAAAAGTTCTGCCGCTTTTATAATATTCTTATTTACGCCAATTCCACGGAAGTACATCTTACCCAGATAGTACATGGCGCTACGATTCCCGCATTCAGCGGCGCGAGAGAACCAATCCGCGGCTGCAACCAGATCTTTGTTTATGCCTTGCCCTCTTGCATACATAAGTCCAAGACAGAATTTACCGTCTCCTGATCCTGCCTTTGCGGCTTTAAGAACTATCGAATAAGCGTAAGCGTAGTCCTTCTCCGATCTGCCTCTGAGCACAGCCTTCACCCACTCCAAGGACTCTTCGGAGCCACTATCAGAATTTGATCGGACTTTACTCATATTAAAAGTAGAAGACGGTTCCTAATATATTATTTACTTATGTAAAAGTTCCAGATCTTTATCCTAGAAGACGAAAGTGATAAAGATAATGGAAATAATCGGCCCGTTATGATAGAACAGGCCATAGGCCGTCATTCATCCGAAAATATATCCAGATCTTACATGGATATCGATAGTAGAGAATACGATCTTAAAAAAGCCTGTTCAATGCTTGAAGAATTATCTGTGAATGGAGATGCTGAAGCTACCTATCTATATTCACTTTTCTTATTCACTGGTACTGTCGTAATGGAAGATCGTGATACGGCTTTGGAACTCATATCTGTATCTTCAGATCTTGGTAATGGGGACGCATCACGTACTTTGAACGAGATTAAAAATAATAACGAAAACATCGACTTTTTAATAAAGTTGAAATTTAAAGGCTTACAGCGTGACATGAAGGCTTGCGAAGAACTTTTTAACATTTATGACAATGGAACTGATCTGGTAAAAAAAGATCATGTCGAAGCGGTACGCTGGTACACTGTCAACGCGGAAAAAGGGGATCCGAAGGCTCAGAACATTATCGGATTCATGTATCTTATGGGAAAAGGGGTGTCTAAGGACCATAAGAAGGCAACGTCATGGCTCATGTCCTCTGCTGAATTAGGGGACGCTGACGCGATGTTCCGTCTTGCTGATGCTTATTATAAGGGAACAAATGGCGTAAAACCTAGTTTTAAGAACGCTCTCAGATGGTATGAAGCATCTGCCGCAGCAGGTCATCCAAAGGCTCAATATGATCTTGCGATAATCTATATCACTTCCAGACGTCCTAATTCTAAAAAGGCCGCAACACTTTTCACCATGGCCGCAGAACAGGGTGAAAGAAATTCTTTGTATCAACTTGGGATGTTGTATGCTTACGGCGAAGGAGTTCCAAGAGATCCACAAAAAGCTACCGATCTATTATTACAAGCTTGTGAACTGGGTCATTCAGAGGCCATGTTCGATTACGCAAATATGAGGTTCGAAGGCCAAGTTCTTCAACAAGATCTCGCCGAGGCGGCGAAATGGTTCCAAAAGGCCACAGATATTTACAATTCAACTGCAGAGTACTGCCTAGCATGCATGTACGGTAACGGTTCATATTTCGATAAAGACGATGTAAAAGCAGCAGAGCTTTTCAGGGATGCCGCTGAAGCAGGCGAGCCAAATTCCCAATATGTGTTGGCATGCTTTTGCTATGAGGGCCGTGTAGCTCCCAAGGACGAGAATGAGGCTGCTATGTGGTTCAGTGCAGCGGCAGAGCAGGGACACCCTGCTGCAAAAGCGTTCTACGGCATGATGACCATCACGGGAGTAGGCACAGAGGCAGACGTAGAGTCAGGATTGAACATGATAAAAGAAGTTGCGAAAATAGGATTTCCCGACGCTCAATATTATCTTGGAAAATTATATTCTGAAGGCACACATGTTAAGAAAAATATTCGACTTGCTAAGAAATACTTGAAATTAGCTGTTAAACAAGGGGATCAGGACGCAGTATCACTTCTTGACCAATTAAGCTCTTAATTAATTATTCGACCAGTATAATATTATATAAAAAAATTACCTTGTTCATATCCGGTAGTGTTAAAGTGAAAGAGCCAATTATCAAAGATGCAGAAGACGGGAACGCCTATGCATGTCTCGGTGTTGCATACATGTATCACCATGGTAAAGGGCTAGAATATGATCTTGACGAGGCTATTAATTGGTACCTTCGGGCCGCTGATTTAGGATGTACTAGGGCTCATTGGGAAATTGCCAAGATGTACCGTGACGGCGTCATTTTCAATCAAGATATTTACCAATCCATGAAGCATCTTCGTAACGCTGCTGATATGGGTAATCCAGAGGCACAACTTACTCTTGCTTTAGAATACATCTATGGAGTTCTAACGACCAGAAATTTTGAAAAGGCTTTCCAATATATGGCCGCCTCTGCTAAACAGGGCGTACCTATGGCCCAGTTCTATCTCGGCTACATGTATGGGCATGGCATCGGTATCGAAAAGAGCCGTACAGAAGCTGAAATTTTGTACTCCGGTACAGCCATATCAGGAAACGGCGATATGTTCATGGAGATCGGTCTCATGTATGAGTTCGAACTCGAAGGAATAATACATAACGAGGTAGAAGCCGCAAGATGGTATAGGTATGGTGCCGAGAGAGGTCATGAGGGATGTTTATTCTCCTTGGGTCGTATCAACAACAATCTAAAAGGTGGAAAAAAGGACACTTATGAAGAAAGAATGCTGGAACTTAATAAAACAAATTCAGCCAAGGAAAGAGAATCAAGGCATTCTGCATTTGTTATAGCTAATAATTTATTAGATGATGGCGATTTTGAAAATGCCTTTATACATTTTGAAAAGGCTGCAGACCTAGGAAGTCCGGATGCTATGTTCTTTCTCTCTATCATGTATCGTGATGGGATGCATGTAAGACGCAATATGCGAAAGTCGCTTGCATTACTTGCACGTGCTGCAGACGCTGGTTCCGTTGATGCACAATTCATGCTTGCTCGATTATATGATACAGGAGGAGGTCTATCAGAAAGCGAGGTAGATTCTATAAAGTACTATACACGAGCCGCTGCAGGAGGATATCTTTCAGCTTTCTATCATCTTGGTAAGTATATGGAACATCCAGAAGTTCACGTTAGAAGATCCATTGGAAAATATCGGTGATGATTTGGGCTTTAAAGAACAGTTAGAAGCTGCTAACTCAGGTGATTCAAATGCTCAAACGGCTTTAGGTTATCTTTTCTTCACTGGGGACGGTGTTGTAAAAGACCGTATAGAAGCCGCTAGATGGTTCCGAGCAGCCATAGAACAGGGCAACGCAGAAGCAATGTGCAATCTTGGTTATATGACAGTTCATGGTGAAGGTGCAACCTGCGATTTAGAAAAGGGATTCGAGCTATACAAAAGATCAGCCGATCTCGGATATTCTAGGGCGATGTTCAATGTTGCGGACATGTACTCTGATGGACGAGGAACCGAGCAAGATTGGGAAAAAGCTAGATATTGGTACGAAAAGGCTGCTGAGAACGGATCGATACCAGCACATTATCGTCTAGGCGTGATATATGAACTAGGTCGAGGAGTAGACATAGATTACGAAATTTCTGCAGAGATATACCGTGATTGTTTTTCTGAGGGTTATATCAATGCAGGATATCGTTTGGGTATGTTGCAGTTAGAAGGTAAAGGCATGGATAAAAATCCTGACTCTGCAGCTAAATTATTTCTTAAAATGGCTGAACGATCGTCAGAAGATGCCATGTGTCAACTCGGTAAAATGTCATTGAGTGGAGAAGGCATGGTCAAAAGCTTACGTAACGCTAGATCATGGTTATCTAAAGCCGCTGCAAGAGGAAGTGAAGAGGCGAAAAACATTTTAGCGTCCGATGTCTTTGATGGTCAATGACTACCGTAAAAGAAGGATTTTATTATACAAAAGAAGGAATTTGGGTCGAGATAAATGGCAATAAAGCCAGAATAGGGATATCCGACCGAGCACAGGATGATCTCGGTGAGGTCATCTATGTTCAACCTCCAGTTGTCGGAAGACATATTTCTAAAAACGATGAGATCGGGGCCATAGAGAGTTTCAAAGCTATCGCACCTACGATCTCTCCATTGAACGGAACGATATTAGCGATCAATCTTGCGTTGGAAGGCGAACCATCTCTTATGAATTCTTCACCTTATGAAAAAGGATGGCTTGCAGAAATAGGACTCGACGATACGAATATAGATGGACTTTTAACAGCTGATGAATATCGATCATTATAATGTATAATAATATACATCACATTACTAAAACAATCATTAACATTATATCTATGTTCACAGTTCATCATAATTAAGCATCATGAAAATGAACGAGTATCAATTGGAGACGATCAAGCGTAGACTTTCGACCATTAAGCAGGACAGTCCTTTCTACGGCAATATGTACGCTAACGTAGATACGTCTAAAGTAGTCGACCAGAAAACATTCGAAGAACTACCGTTCACAGACAAATGCGATCTTCGGGATGCTTATCCTTTAGGATTGGCAGCAGTACCTGAAAAAGATATTGTACGTATTCATTCGTCATCTGGAACTACGGGAACTCCTGTAATTATCCCATACACTAGGAAGGATATCGATGACTGGGCGATCATGTTCGAACGTTGTTACAGGATGGCCGGTATAACCGATGAGGATTGTATCCAAGTAACGCCAGGTTACGGTCTATGGACTGCAGGAATAGGATTCCAATGCGGTTCTGAAAGGATAGGTGCCATGACACTCCCGATGGGACCCGGGAACACGGACAAACAGATACAGTTCATGATAGACTTCAAGAGCACTGTGCTTTGTTCTACCTCTTCGTACGCTTTACTACTTTCTGAAGAAATAAAAAAACGAGGTGTAAGTGACAAGTTATCTCTCAAAAAAGGAATAATCGGTTCCGAGAGATGGGGAGATAAAATGCGTAACCGTATCGCTTCTGATCTAGGCGTGGAACTTTACGATATTTACGGCCTTACAGAAATATATGGGCCTGGAATAGGTATCAGTTGCGATTATTCTAACGGTATCCACCTATGGGACGATTACATCTATTTTGAGATAATAGATCCTAAGACAGGAAAAGTACTCCCTGACGGAGAAGAGGGGGAGCTAGTAATAACGACTCTTCAAAAAGAAGGGGCTCCGTTGATAAGATACAGAACTCATGATCTAACAAGCATAATACCAGGTAAATGTAAATGTGGTTCTAGATTCCCCCACATCGATATCATAACTGGACGTACTGATGATATGGTGAAGGTCAAAGGGGTCAATATGTTCCCTGCTCAGTTCGAAGAAGTTCTAGCTGAGATCGATGGGCCAGAATCTGAATATCAGGTAATGATAGACCATCCCGAGGGAAGGGATCTTCTTACGTTATATTTTGAAACGAAAGTGCCAGAATCAGAATATAAAAGGTTAGAGAAAGAAGTTCAGGACCGTTTCAAATCCAAGGTCGGAGTTACGATAGCTCCTAAAGCGGTTAACGTAGGAGATCTACCACGTAGCGAGAAGAAGACCAGTCGTATATTCGATAACCGTTACTGATCATCTCTTAGATCCGCCGATCATCACAAGGTATGCTAACAACGCTTCTAATTGAATGCGTTCATTGCTACCTTCGACGATGCGGAACTCTATCTCTCCGGTCTTGTCTACTAAACGTACTTTTTCCGAATCTGAAATACTTAGATCGAAGAAAGAAGAGTGTATCTGACGTATGATGTCTTGACCAGAAAGACCGAATTCGATCATAGTGTCGTCAAGCATATCACGGGCACGAACAAAGTTCCCGTCAAGTGCAGTTTCAAGTATCTTTTTAACGAGATCAGGATTAGCTAATCCCGTGGTTTGATAGATCGCATCAAGATCTATCATTTTTCCTAGTGATGCAGCAACCTGCAAAGAGTTCACTGCTCTTCGCATATCCCCTCGTGCTACGTGAACTAGTCCTTGAAGGGCGTCTTCTTCGATATTGACGTTTTCCGTTTTGATTATCATATTCAAATATTCTTCTACATCCTCTTTAGTAAGAGGTCTGAATCGGAATATAGCACATCTGGATTGTATGGGATCAATTATTTTAGATGAATAATTGCATGAAAGAATGAAACGACAGATCCTGGAATATTTTTCCATGGTCCTTCTTAATGCGGATTGAGCATCATGCGTCAACGCATCAGCTTCGTCCATGAAAATAATTTTAAAATCTGCGCCTGAGAGCGGTGACGTTCTAGCGAACTCTTTGATCTTTCCTCTAACGACATCGATACCACGTTCGTCAGAAGCGTTGAGTTCCATGAAGTTGCCCCTCCATTCCTCGCCATACATACCTCTAGCTAGAGCTAGTGCACTGGTGGTTTTACCGGTGCCTGCAGGACCAGTGAACAAAAGATGAGGCATATTCCTTGATTCAACGTAGGACGAGAGTCTTTCGGTAACGTTTTTTTGACCTACTACTTCTTTTAGTTCTTTAGGCCTATATTTCTCTGTCCAGATTTCATTCATCTTATCGACCGTCTATATGTTCGTTATATGATATAATTTCCCGTTATTCTTCAGAAATAGAACATATTATTCCGAGATGTGGCTAAGAATAGTTATACATTCCTTTAGCATTCAGGTTCTTATGAAGATCTACGAGGCCTATAAATTGGCTATAGAAACTGGAAGAAAGAACGATCCTCGTCCTACCTCTGAGGTCGAGATCGCAATGAATGAACAGAAGGAAAAATACGAAGCACTTTCCGAAGATAAAAAACAGTTTTTCGATATGGAAAGACTTTGGAATCCTTATGCCGATTCAAGATTTTCAGCTTTAATAGAAGAATCGAAGGAACTTGAAGCTGAGAGATTCATGTGGGGTATCGACATAGGTACCGGCGAGATGCTTTTAGCTGACCGTCTAAGAGAGAAAGGTCAAACGGTCTCCGCAGTAATATCGCATCACCCGACTGGACTTTCTAAAGTTCCATTCCCTGAAGTTATGCAAATGCAGACGGATATGTATGCTTCTGACGGAGTTCCGATCAACGTATGTGAGTCTTTGATGAAACCAAGGATGGATGAGGTACTAAGGAACGTAATGGGCTCTAATTTTAATCAATCTTCGGATTCTGCAACATTGCTAGGCATACCGATGTTCAATATTCATTCACCTGCAGACAATATGGTGCAGAAGTATCTTGACGATATGCTTTTAGAACTCGAGGCAAGAACTCTTGGCGATATAATTGATAGATTGTACAAAGAACCTGAATACATTCAGGCTGCCAAGTATAACAATCCTCCTTCCATCATAGTAGGAAGCAAGAATAACAGGTGTGGAAAGGCTGTAGCTAAAATGACTGGTGGAACTTCTGGCCCTAAAGAGATATACGCACAATTCGCACAGGCCGGAGTAGGTACTGTCGTAGGTATGCACTTCCCCGAGAGTCATATTGAAGAGGCTAAGAAAGTAGGCATCAACATGATCGTTTCTGGACACATGGCCTCTGATTCTATTGGTATTAACTTAATATGCGATGTTTGGGAAAAAGAAGGTATCGAGGTCTTCGGATGCTCGGGCCTAATACGTCACAGTAGGAACTGAGATGTTCAAAAAGGCCTCGACGATAATACGTGATATCGATAAACTATCTTTTGATTACGTCCCGAAGAAGCTGATACATAGAGACGCTCAGAGAACTAGATTGGAAACATATTTTCGCCCGCTTGCTGAAAACGGGAAGTCTTGTTACGCCTTCCTCACAGGAAACGTTGGTACAGGAAAGACCGCTACTGCAAAACGTTTCAGTGAGGATATGGCAATATATTGTTCTAATGCTGGTAGACCCATAGATATGATATTCGTTAACTGCAGAAGTCGGAACACCGAAGCTGGAGTAATACTTGATTTTGTAAGACATTTTGATAAAGGTTATCCTGAGCGAGGATTTTCACCAGACGAGATGATGCGTTCATTTACTCTACACGTTGAATCTGGTGCAAAGCCTGTTCTGATAGTTCTAGATGAAGTTGATATTTTACTAAAAAAGAGTAACATTGATCTCATCTATCAGTTAACACGTTTTTCTGAAAATATAGTAGGAAAGGCAGAGATATCTTTGTTGCTGATCTCACAGTTCCCGATATATGGGTTGCTCGATGAAGCGTCCATGTCTACATTTGGTCGTGGCAACGCTATAACTTTCAACAAGTACGATCGTGATGAGCTGTATTCTATCACATTAGCAAGGGCGGAAGAGGCCTTGATCGGCGGAAAATATTCCGAGGACGTCATTGAACTAATTGCTGATGTAGCTTCAGAATATGGTGATGCTAGATTTGCTCTAGAACTTTTGAGAGATGCAGCAACTATCGCAGAAGATCATACTGAAGGAATTATGGACACTGAAAACGTTAGAGAAGCCAAGGCTAACATCAATAGCGTAGTTACAGAAAGTAAATTGACCGGTCTAGATATCAATAGAAAGCTTGCATTATTAGCAATAGCTAGGGCGATGAAGAGTAACCTTT
>CAYIZM010000006.1:0-28097 GCA_964368015.1 uncultured Methanomassiliicoccales archaeon
TGGTAATGCGCAGGTCGAGGGTTCAATTCCCTCCAGCGGCTCCATTTTTCCCTTATGCTTTTAACCGATGTTATGTTAAATATTTTGTACTGGACGCGATGGAGCTCTTTCATGCATGATGATTTAACATTGTAACATACCCATCTATTAATCGACAAAGGCACACTAAAGGGCTGTTCTCGTTGTCTAAAACCATTCCTACAGTTTAATTATCAATATTCATATTCACGTCAATGGAACTTGGAACAGTGGAATTGATCGTACTAGCGCTTTTAGCTTTCATTGCTATGATCTCTATATCAATGGGGATCAGAGTCCATCGCGGAGAATTGGATGGTTACGTTCAAAATAAAGGCTTTAGCGTTGGTGCTAAGGATACCTCAGCCAAATATGACGTACTAGTGCTTCGAAAAAGAAAGTCCATTGAATTTTTTGCGCTAGGCACGGGATTACTACTGGCCGGAGCTCTATTCTTAGTTTTTGGAATACTTGCGGGACTGGTAGTAGCAATACTCGTTCCTGTGACAACGTTGCTACTTACCAGGACCCGCGTTCCTACTATAGAATGATCAAACCATTCTATAGATGACGAAACCGGACCAGATCTTCGGGAAGAAGAAAGTGGTCTTTTTAGGCATACGCATACCCTTCATGGAAAGGTCCCAAACTTCTTCCAATTTAGGTCTGTTCAGTATGATGGCTAGGTCATAACGTCCGTCATCCATCTTCTCAATGGCGGATGGAAGCTGAGCATCGTAATCTACGATACATTTTCCGTCATCCCACTTGTAAACGTCCTTCAATATCTTTTCCTGTGCAACGTATGTATCAAGTTTGTAGAGTCCTTCGCCAGAGAAGCGGGCAAGATAGCATTTTCCGGATCGGAATCTTAGCCCCATCATCCAGTTTCCGAGATCGCTGATCATTTCCTTCTCGGTAACTTCTTTTGTTTCTAAGGCATTTGTAATTTTTGCGATAGCGTTCTTTTCCGATATGCTGTCGGTTTTTACGAGGCGGTGAGTAGGCCAGATCACAAGTCCTGAGTCCTCGGCAGCAACAAGAGTTGCAAGAACGTAACCTTTCTTCTCTACGCCGGGGTTCTCTTGCGAATATGCAAGGGCGGTCTCGTATCTGTGGTGGCCATCTGCGATGAGCATCTTCTGTTGGCTCAATTCGTATGTTATTTCACTACAGATCTTTTCGTCGGTCAAGCGAGAGTATCTATGCTCTACGCCTTCGTTGTCAACATATCTGCAGACCAAAGTTGCGTTGTCGTTGATCTTGCGGTAAAGTTCACGGTCAAATGAATCGTGGATGCCGAATATCGATTCAAGGTGTGCTTCCATATCTCTTAGTAGGTTCAATCGGTCGACCTTAACTTTAGAGAATGTTTCCTCATGGGGTACGACATTACCGTTCTCATAAGGCTCTGTTTTCAAAAGTCCGACCACGCCTGTCCGCACCACGGTCTTTTCCCCGTCTTGGAAGGTCTGTTGATAAATGTAAAAAGATTCGTTATCCTGTTTCAGATAACCTTCGGAGATCCATTTGTCCAGTTCTTTTCTAGAACCTCGATATCTCTTATCCTCGTCAGGATTCAGAGTCAATCTCGTTATGTTGTGGGGGTTGCTCTGAAGTTCCGTAAGGTAATCCGCATCGATAACGTCGTATGGGGGACTGATGCGTTCCTTTATCGTTTCCCCTTCTTTAATTGCAGGTCTATATCCCGGAAAAGGTATGAAAGTAACCATATGTGCTCAGTCAAAGTACTAGAGTACGCATATTTCAAATGAACGCGATTACTCAACAGATTCTAGGTACAGGATCCCCTACTGGTGGCTCTAGGATCCTTTTACCGCCTATCTCCGTTTTTAATATCACTCTTTCTCGACCATCGTTGGCGTATCCGATAAGGGAAGCGTTCTTTCCTTCTGGAGTAGATCTTAAAACTTTCAGTATCTCGTCGGCCATGTCCGGTACACATGCTATTATGCATTTCCCTTCATTTCCGATGCTTAATGGATCTAGGCCTAGAAGGTCGCAAGCGTTGATGACGCTATCTCTCAAAGGTATGGAAGTGTATTCGATATCCATTCCGACATGGGATTTGGAAGTTAATTCGTTAAGCGTGTTCGCAAGTCCGCCGCGGGTAGAATCTTTCATTGATGTTATGCCACCTACTTTCAATGCTTTCTCTATCATCATGTTAAGTGGGGCAACATCACTTTGTAGATCGCTTTCGAAACCGTATCCTTCGCGGAAAGACATCAATGCGATACCATGGTCTCCCATGTAACCAGATGCAATAATTGCATCTCCAGGTGCCACGTTCGAGTCGGTACACCAGTTATTGGTGACTTTTCTGTATTCCTTTGCTTTATCAAAATTCGGATCGAGATATTTTGACCTGCGGCCGATGGCCGAAGTAGCCATGAACATTTTATCGACGGCTCCTGCTTCAACGACTTTAGTATCGCCAGTTTCTATAGGTACGTTACATTTTACGCATGTCCGTCCCGCACTGGACATTATCTGGTCCACGATATCTAGGTCCAAACCCTCTTCAATAATT
This sequence comes from uncultured Methanomassiliicoccales archaeon, assembly GCA_964368015.1. Lineage (GTDB taxonomy): Archaea > Thermoplasmatota > Thermoplasmata > Methanomassiliicoccales > Methanomethylophilaceae > VadinCA11. Next base: position 2,573 of record CAYIZM010000006.1, read on the forward strand.
GTGGAGCACCCTAGCGCAAGTGGTTCAGCGCCCATCACAGAAATGTCGTTTACAGTTCCAGCGACGGATATCATCCCTAGATCCCCTCCAGGGAAAATCAGAGGTTTTACTGTGTGTCCGTCTATAGTGAATACGATGCCATCAACAACAGCGGAATCGTCCATGGAATCCAATGAGACTTCTGACTTTACTTTAGGAAAGTGACAGATTATATGTTTAGAGATGAACTCTTGCATAGCCTCTCCGCCTGCTCCGTGGTTCATTACGACCTTTGCCATTTTTGTGACATGAATGAACAATAATAAAGACTTGTCTCGCTGAGTTCCAAGGGGATAATAAAAATAAACCTTCTGCAGTAGCGATAATGACGGACCCTTGGGGTAGTGGACATCCTGTTGGCCTTCGAAGCCGAGGACCCGGGTTCAAATCCCGGGGGGTCCGCCATATTTACACAAATGCCGTAATAAAATATCGATAGTTCAGGAATTAATTTCCTGGATATATAACAAGGGATTCCACATCGTAACCCTCGAGCTTTTTACGACCTTCTAATCCTGCAAGTTCTATAACGAAACATATTTTGACGATCTCTCCGCCAAGCTGCTCAATAAGATCTATCATCGCTTCAGTAGTTCCGCCGGTGGCGATCAGATCGTCTACTATCACGACCTTTTGTCCAGGTTTTATACAATCCTTATGAAGTTCCAGCGTTGCCGTGCCGTATTCCAGGTCGTATTCTTTAGATATCGTTTCTCGCGGCAGCTTACCTTTTTTTCTGACGACGATGAATCCTTTATTCATCGCATATGCCACAGGAGCTCCAAAAATGAAACCTCTGGATTCAGATCCGGCCACTAGGTCGAAGTCTACACCTTCCAACATATCGATCATGCCATCTATAGAAAGTGCAAATCCGTCCTTGTCCTGCAAGACCGTCGTTATGTCCCTGAACATTATTCCTTTAGCAGGAAAATCTGGTATGGTTTTGATATAATCTTCAACGGTCTTCATATGATTCAAACCATGGACTGTACAAACAGTATAAAAAGACAATTATCAGTGAGAAGTTGCCCCCCTTAAAAGGGGGTAAGGGCCCAGAAAATGCTGGGGTTATTGCGGTCATCATTAGTGTCTTGCAGATTGTCCAGGTCACGGTCAATCAGAGTAAAGTGCCATCAGGCCAATCTTTTGCTCTTTGTTACCGCAATACCATATTATTGAACATTCCTCGCCGCAGATCCTTGTATCTTTTCGTTTCCCGATAGCTTTTTACCTCCAAATTATACACTGTATTCCTACTATTTATATTAATCGAATAACGAATTACGTTGATTATCGAATAATCGCTACGAATATCGTAGTTTATTAATCGTTAAGTGTAATATTGTTACCTTTATGATGTTTAGAGGTTCATCTAAGAATAAAATGAAAAAAGTAAATCGCCGGCCGAAGCCGGCTAATGTGTTTCAGTTCAATTGCTCAGTACAATACGGACAGAACTTCGGGGTCTTCTTGAGACCTTTGAGATCCTCGCCGCAGTACGGGCAAGAGTTGAACTTCTTCGTTCCGTCAGCGGAGGTTTCAGATCCTTTCTGCATCATCGGCGGTGGCAAAGGATCGCTCCTTTCGGCCATAGCTTGCTGCTGTGGCGATGGTTTGCCACAGTTACTACAGAACTTATACGGATAGTCGTTAGGCGTTCCACAGTACGGGCACAGTACCTTAGGAGCTTGTCCAGGTGGTTGTTGCTGTTGCTGAGGACTTTTTTGTTGCTGTTGTTGCAGTTGCTGATACATCTGCGGGAACAGTAGCATACCAGTTCCCACCGCCGCCCCTCCTTGAGAGTTGCCTATGGCATCGGCCATACGGTCCATGACAGCGTACTGTTTGAAGGACTCACCCCTCTCAGAACTGAACTGTAGATACTGGAATATCTTTTCCTGGTCTTCGTCGGTCGTTCTAAGTTCGGAGATCTTCAGCGCTAAAAGTTCGATGCCTCTCTGCTGGAAGAACGGATCTATTAACGCTCTAGTTGTCGACGAAGCCTTCTCAAGGTTCGAATAGACCTCCATATAGTATTGTTTAGTAAGCTGCTGGGTGATCTGTTCGCTTATGAAGCTCTTCATGAACGCATTAACGTCACTGGTGCTGAATACGCTCATTCCACCTAACACTTGTGTGTAGAACACTGATACGTCCTTAATGCGGAACTGGTAGTCTCCGTTGGACATCAATGTTATAGGCACGTCGTAGTTCGGAGCGGCCTTGATCATACCTCTTATGCCCCACTTTCCGTTGAACATCTTCAACGAAATGAATATAACTTGAACTTTGAACGGAGTCTCCTTGTAACCTAGAGCGATCTGATAGATCTTCGTTAACCAGGGTATGTTCGATGTAGTAAGCGTATGTCTACCCGGTTCTAGTACACCGGTCAACTGTCCGTCCCTTATGAACAGCGCAACTGCGTGTTCTGGAACGGTAACTGACGTTACGGTCCTAAGGTCATCTCGGTCGTAAACATATACGATATCATCAGGGCCCTGTGAGGACCAAGAAATCACGTTTGTTTTTGCAGCTGTCATTTAGTTCACTCCTTCTCCAAGAAACCTTTCATCACAGCTTCTCTGCCGTGATAGTCCTCGATCATCCTTTCAACGGTTTTCTCTATGTTCCTCAGCGGAGCTTTGATCGCGTACTCCCCAGCATCGATCTTAGCGACAAGATCCGCGATCTCCTTTCTTAGGAGCACGGTCTCATTGATCAGTTTGGCATCCCAGGATACAAGATCATCTAATTCTGTTTCCAGTATCTTTACAGAAGCATGCCATCCACTGTAACCGTTGACCGCCTTTTTTACTGAGATGTAATATTGATCGACTTTAGCGTCGATCCTTTCAACATCCCTCATAAGGTCCAGATCGTCCACGGCCGCCCTGTGTATAGTTGCAATATCATTCTTCGCTCCTTCAAGGGTCCGAGCAACCTCTTGCCTTACGGCTCGGTCCTCATCTCTGCGGAGGTTCTTTTCCTTGTATCCTCTGTAAATAGGAATATACAGACCTATGCGTTCTACAAGGGACACTTCTCCTCTTATTTGTTCGCCTACTGTCTCTTCCAATGACATTTTCAATCACTTCCTAGAATGTTATTCTTAACTACCAAAATTATTGCCAGTGCGGCGATCGCCACAAGTATGAGTGCCACCGGAGCTAGCCAGCCAAGATCTGTAAAGACCCATATGTAACCCGCAAGTCCGACGACCAACAACATAACTCCCATTACGAGGCTATAGTCGGTGTTGTTCGGTCCGAAGTTCGTACTAAGGTTCTTTTGCAATGGTGCGAACACAGCAACAGTTACGCCCATTATGATCAATACTATCCATAGAACAATGCTAATTCCCATATCTGTCATGTAGTAAGCTGCTAGACCCGCCACCAGTGAGATCAAGAATATTGCGCCCGTTATTGTGGAAAGGGCCCTGTTCGCCAATTTATCTTTATTTTTCATTTACTTTACCTCCGTTGATTATATCACTATAAGTTGATTGATGTTCGTTCTCTTCATTCTCTCTGGTAGCAGTTTACCGAACCCGCTTACCACTACTGTGTACCCAGATATTTTACAAGGAACGTATATGAGATCCTTTACGTACGGTTTGCTGAGTTTTAATTTACTATTGCTCTGCATACGCTGTACCAAATAATTCTCGGTGAGATGCTCGGCCTCCCTCTTGGTGCTGAGCGGTACAATAATTTTTCTTGCTCCTGGGCTTCCTGCCCTAGCTGTATTGACAATAGATACCACGCCTTCACCACTGCTTATACTTGTCTCGGAACCTCGTAATCCAGAAAGAATGCTCTTTTCTGGAGACAATGCAAAGATATCGGTGACAGCCGAGGAGGGGTTGGATAGACATTCGGGGTCTATTGTAAAGTCTGCTGGGATAAGAAGATCCTCTTGGACCTCAACGCTCTTTTTAGACCAAAGGGTGCCGGTCACGAAACTATATCTTAGATCAACGTTCCAAAATGGAAATAGATGGTCTCCGTCGCCAGAGGTTATTTTCATTGTACTCGATCCACTCCTTGACCCAAGGGCTTCTTTGAGTAAATTAGATAGTTCCCTGTTACGTTCTTTATTCCTTAATATTCCCCAATTACTAAGGTTAGGGTATTGTATGTTCGACATTTTTGCCAATGCCGACAGCGTCTTGATGGCGTCGGCACCAGAGGATGTAGCGCTTTTTACCGTATCTGAAAGAATGCTTACTAAGGAAAGCTCTCTGTCAACACCTTGATACATTATGGCTAGAGAAGGAACTGAGAACAGTTCGTCCTTCACCTGTTGAAGTCCATTTACTCCCTTCTCAAGGTAACTGATGCTACCTAGCACATCTCCGTTCAGTAACTTTTCACAACCTTTGCAAGCCTGTTCTAACGCAAAAAAACGTTTTGAGATGGGAACACAATCCTTAGACTTATTCAGTAGTTCGGCAGCCTGAGCGAAGTTGTTGCCCATCAGGACGTACCTTCCTGGTTTGTCTTCCTGAAGTAGTTTCGTATTATTGATCATAAGTGCGTATGAATTTATGACGTTCTCCGCGTCGGAAAGATCCTGTTTATCTTCTTTATCTACTGCTAAGGGGGACAGTCCTTTGATCTTCGCATCGAACTCGAAAGCCGACGCTGAAGAATGTACAGGCCTAGTTGTGTTATCTGTAGTAAAAGGCATTACGAACAATGAGTTGGTCATCAATGTGTTGGCAGCGAACTTGTACTCGGTTATCTCTGCGGATATTCTTGGTTTCACGTTATTGACGTAGATGCTATGTCTTGCTACAGAATCGACGTTCTCAGCTTGGGACATAGAAAAGCCACCTGGCATGGCACTGCTGACCCAAGACCTGACCTGACCCATAACTTGGTCAAGATAGGCTTTAGCATCTATCCGCTGCTGTGTTGTGCCGCAACTGCGACATGTTACGTAAGGCGTTTCCGCCTCTATATCTTTAGCATCCAACGGTGCTCCACAGTATTTACATCTCAGCAGAACAATATCGTCCATCAGTTCATCTCCTCGCGTATATTATCTGAGTCTGTAAAGATGCTATCTGAGCTTGAAGCCTGATTTCCATAGCGTTCATGTCGCTCATCGCTTGAATATAGTATTTACGGGCGATCTCATCTGCCCTTTTATTGATACTTGAATAACATGCTCTGCAGACATAGATCGAATTAAAATCTTGGGTTTCTGATGCAAGGGGTTCGCTTCCCTCAGGAGATCTAAGCATCGGCGATATTTCACTGGATAATGGGAAGAAATGTATTCCCAGGCCTGAGGCCACTCTTCCGCAGAACCAACACTTAGATGTTTTAGCGTAATCGTTGATCAGTTTCAGATTTGCTTCGCCGGAATCCCCCATCTGTTTCCTGTACCCATAAGCTATCTGTTGATATTCGGCAGCCTTTCTAGGATCTTCCCATACTGTGCCGGAAGACAGCGACTCGTACCCAAGAGCTAAAAGTAAAATTCCTTCTCTTAACCCGGTCCGTGTGGTGTCGTTAAGATAGATCTCATTAAGTTTTAGGTTCTCATCCCCGATCTCGGATTGATATCTTTGTGCCAGCTTTATCAGTTTTTGACCTTTATCAAGCAACGCACCAGTAGAATCATTAATGTTCAAGGTACGTATGCTTTCGATGGCAAGTTCACACTGTTTCCTCATCATAGCAGTGTTGATCGTAGTAAGACCGAAGGTAAATTCTTCGGCGGATGTCCCGTTCAAGGCATTCAAAAGGCTTACGTAAGCTGAAATATCTCCAAGGCGACCTCGCATATCTATCATAGAAACAATGACGGTCGACATGTGATCGGGGCCACCGTCCTTTTCTATGGATTTACTTAGTATTCGTCGGGCTTTATCGAACTCGCCCTGTTTTATCAGATCGATCCCCTGGTCATACAGGGCATCTGCGCTCTTGAAGATAGAGAACACCATTTGTATTCTAAATATGATACAAGTATAAACTAAAATACTATTGCAACGAAGTGATATAGTATATCACATGGACCAACTCAGTATCAATGTCGATAGCTGGACCATCATTTTTTATTTTATTTATGGTAAAATAGGCAGTTTTAAAAATCAATTAAGGAACGCATGATCTGACCCGAACAGTGTAAGAAAATACAATAGGTCTTGGAAAGTATCCGGACCAAATAAATTGGTTTTTTGACGTTATCAATAGAGTTACATCAACAATGGAAGATGTATGGGCATCTGCAGTACTGATGGACATCATGGTTCACTTGAATATACGATCTAAAAATATAAAACGTGTTTTTTGCGACCCGCCATGAGTTCTTCGGTGGAATCAGATCAAAGATATTATGCGGCGTATCGGCGTATATATCCGAGTCTCACAGATATACTGGCGAGTTGAACACACTTTCTGACGCGTTAAATAACAGTTTTGTAAGAATGTAATGCTAATCATAAGGTTACGCAAATAGTTCTTTCTCACTATGAAAAAATCGACGATTTACGTTGATACACTGCAAACAATCCTATGTGGCCAGATGCAGTTTTTAATAAGATTCTGATAGCCGTTATTCGTATACTAAGTGTTCTTCTTTGATGACGAGGGTACATTAGAGGGCTAATTTGATAGGTTTATATAGAAGAACAAACTTTATCAATTAGAATCCACTAAAATGGAATTGTATTGGAGGAAAAAATATGGGCATGGGTAACACACCTATTCTGATTCTTAGGGAAGGTACTAAGAGAAACAAAGGGAAAGACGCTCAGTTAAACAACATATCCGCTGCTAGGGCTATAGCCGACTCCGTAAGGAGCAGTCTAGGACCTAGAGGAATGGACAAGATGCTCGTCGATTCGATGGGAGACGTTGTCATCACTAATGACGGTGTAACGATCCTAAAAGAAATGGACGTACAGCACCCCGCAGCAAAGATGCTTGTGGAAGTCGCAAAAGCTCAGGACGCTGAGGTCGGGGATGGAACTACAACCTCGGTCATCATAACTGGAGAACTTTTGAAGAAGGCCGTTGACTTGATAGAGTCCAACGTTCATCCGACCATAATCACAGCAGGATACAGATTAGCTAACGAAAAGGCTCAGGAGATCCTTAGAGAGATAGCCAAAGAGGTCACCATCAACGATGAGAAGATACTCAGGAATATCGCCGAGATCGCAATGATCAGCAAACAGGTCAGCGGTTCTAAAGAATACTTCGCTGAACTCGTAGTAGATGCGGTCAAGACCGTAGCTGAGAAAGACAAGGACGGCAAGTACACCGTAGACCTATCTAACATTCAAACTGTTAAGAAAGCAGGCGCAAAGATGGAAGAGTCCAAGCTTTACAAAGGTCTTATCATCGATAAAGAACCAGTTCAGCCCAGCATGCCTAAGGTCGTCAAGAACGCAAAGATCGCTCTCGTAGACGCAGCATTCGAGGTCAAGAAGACCGAAGTAGAAGCAAAGATCCAGATCACTGAACCCAGCCAGCTCGCTAAGTTCGTGGCCGAGGAAGAGAACATGCTCAAGAGAATGGTCGCATCCGTCAAGGCATCCGGCGCTAACGTCGTCTTCTGCCAGAAAGGTATCGACGATATCGCACAGCATCTTTTCGCAAAAGAAGGGATCTATTTCTGCAGACGTGTCAAGAAGAGCGACATGGACAGACTTGCAAGATCTACCGGTGCATCCGTTATCAACAAAGTCTCTGACATCGAAGCAGCTGACCTTGGTAACGCAGGTATGGTAGAACTAAGAAAGATAGAAACCGAAGAGATGACATTTATTACAGATGTCAAGGACCCAAAGACCGTGTCCGTCCTCGTAAGAGGAGGCACCAACCACGTCGCAGACGAGGTAGAAAGGTCACTTGTTGACGCATGGTCCGCTGTTAAAGCGGCTATCGAAGACGGTCTGATCCAGTGTGGCGGAGGATCCAAAGAGATGGAAGTTGCAATGCGCCTTAGGGACCACGCAGCAACCATCGGTGGAAGGGCGCAGATCGCTCTCGAAGCCTTTGCATCCGCAATGGAGATCATCCCCTCGACCCTAGCTGAGAACGCAGGTCTCGACCCGATCGATATGATCATCGAGATGAGGAAGCAGCACAAGGGTGGCATCATCACAGCAGGCATCAATCCGTTCACCGGTAAAGTTGAAGACATGTTCAAACTCAACGTAGTCGAACCCTACAGGGTCGGCAAACAGGCTTTGAACGCAGCAACTGACACGGCGGTAATGATCCTCAGGATAGACGACGTAATAGCGTCGTCCTCCAGTGGAGGCCCAGGCCCTGCCGATATGCCAGACATGGACTTCGAATAAGCAGCAGTGAAAACGGGGGCGCAAGCCCCCATTAAATATTTTAATCACTCGAGGTGATAATATATGACTGAAAAGTCTAAAGAAAAGCACGAGCCTAATAAAAAGAAAAAATCTGAAGCGGAGATTGTACCAGAAATGGAGCCCGTAAAGGATGAGCTAAAAGAGGCAAAAGAACTTGCCGATCATTATCTTGATGCGGCCATGAGGATCCAGGCGGATTTTGACAACTACCGTAAAAGGTCCGTCAAGGAAATGGAAGAGTTCAAAAAATATGCTGCTAACGATCTGATATCAGATATACTAGGATCTGTCGACGATCTCGATAGGGCGTTGGCCATCAACAAAGAGGATAACGAGTTTATCCGCGGAATAAAGGGAGTGCGTCAGAATCTCATGAAGATGCTGGCGGCACGCGGGGTGAAAGAGATCCCCACCGATTGCAAATTCAACCCAGGATACCACGAGGCACTCAGTGCCACCGAGGGTGAAGAGGACGGGAACATCGCCGAAGTGTATCAGAAAGGATATATGTGCGGTGAAAAGGTCCTGAGGTATTCAAAAGTTAAAGTCACAAAGGCCTCCGATAAGGAGTGCTGAACCGCCGGAGAGACGGCAAAATATAATAGAGAGGTATGAAAAATATGTCAAGAATAATTGGAATAGATCTAGGAACAAGCAACTCGGCAGCTTCGGCTATGGAAGGCGGAAGGCCAGTAATAATCCCCAGTGCAGAAGGCACAAGTGTCGGTGGAAAATCTTTCCCGTCATATGTAGCATTCACCAAAGAAGGTGAACTTTTGGTCGGAGAGCCCGCAAGGAGACAAGCGGTCACGAATCCTGAAGGCACTATAATGAATGTTAAGAGAAAGATGGGATCGGATGAGAAACTCACAGTATTCGGAAAGGAATACACTCCTCAGCAGATCTCAGCATTCATCCTTCAAAAAATAAAGAGGGACGCTGAATCTTTCCTTGGGGAGAAGATCGCAAAGGCCGTAATCACTGTGCCGGCTTACTTTGACGATAACCAGAGACAGGCTACTAAGGACGCAGGAGCTATTGCTGGATTGGAAGTCGTTCGTATGATAAACGAACCCACATCCGCTGCATTGGCCTTCGGACTTGATAAAAGCGGCACCGAACAAAAGATCTTGGTCTTTGATTTCGGTGGAGGTACTCTAGATGTTACCATAATGGATCTCAGCGACGGCGTTTTCGAAGTTCTATCTACTAAAGGAGATACGAAACTTGGAGGATCCGATATGGATGAGGCCATCACAAAATTCGTTACCAACGAGTTCAAGAAACAGACCGGTGTTGACGTCACGACAGATAAGATGGCATTCTGGAGAGTCAGGGAAGCTTGTGAAAAGGCTAAGATCGAACTTTCCACTACCATGCAGACGGAGATCAATCTACCCTTCGTTGCTTCTGATGCATCTGGCCCAAAGCATCTTGTTCAGACACTTACACGTGCTAAACTCGAAGAGCTTGTTGAACCGATCATCTCAAGGTGTAAAGCCAGCATCGAAGGCGCAGTAAGTGACGCTAAGCTGAAGATGGATAAGATAGACAAGATCATCATGGTCGGTGGACCGACAAGGATGCCCGTAGTTCAGAACTACGTTGAGAACATCGTCGGACCTAAGATCCAGCGTGGAATAGACCCAATGGAATGTGTTTCAATGGGCGCCGCGATCCAGGGTGCAGTTCTTTCAGGAGATGTCAAGGACGTTCTTCTACTGGACGTTACGCCTTTGACCCTCGGTATCGAGACCCTTGGAGGAGTTGCTACACCTCTTATAGAGAGGAACACAACGATCCCTACTAAGAAATCACAAACATTCTCTACCGCAGCTGATAATCAACCATCTGTTGAGATAAACGTTGTACAGGGTGAGAGGAAGATGGCCTCGGACAACACGTCCCTCGGTCGTTTCATACTCGACGGTATACCGCCTGCACCTCGCGGAGTTCCACAGGTGGAAGTTACCTTTGACATCGACGCCAACGGCATAGTGACCGTTACAGCAAAGGACAAAGGCACTGGTAAGGTACAAAAGATCACCATCGCATCTTCAAGCAAGCTAAGCGATGAAGAGATCGAACAGATGGTCAAGGACGCAGAGAAGTTCGCAGATGCTGACAAAAAGAGGGTGGAACTCATCGAAGCCCACAATCAGGCTGAATCATCTGTGCACTCGGTACGCAAGTCCCTTGAGGATCTTGGGGACAAGGTCACACAGGACGAGCGCTCCTCCATCGAATCGGCGATCACCGATCTGGAGACAGCTAACAAGTCTGACAAGGTCGAGGACATCAAGAAGAACATCGATAAACTGATGAAGGCTATGGAACCGATCTCTAAGAGGATCTACCAGGAAGCATCACAGGCCGAACAGGCCACTGGCGGACAGAAGGCCAATGAAAGTCCGGAAGATGATGTTGTTGACGCCGATTACAAAATTGTCGACGATGACGAAGACGAAAAGAACTGAGTTGTGATCCTCGAATGGGAAAAGACTACTATGAGACTCTCGGGCTAGGCAAAGAAGCCTCGCCCGAAGAGATAAAAAGCGCATACCGCAAACTCGCCAAGAAATATCATCCAGACGTGTCTGAGGAGACCAAAGAGGTAGCCGAAGCCAAGTTCAAGGAAGTTTCAGAGGCGTACGAGGTCCTATCGGACCCGGAAAAGAGGGAGACCTATGACAGGTATGGTAGCGACGCTATCAACAGTCAGTTCTCCGGAGGCGGTTTCTCATGGGACGACTTTACCCGAGCGGATGACATCAGTGATATCTTCGGAGACATCTTCGGAAGTTTCGGAGGATTCGGAGGTAGGTCTAATTCCAAAAACAGGGGGCCCCGTCAGGGGAACTCCCTGCGTATGGATGTAGAAATAACTCTTTTGGAAGCTTTAAAAGGCTTAAAGAAAAAAGTGGAGATCCCGCATACCGTCAAATGTAAACCATGTGAAGGTACAGGTGCTAAGGACGGAAAGACCACAAGTTGTACAGAATGTAAAGGCAGTGGTCAGGTACGGACCGTTCGTCAGACCATGTTCGGGAACATGGTTTCCGTGGCAGACTGTCCAAAATGCCGTGGTAGAGGGAAATCTTCAGATGAAAAATGTCCGACCTGCCGGGGCTCTGGATATAATCAAGAGACTACAAAGGTCGAGGTCAATATCTCCAAGGGAGTGGACGATGGTTCCACATTAACACTTAGGGGAATGGGTGACGCAAGCCCTGAAGGAGGTAAGGCAGGAGATCTTTATGTTATCATACACGTAAAGAAGAATGATGCCTTCGACCGTGACGGCGCAAACCTCTGGACCGGAATAACCACTACGTATCCTAGGCTTGTTCTAGGCGGCAACGAAGAAATTCGTACACTAGAGGGCGAGAAAGCTATATTGAACATTCCTAAGGGAACCCAGGTAGGCTCCGTTCTAAGATTAAGTGGCAAAGGAATGCCCCGCTCTTTAGAATCTACGTCAAGAGGAGACCTCTTCGTCCGCGTAAAGATAGATGTCCCGAAAAAGATATCCAAAGAAGATGCTGACCTACTAAGGAAATTAGATGATCGGGCCGGTTCTAAAAAGACCAAGCAGTCTCTTAGAGAAAAATTAGACGGTGTCTTTTAATAAAAGGGAAATGGCGCCGAGGAAGAGATTCGAACTCTCGAGGCCTTGCGACCAGCGGTTTTCGAGACCGCCACCTTACCGGACTAGATTACCTCGGCTCAGCGAGACAACCTCATCCGCATATTTTTAAATTTCCTATTTTTATGATGTCCTAACCGCCCATTCTAAATAAAGCATAACATAATTACAGATTAAGAAATGCCATGTCGAAAAACATTACCCAACAGATAATCAGTGCAAAATCAGCAGCAATAAAACTTTCTGCTATGGATACGCAGATCAAAAATAAAGCGCTGAAAGCAATGGCGGACGCCCTTGATAATAACAGGAACGATATCTTAGAAGCCAACGCGAAGGACATGGTCGCGGCTAAGGAACTTGTTATGTCGGGTAAATTAAGTCAGTCAGTTATGAACAGACTTCAGGTAGACGACAAAAAGATATCCGGCATGATAGATGGGATATTAAGCGTCAAATCCTTAGAAGACCCAGTTGGAGAAACTTTATCGACAGTTGAACTAGATGATGATCTGGAACTTTACCAGGTCAGCTGCCCTATCGGGCTATTAGGCGTGATCTTTGAATCCCGTCCAGACGTGGTCCCGCAGATAATGGCACTTTGTCTTAAGAGCGGCAACGCAGTAGCTTTCAAAGGAGGTTCAGAGGCCGCTGAATCCAACCGAGCGTTATTTTTCATACTCACGGACGCAATAGCATCAGCAGGTGTTCCCCGGGAGGCCTTTGTCCTAATGGAATCCCATGAAGATATCAGTAATATTCTTGGAATGGATGAATACATAGATCTCCTAATTCCAAGAGGATCCAACGCATTTGTGAAATATATTCAAGATAACACTAATATCCCAGTGCTGGGTCATGAGGCAGGCATCTGCACGATCTTCGTCGATGGGTCCGCAGATCTTGAGAAAGCATATTCTGTTGTACTAGATTCAAAAATTCAATATCCTGCCGCATGTAACGCTGTAGAAAATTTATTAGTTCATAAATCTGTAGCAGAAAAGTTCCTTCCTAAAATGTGCCAGGTATTCAAAGATAATCACGTTGAGATCCGTGTAGATAACAAAGTCGCTGCAATTAAAGGAGTTAAAGGGACGATTCCCGCTATTGAGGAGGATTGGTCTACAGAATACGGGGAGCCTATAATTTCAATAAAGATCGTAGACTCCATAGAGGAAGCTGTTAAGTTCATTGAAAAATATGGTTCCCGACATACAGAAGCGATAATAACCGAAGATAGTGCCAGCATGTCTTATTTTGTAAAGATGGTAGACTCGGCAGACGTGTTGATCAACGCATCTACAAGATTCGCGGACGGATACAGATTCGGTAAAGGTGCCGAGGTCGGAATAAGTACCAGTAAGATACATGCCAGAGGCCCTGTAGGTATGGAGGGTCTGATGATCTACAAGTACATCCTTATTGGCAAGGGTCAGGAAGTTAAGGGCTACGCAGATGGTAGCAAGAAGTTTAAACATACACGTTTGGAAAGGAAGTGTCCACTTTGAGTGAAAGAAAAGAGCTTTTAGGTGAAGTAAAACGTTTAGTGGTCAAGGTAGGGACATCATCCATCACTAGGAATTCTCCGGAAGAATCAATAAAATTCTTGGAAAGTATTGCCAATCAGGTGAAGACCCTCAGAGACTTTGGTATCGAGGTCATGATAGTGTCGTCAGGAGCGATCGGCATAGGCCTCAGTATCATGAACATAGATGCTCATCCCAAAGACATACCCACAAGGCAAGCCGCAGCATCGATCGGACAGTCTATGCTCATGCACAGATGGAACACCGCATTCGAGAAATACGGACTGATCGGAGCACAGATCCTGTTAACGATGGATGCTTATTCAATAAGAGAAACAGCCAACAATCTTAACAATACTACTGAGACACTTCTTGCAAAAGGGGCCGTACCTATTTTTAATGAAAATGATGCGATATGCACAAAAGAGATCGATGCGGTTTTTGGTGACAACGATAATCTATCCGCGGTCATAGCCAGCAACACAGAATCAGACCTTCTTATTATTCTTTCAGACGTTAATGGTCTTTATAATTTAAATCCAAAAATTCACAAAGATGCGAAAATAATCTCTACGGTCAAGAACGTGGATGATGTAGAGCATATGGCCGGTGACCCAACTACACGTCTGGGCGTGGGTGGAATGAAAACAAAGCTCGAAGCTGCACGTATATGCGCTGACGCAGGATGTAAAATGATAATAGCATCGGGATTCGAAGAGAATTCAATAATCGATGCCGCTTCTGGAATGGATATAGGAACGATATTCATATCAGACAATGAGATGCCAAAGAAAAGACGTTGGCTGAAAGTAGCGAATCCTAATGGTGCAATAATCGTTGACCAGGGCGCAGCAAAAGCTCTAAGAAGACATAGATCTCTCTTACCTGTAGGAATAACTGAAGTATCTGGCACATTTGATGCGGGCGATCTCATCGCTATTTTAATAGACGGCGAAGAGATAGCTCATGGAATATCCAATTACAGTTCTGAGGACATTCATGCTATGATCGGATTGAGGACGCCAGAGGCTGACAAAATTATGGGCAAGGACCGTCATACTGATGTTATAAACAGAGAAAATATGGTTCTTCTATGATTATTTTTTCGTATCTGGGTCTGTATCTATTTCCGTACGTTCTCCCCAGAGCGTAATCCCCGAGGTATCTTGAGTGATACGGCTTTTATTGAAAATGGGTTCTTTACCTGCCGCTTTCTGACGATTATAGTCTCTTAGAGCTTCACTGGCATATTTGCTTAATAGAAGTATCGCCACCATGTTGCTTATTCCTAGTACTGCCATTAAAATATCCGATATACTCCAGATCAGTTTAGCTGGTGCAAGGCTGGATATGAACACGGAACATATTATTGTGATTTTCATCAATAAAGAATAAATTGGTTTTTCGCTAATGAATTTTAAGTTAGCTTCACACAGAGAGTAAGAACTTATTATGCTAGCTAGGACAAAAAGAAGAATAAATATAGAAAGTATGGCAGGAGCGTACAAACCCAGAGGGCCAGTGCTTAAAGATTCTGCAACAAGCGGCACACCATCAACTATATTTCCAAATGATGCCAATCCGGTACTGGTCAATATTATGAACGCAGTGCCAGTGCATATTATTGTATCTAGTATAACTCCAAAAGATTGAATGAGTCCTTGTTCCACTGGATGATTAACATCAGCCGCGGAAGACACGTTCGGAACAGATCCTATGCCTGCTCCATTTGAAAATACACTTCTTTTTAGTCCCCACATGAGTGCTGCACCCAACGTACCTCCTAGGAAACTATCGAAACCGAACGCACCCTGGACTATCATTATTATTGCATCGTCGATCAACCTCCAGTTGTAGATCACAGTAATAATGACCACGATGAACCAAACAACAGCCGTTATAGGAACGATCTTTGCAGATGCTTTAGCGACACCTTTGATCCCTTTGAACATTATCATGCCAGTTGTAGTGGCAAGAATAATAGCGAACAACATATCGTTACCTTTAAAATCAAAGGCTGTGACGAAGGAGCTAGTGGCGCTAGAGGATTGTATGCCGATAAAACCAATTGAGTAGGTCAATATCAGAAGTAGTGCTATGAACATAGCAAATCTAGGGTTTTTAAGACCATTTCTAATGTAATACGCGGGGCCTCCGTGAAAAAGGCCGTCTGATTTCTTTTCTTTGAATATTTGTCCCAACGTACATTCGACAAAGCAGCTGGCCGAACCAATGATCGCAAAGACCCAGATCCAAAATACGGCTCCTGCTCCTCCTAGGATGATCGCCATAGCAACACCGGCGATATTTCCAATTCCGATGCGAGCTCCAACGCCTACCCAAAAAGCTTCCGAAGACGATATTGTTTTGTCGCCTACTTTCTTACTGCCTGAAAATACTAATCTGACCGATTCAACGAAATGTGTTATCTGTATCCCTTTAAGTTTGTAAGATAAAAGTAAACCGATACCTATGATCAAAGCAAGTCCCAGATACCAAATATACATGTCGATAATGGCGATGGCTTGGTGAAATAATTCAGATAATGTCATTGTATCTTTTTATGGGCGTGTTCTTTTGTTATAATTCCTGGAATGATGAACTAGATATGATCGAGGCTGGGTTTTTAGATATCTATTCGATATGGTCATTATTCTATAGACAATTTAACACAGTCTCATTACAATAAGTAATTACTTCCTTTCAATTGAAATATTGTTCAATATGTAATTTTTCAACTAAATAAGATGACAAGTTCTTAAAGTCGTATCAACACACGATCTAGTAATATTACGAAAAGTCGTCCATAGACTTCTCCGAGGGCTTTTCCCATAATGGGATGCCCGTGGTATCGAGATCTATTTCCGATTTATAAAAAATAGGATCTTTTCCTTCTAACTTCTGTTTATTGTAATTCTTTAGCGCGGCAACGATATACCGGCTAAGAAGTAGTACTGCGATCATATTGCAAATACCCAATATGGCCATGAACACATCACAAAGATCCCAAATAAGTTTTGTCGGAGCAAGGCAGGCGATGAACACGACCATTACGATAAGAACTTTCAACAAATGTGAATATATATTTTTTTCAGAAATGAATTTTACGTTAGCTTCGGACATAGAATAGTAACTTATGATGCTTGTGAATGCAAATAGAATGATGAAAACAGAAAGAATCGCAGGGGCCAAATATCCTAGAGGTCCAGTGCCTAATGTTGCAGCAACTAATGGTGCACCTTCCTCGATACTCATGAAGGACATTAGTTCTGGACTAGTAAGTATAACAAAAGCAGTACCGCTACAGATTATTATAGTATCCATCATCACTCCAAATGACTGCATAAGGCCTTGTTTAACAGGATGACCGACCTCCGCTGACGAAGATACATTTGGGACAGAACCTATTCCTGCCTCATTAGAGAATACGCCTCTTCGAAGACCCCATATGATCGCGGCCCCCATAGCCCCTCCGAGGAAACTGTCGTATCCGAAGGCTCCTTTGAATATCATGACGATCGCGTCGTCTATGAATCTCCAGTTGTACAACACAGTGATCGTGATCATAGCTAACCAGAAAAGAGTCATGATCGGTACAACTTTGGCAGAGGCTTTGGCAACACGTTTCACACCTCCGAACACTATCAAGGCAGCAAAAAATGCCAGTATAATAGCGAATACAAGATCGTTATATTGGAAGTCGAAAGCTGTGATGAACGAACTCGTAGCGTTGGATGACTGGACGCCGATGAAACCTATCCCGTATGTTACGACTATCAGGAATGCTATCACAGCTGCGAACTTAGGGTTCTTAAGACCGTTCTTAACGTAATACGCTGGCCCTCCGTGATACAACCCGTCAGATTTCTTTTCTTTGAATATCTGTCCAAGGGTACATTCTGCAAAACTGCTGGCTGCACCGATGAGGGCGAACACCCACATCCAGAATATCGCCCCTGCTCCGCCCATGATTATCGCAAGGCCGACACCAGCGATGTTGCCGACGCCGATACGGGCGCCCATGCTGACCCAAAAAGCTTCCAATGAAGAAATTGTCTTTTTGTCCTTTATTTCCTTAGAACCAGATATTGTTAATTTAATTGATTCTCCTAAGTGAGAAAATTGAACTCCTTTTAGTTTGATCGTTAGAATTAATCCAATACCTACGATCAGAATTAGACCCAGATACCAAATATATTCATCGATAAAGAGAATAATTTCATGGAAATGGTCCAGTAATGTCATGATATCATCGTTTAAACGCCATCATCCTAAGGGTCAATTTATAAAAGCTGGTGGGCCCGGCCGGATTTGAACCGGCGACCTCCGCAATGTCAATGCGACGTCATAACCCCTAGACCACGAGCCCAGCATGGTCTTGATACCATCAAAGTAATTATATCTTTTCCCATGAAAAACAATAGCCAGATATCGATATGTGGGTTCTGGCACATACTCTCGACAAGCTTTAATCATGGAAAGTTTCTGCCTGTCACATGGCGGACATCAAACTCTTCACAAAAGACGATTGCACCAAATGCGATTATGTAAAAGAAAGACTTCCAAAAGGTATCGATGTAGAGATCCTGAACGTCGACACCGTCGATGGTTTAGCCGAAGGAGCTTACTATGGGATACTGGACAAAGGATTCCCTGTGCTGGTTCTGGATGAAGAGTACGTCGCAGAAGGTTCAATTAATATTCTAGATAAGCTAAAGGAGATCTCTGGGAACAAATGATAACATTAGGCATTGAAAGCACCGCACACACTCTAGGTGTAGGAATTACAGATTCCAACAAGGAACGAATAGTCTTAGCGAATGTTATCGATATGTATAGGCCTGCACAGGGCGGGTTACATCCTAGAGAAGCAGCAAATCATCATGCTGAGAACGTTGCTGCCGACATAGAAAAGGCGTTGACAGATGCTAAGATAAAGATCGGTGATGTAGATCTAGTATCATTTTCCATGGGTCCTGGACTTGGGCCATGTCTGAAAACATCTGCTACAGCTGCACGTGCAATATCCCATAGTATGGGGATCCCGATCATCGGAACAAATCATTGTATCGCCCACATAGAGATCGGGTGTGTTCTTGAAAAATGTGAAGATCCTGCTCTTCTCTATGCTTCTGGCGGTAATACACAGGTCATTGCTTTTTCAGAAGGGCGATACAGGATATTCGGAGAGACCGAAGATATCGGTATCGGCAATATGTTCGATAAGCTTGGAAGAGAGCTTGGGCTGGGATTCTATGCTGGACCAAAGATAGAGGAACTAGCTTTAGAGGGCACCAAGTTATTGGACATACCTTATTCGGTGAAGGGAATGGACGTGTCCTTTTCTGGAATTATGACTGCAGCTTTGGCACTTCACAAAAAAGGCTTTAAGATCGAAGATGTGGCAATGTCCATACAGGAAACTACTTTTGCAATGCTTACCGAAGTAACAGAAAGAGCCATGGCCCACACAGGCAAGGACGAGGTCCTACTAGGTGGAGGGGTAGCTCAGAACAAACGTCTAAGGGAAATGGTCAAAGAAATGGCCGAAGCCCGTGGTGCGGAAATGTTTGTTCCTGATAGAAAATATTGCGTGGATAACGGTGCCATGATCGCCTGGTTAGGGAATCTAATGTATGGATCCGGAGTTCGCATGAATATATCATCTACCGCCGTGAGGCAAAGATTTAGAACTGATGAAGTAGAAATTACCTGGCGTTGATCTGGGAGCCAATTATTTCGTCAAGTTTTTTTATGAATTCTTCCTTCATATCAGAAGGGAAGGATCCGCCGCTAGCAATGCGATGACCTCCGCCGGAACCGTTCACTGAGGAACATGCTTCACGAAGCGCAGATGAAAGGTCAACGCCTTTAGCTAGCAACTTACTTGTCCCTCGGCCTGAGACCTTAGCGATATCTTCTGAAGCGTTTATTCCGAAGGTTGGTTTAGATTGATCTGCAAAATAGTTCATTGCGATACCACACAACACTCCAGTATACCCTGAGCGGGTACTGTCGAACCATTGGATGTTGCTCATAGAAGTAAGTCCACGTTTATCCAGTTCGACGGTGTTCAATATTACGTCGCGTTTGTATTCCTTTTGAGTTTCTTCAGCGATCTTTATGCTAGCTTTATCGCCACATGCCGCCGCTACTCCGAGCCCCATAAGTCCGTTACGTCCGCATCCGTCCAAAAGGGAACCGAGACCTGCTGAATCGAAATCCCAGTCTTTTAAGGAATATCTCATCCCGGACACACTGTCTATAGTATCCGCAGAAACTCCTTGTTCTGCAAGTTTCAATATTATCAGTGAGGATAACCTTCTCCGGTCCACGTCAGAAAGCTCAGTACTGTTAGCTACTCTAGGTATCCTTGCCTCTGTTAGAAGTGCGGCTACGCCTTCTGCGTTACCACTTACGCCTCTTATGTATGGTTCTGAAGTAAGGAACAGCTCATCTGTAAGTTTACCATAGGGAATGACGGATCCTATTTCGATCTTTATGTATCCTCTTTCTAAGGCTCCGTCAAGAAGATATCCATTCAGTCCGTCGATAATCTGTTTATCTCCATATATGCCGGCGAATGCGATCTGCACAAGATCCCAATTCTTTTTATCCATCCCTATTGCAAAAAGGCAGGCCATCGTAGAGCCACAACCGAAGCTCATGCCGTCGATACCATACAGATGAGGATTCATGTAGCAGATCCTTTCGGATTTAGCGTCTACAGTGTGATGATCAAGTACTATGACGTCCGATTTAAGGTCATCAAGTTGTTTGATATAAGACGCCCCTAGATCCGTGATAATTATACAATCTGCGTTACTGTTCTTGATCTCTTGGAAAGTAGTATCATCCAATGATGTCAACAAAGTCATACAAAATTCTTTACCTTCTCGAATTAGTGTTTTTGCTATTATTGCTGCTGAGGATAATCCGTCCGCATCATAATGTGAGAAGATATGAATAAAATTGTGGCCGCGGACAATATCCGCGGCCTTTGAAAGTTCATTAAGTAGTTTGGTGGGGACACTGCGGTCCATGGTAATACTCACTTGAGCATAAGCTCTGCATTTTTCAGAGAATATTTCCATTCCATCGGGAGGATATTATTAGCCTTGTAATAGCGCTCGAGCCTTCTGATTTTAGCTTCAATAAGGTTAAGTCCTCTCTTGTTTGCAACGTCTCCTTTATGATCTTTAAGGTGACCGTTGAGTGAGATAGCGCGTCTCATAAGGTTTGAAAGATCCTCAGGAATATCGGAAATGACATCCTGTTCCTTCATGATCTGGGTGATCGATTTGTTCGTTGCGAGCTTTACGCTTGGAACTCCATATTGGTCCCTTAGAATGAGCCCGATCTTAGCGGAACCGATCCCGTTCTTAGCGTGTTTTACTATAAGGTCCTCGATCTCCGTTGCTCCGATAGGAACCCATTCAGGGTTTTCCGTTATCATCGGACGGTGTGATCTGGATATTCCTTTTCTTCTAGTGTGCATTCTTGCCATGATATGATACTCCGAATAGGTTTGGCGGCTTGGCTATCACTTCAATCTACAACCACTATTAAAAGGTTGACCATTTAGACGACTATCATCATCTATAAATTAACCTCTTTTTTCACTTAATTCGTAAAAAGCCCAAGGCACTACGTCCTCGTATTCTTCCCGTTGGAATGAAAGTTTTTCCGGTATATGGTCAAAGAGTCTACTTTCCATTTCACATCCGCCGATCCTTTCACCTAGTTCCGCCGCACACACCCAACAGTATCCTAGGTCGCGAACTGAAAGGATATCGACATCGTATCCAGCTTCCTCTGCGTATTCTCTCTTAGCAGCTTTAACGATGTCCTCTCCATCCTCCATTTTACCACCTGGCATCTCCCAGCCCCCTCTTTTGTTGTTGAACACCATTAAGAATTTTCCGTCTCTGAACGCTACAGTGTAAACGGTTTGCAAGTTCACACCTCAAAAACGATCATTGAGTGATCCTTTTCATACGGATCTAATTTCAACGAGTCCAATATTTTGTATCCTCTGTTCCTTAAGACTTGTTCAGATTCCTTAAAAATACGTTCTGGAGATGCTGTAACGTCTTCCGATCTAGATTTTATGGCGATCATTCCATATTTCGCCCCGATAGCATCAACGTTATCGGCGATCATCTCGGCTTGATGTTTTTGCGCCACATCCTGGTATACTATATCGATCGCGTTCGATACGAACTTATAATCGTCAGGTTTCGTTGCGTCACCAAGAATAGGCATCATGTTCTTTCTCGTTTCACATACTGTTACCAGATCCCGGAACATACGGGGGGATATCTCCACACATATCAAAGCTCCCTTGTGGCATACGTCTGCTATATGTGACGCAGTCGTACCGCTCGAAGCACCAAGATAAAGGACATTGCTGTTTTCTTCGAAGGGAAAGAATTTTCCTCCATTGGTCAGATAAGCGGAAAGTTTACTCCGTCTAGGGGACCAGTCTCTATATTCTCGTTCTTCAAAGGTCACTAGACGTTCGCCGTAGATGCGTTTACCAGGACATAAGGATAGAGTGTAAAGATTGCCTCTCTCGGTAAAAACGCCTGGCATGCCATCTATGTTTTTCATATGTCTGTCAATGTCATCGTTTTAGAAATACCTGTGCCGTACATTGCAAACCCTAAATAGGACGGTATGCCAATAAGGTGATATGGACCTGAAGACCCTCCGTGAGATAGCTGACGCCGTAGAGGAAGCAATAGCGCTGATTCCTGAACCCTGCGACAGAGGTAATGAAGTGTGCATTGGTGACGATGGCACACCTACATCGGAGATCGACAAGATAGCTGAGAATGCTGTTCTTAGATACATAGAATATCATAATCTTTCAATTAACGTTCTTAGCGAAGAGATAGGATTCGTTGATAACGGCGGATCCGAAGTCCTCGTACTGGATCCTGTGGACGGCACGAGCAATTCTATCGCCGAGATACCCTTCTATTCGGTTTCTATGGCCGTGGGTACTGGTTCACTATGCGGTATGCATACTGCGTTCATCCGTAACCTTGCTACAGGCAATGAATTCTGGGCGTTCAAGGGTGAAGGCGCATATTGCGATGGGAGAAAAATTCACGTAAGAAAACCTGATTTCTCAAGTCTCTTCGGATTAATATACATGGGTAACGCGGCGCCGGACGACGCTTTTGCTATGGCCAAGAACATAAAGACCTCTCGTTCAATGGGGTGTGCATCTTTGGAAATGTCTTTACTGGCCATGGGAAGTGCTGACCTTTACTACATGAATACTGTGCATTACAGCCGTGGAGTCCGTACCGTTGACATAGCAGCAAGTTCACTGATCCTCAGAGAAGCTGGAGGCGAGGTATTCGATCTCGGAGGTAACGTTCTAGATATGCCTCTTGACAATAGAGCACATTCAAGTTTTGTCGCATGTTCCTGTAAAGAGGTATTCGATCATGTTATGCGACCTTACGTAGAACAGTACGGTTCCGCTCGCTATGCGATATATGCTAACGAGAATATTCCTAAGGCTGCGGATTATGTTCGTAGGACATATGAAGCACTGAAAGGCGAGAATGTAACTTTAGATACGTCTGCGGCCAAACTTATGGGAATGGAAGGGCTACCTCTTGATGACATCGAAGCTGACATAGTCATTGTGGTCGGAGGCGACGGAACGTTGCTAAGGGCGTTCCAGCACACTAAGGCCGCCGTTATAGGGATCAACGCCGGCGGGGTAGGTTTCTTGGCCGAGATCGAGCCGGATGAGATCGAGGAAAGTGTTGCTTGCCTTAGACGTGGCGAATATACGGTCGAGAATAGAGCTAAGCTTAGAACATGGCACGAAGGAGGTTATCTTACTGAGGCCGTCAACGAGGCTGTGGTGCATACCGATTCAGTTGCAAAGATAAGACAGTTCAAGATATACGTCAACGAACATTTGGCCGCGGAAGTACGGGCCGATGGCGTAATAGTTTCTACAACGACAGGTTCAACATGTTACGCGATGAGCCTCGGAGCACCGATCACGGATCCTGGAGTAGAAGCATTCCTAATAGTTCCGATGGCCGCCTTCAAATTTACATCCCGGCCTTTCGTGGTCCCATCGACCGCTAAGATAACTATCGAGGCAGTAATGGACAAAGGATGCTTGATCGTGATAGACGGTCAACACGAATACGAGATGGCTGGCGGAACCTATGCAGAATTCTCTATGGCCGAGGACTACGCTCATTTCATAAAACTCAATAAGGACTTCTATTCCCACGTGAGGGAAAAGCTGGTGAACGCAATATGAAAAAGATACATGGGATCGATGTGGAGCTGATAGACACATTCAACGAAGCAGCTAGATCAACATATCCGGACGAGTTCCTATCTATGCTAAGAGCAGACGAAGGAGTAATATCGGAACTGATCTTTGTACCAGGTACCATTTACGGTGAATCCCACAGTTTTATGAACGAATGGATGGCCCCTGTGGATTTCAGTTTGGTCGGTACGGTACATTCACATCCTAGTTATTCTAACGAGCCTTCAGATGCCGACCTTCAGTATTTTGCTAATTACGGCGGGGTACACATCATCACGTGTATGCCCTTCGATCGTAACAGCTGGAAAGCGTACAATTCTAGTGGGGCGGTATTGGATCTGGAACTGTTCACTGACTCCTAAGACTATTGTTGACGATATCTTTAGCCAGTTCTAATAATCCTACAGCGTAAGCTTTGTCGTCTGATTCGATCTGGATCTTCATTATTCCGTCCAGATCAGGATAGTTCAATAGGAACCAACCGTTCTCCATATCGACACGCCAACCTTTAGAGTGCACATATTCTAAGTAATCCAATTCGTCGATGGAATTGGTTATCTTACGTCCTAGGGCTTCCATGCTTCCCGTACAGTGGATCTTCATTTCGTCCGTGTGATATGTTGGCATGCCGTCAAGTGTTCTGCTCAGACTGTTAGTGCCTGCATATTTGGCTAACATGGCGGCTGCGAACATACCATCGGGACATTTTGTCATGCCTGGTAATATAACGGTGCCGTTACTGAGGGCTCCAAAATCAGCTTTTTCTTCTCTCATGATATTCGCTAAAGAAATTGAATTGGGCTCGCATCTGATTATCTCCCGTTTATCGCTCTTAAGAGAATCGCCCCAAAAGGCCAGATCCACACCTGAGGACATATCAACAGGAACCACTAATTTTTCAGGTTCGATGAATTTGACTAAAAGTGCAAGCATCCGACTCCCTGTAACGTATCTAGCGGTCTCGTCGATAAGTGCAACTCGAGTTCCATCTCCGTTCAGGAGTATCCCAATGCTTCCAGGCATAGATTCCACTGAGGACTGCACGTCCTTTGCTTCGGAAGGCTCTATACCGGGAAATCTCGGGGAATGATTTCGGTCTGGATGCGAATTCAAACTCATTACGTCGGCACCTACAGCGGCCAAGGCCTGGGGCGCTACTAAGGACGTACTACCGCATCCGCAATCAATGACGACAGGACAATCCACATCACCACATACGTCAACAAATTTTTTGAGATAATCTTCAATGACAGTATCGCATCCCTTTATGGCGCGTATGGACTCATAACCGGGAAGCGGTGCGCTCGGACTATATTTTTCGAGATCTCTGATCTGAGGATCGTTGAATATGGATCCATCTGAGTTGCGTAGAGATATGCTGCTCATCACTCCGTATATATTTGGTTCCCCGATCGTAGCACAACAATCAGATCGTACGGCAGCTAATGCTGCAGTAGGAGCAGGCACATATCCTGCATCAAAAACGTTAGCTCCTACAGAAAGTAGACCGGATACGAAAGCGTCCCGTATCATCCTGCTATTTTTGCTTAGGTCCATGCTGACCGTGACTCTATTGTAATTGGTTCCCACAGCTCTTCCAGCATGTAGGGCCCTCTCAGGGGACATGGCCGAATCGGCGGTGG
>CAYIZM010000007.1:0-25597 GCA_964368015.1 uncultured Methanomassiliicoccales archaeon
ACTACGACCCAAGCTATTGTTTTTATTTCCAAGGTAAACTCCTCAGATAGTAGGATTCATAGATTGCATATATACCTCGCCGATTGACTATATGTTCCTATACATATTGATATATCTCTTAAGTAAGATATATATTAGATATATAAATTAGTTAAATGAACTGTTTTAAACTGTTTTCTGATGTGTGTGGGTACCTCCAACGAAGGAAATACATATATCTCGATCTTCGAAGGAATTGACGACATTAATTGTATGATATCTAATAGAACTATATTGAATGTCCTATATATTTCAATAAGATAATACATACTAATACAGATAGGCTTAAATCTAATTGAATCTTTATAATTACTGTGGATATAAGAAGAATACAGATTACTGGCGGATCATCCTTTATGGTCACATTGCCAAAGGACTGGGCGGATTCTGTAGGATTACAGAAGAATGATTCCGTAAGTCTCCAGCCACAGCCAGATGGAAGCATAACCATCTATCCACAAGGTGTCCAGAAGTCCGCAGAACGTACTGTTAAGACTATTGATGTGGATCTTATCAACGACCGTCAATACCTCTACAGGCTGTTGGTGGGTTCTTACATAGCAGGTCACAGTGCTATAGAGCTCAAATCATCAGGACAGATATCCAGTCTTGTCGCAGGAGTAGCTTCTGCATTCACACAGACCGCGATCGGTCTTGAGATAATGGACGAGAGTGAAAATCGCATTCTCATAAAGGATCTAGTAGACCAAAGCGAAATGCGTCCTTCAAAATCATTAGAACGCATGCGCGTACTTATCAAAAATCTTCTTACTGATATCTTAGATGACGTGGAAGCTAGAAAAAAGAACATCTATGAAGGCCTTGTTGAGAAAGATAAAGAAATAGATAGAATAGATTGGCTGATCTCACGTCAGGTTAACATATTCCAAAAGGAAATATCTCTTGCAAGTAAAATAGGTTCTAATCTTTCTGAAATAACCCGAAGCAGTATCGCCAGCAGGGCACTTGAACGTATAGGTGACCACGCTTTGCTTATTGCGAAGAACCTTGATGTACTGATGGTAGAACCAGGCACTTCAGAGATCATTCTTGAAGTTGTTTCTATTGGTAGGGAAGCCAATAATCGTGTTTCATCTGCAGTCGTCAATATACAGAACAAAGACATGATCCTTGCTAACAAGTGTATCAATGACAGCGAACTTTTGGTTGAACGGATAGAAGTATTCTCAAGGAACTCTGCGATGTTAGATCAGAATGCTAGTGTGGCTGCCAGCGTTATATCTGGAAGTTTGAGACGTATCGCAGAATACGCAATGGACCTTTCCGAACTTGCTATAAATTCTGCATTATACTGACCGTCAATTATTACTATTGAGTTGATATAGCAGGTGTATGAAATTCGTTGTTGCCATCGGTGGCGCATCTGGCAGTATATATGGAATACGCTTATTACAAAATTTACCTGGAAAGAAAATCCTTGTTGTATCAGAGGCTGCAAAAAACATTCTAACCCATGAGACCGGTTATTCGTTGGACGAAGTATATGCGATGGCAGACGAAGTTTACGACGATAATGATCTATTCTCACCTATTTCCTCTGGCAGTTACAGGTACGACTGTATGTTCGTTACACCTTGTAGTGAATCTTCCATTGGAAAATTTGCTAACGGTATCGCTGATACCCTTATTTCACGTGCGGCAAGCGTTCGTATGAAAGAAAGGCAAAAGCTTGTACTCGTAGTAAGAGAAACCCCAAAAAGTCAGATAATGCTAGAGAACGAGCTAAAACTAGCACGTTGTGGAGCAGTTATACTTGATGCTAATCCGGGATTCTATTCCAAACCTCAAAGTGTAGACGATATCATTGACTTTGTAGTAGGTAAGACAATGGATGCCGCAGGCATCGAGAACGATATGTTCGAGAGATGGTATTGATCACTCCAGATATATCGCCGGCCTTCCTGGTATAGCTGCAGCGGATTTTCCCATCGGGTCGTACTTAGATGAATCATCAGCACTGAATACAGATACAGGTAATCCAATTTCGTTCTTCAAGAAATCCGATGCATCGCGCATGATAGAATATTCGTTAGTTTCTGCGTACATACGTATCTTTACGGAACTCTCGCGGATCATGTCCGTAGCTACTTTTTTAGATAGTTCAGATGCGGCTTTACCATTACTTCTTATTTCAGGATCGGTCATAGATCCTTTCGTAAGTGCTGGTATGGTAAGTTCGTTACCGGATTCCAGTATTTCCGCTGCGATAGAGTAGACCTTACGTTTCCATGACGGCGAGGTGTATATGCATATCATTGAAGCTTCGATAGATGCGACTTTTCGGATCTGTGCTACATCCGATATTGTGGACCGTATCAAATTCTCTCCGTACTCTGCAGTAACGTCGTTGCCTTGTGGCTCCGGATAAAGTGAAGAAGAAACAAGTCCTTCGAATCCGGCCATGGCCCAAAGCTCTTCTGCAATATGCGGAGTTATCGGCATCATGCTCTGTATCCAGACTTTAAGGGCATCCTTGATCGTAGATTCGTCGGACCCGCCTCGTCTGATATACCACTTAAGATCGTTATATATCTCGTAGTAAGCTGCGGTAGCCATCTGTCTAAGATCATATTTATCCATAGAATTACGTATGCTGGATGTGTGTGTTTGGAATCTTGAATACAACCATCGGTCTATGCCGCTCTGCGACCCTGATGTTTGTACTAATTCCTCGATAAATGTGAATATTCTCTCGAGTCTCTGTTTGTACGAGAATACAAATTCCTCGTTCCATTCTACATCGATGAACATAGATGCAACGTGAGCATAGTAAAGGCGCATCGCATCCACACCAAATTCTTCTACGGCACCAGCAATAGGTTGGGCCCCTCCCTTTGATTTGGAAATTTTGGATTTCTTGCCGGTGATGTACCAGTTAACAATGATCCCCTGAGGTTGCATCACCGGAGGAAGTATAGCCATATGATTGAACAAGAACACCGGGAAGTGCACGGTCATGTGTTCCTTCCCTCCTAAATTAATGTCTAGAGGATACCAGTAAGCAACATCACCCCGAATGTTGTTAAGCAGTGTTGGACTGATCTCGGTTTCTTTTGAAACTTCGTCTACGTCCCCTTTACCTAGTATAATGTAATCGAAGAATGCCTCGGTCATGTTCTCAGGTTTGATGTTACCGCTGTTAGCGTACAGCGATATAGTATAGTATATCGGATACAGAGTAGAATCTGAGATGGCTTCTATGATCCATTTGTTATCGAATGGGAACTTTGTTCCAAGCCAGTTACCTTGTCTGGCACATGCACGTTCCCTGAACCAGTCAAGTGTGCTGTGCACGTTAGATTGATATTCTGGCGGATAGATGTTCATGTCCTTACAGTGTTCAGAAGTTTTTTCTGTCAAATCCTTATTACCATAGTTGATGAACCATTGGTCATCGATCCTCTTTACGTGTACGGTCTCTCCACATCTGCAGACGACCTCTTCCGAAAGATCATGTAATATCTCGGCCTCACCGGACTTAAGCATCGCTTGCTTGATCTGTTCTTTAGCTTCTTCGACCCGCATCCCTGCGTATGGGCCGCAGGCGTCACCCATTATTCCAGAGTGAAAGCCATCCTTGTAGATCTTTTTCTTAGCCTCTTCGAGTTTAGGATCATCTGTACTAGTGATCCCAAGCTCTTCGATGATGTCCTTCGCAGGAAGGTCCCCGTATCCAGAGATCTTGATAATAGATATTGGATCGATGGAAGCCAATGTACGTTCATCGATACCATATTTTTTGTACTCTTCTGGGTGTTCTTTGATGTATTTTAAATTGATATAATCGTCAGGTGAATCAGAAGGAACGGATGTTACCATTCCTGTACCGACTTCCGGATCAGCGAATGTTGCCGGTAATATAGTGATTATACGTCCGACCATAGGGGCTTTACAAGTCCATCCGACCATATCTCTTCCTTGGATGGTGCCGATCTTTTCTATATCGTCGAACTGCATATCTAACTTATCAACAGCGGGACTGGATACTATCCACGTCTCGTCATTATGTCTCATTTTTACATATTCGGTGTCTGGGTTGATCCAGAAACATACTTGTCCATAGACCGTTTCTGGCCTAAGTGTAGCAGCAATAAGCTTCATCTCTCCAAAATCAAATTTTAGAAGAGTATATTCTTGGACCTCGGCGTTGCCACCTTTTGATATATCGGTCTCAGAAGCATCTATCGCCACTGGTCCACAATTCGAACAATATGGAGAATAATATGGCTTCTGTATGAGCAGATCGGCTTCCATAAGTTTCTTGAACTGCCATTCTATGAATTTCCCATAGTCAGGATTGAGTGTACACGTGAACCTGCGCCAATCTGCAAGGAATCCGAATCTCTTCCAGTAATCATTAACGTAAATTTCATTAAAGAAATCTACAATGGCCATTGGTTCTATCAGGTCTTTGAGCTGTTCATCGGTGCAACCGTTGTCCTTCATATATTTGACTGTGTCAGGATCCTTTCTCTTTATGCGGGTTGCAAGGCTTATTGCCCCATTACCAGTGGCATGAGTACCAACTGGGAACATTACATTGTAACCCATCATCCGCTTATATCTTCCTATTGCGTCAGCATACGTATAACCACGTAGATGACCGACATGAAGATACCCAGTAACTCCTGGGTATGCAAAGATTATCATGAATTTGGGCCGGTCGTCCCTTGATGCTGTATCAATTCCAGCTTGTGACCATTCGGCCTGCCATTTCTTTTCTATATCAGTATAGTCGCGATCCATTTACACTACCCGATGCTTTCTTTAAGAAGTACACCCTAATTATATAGTATTCTATAGATGTGGATTCAAAGAAAGATATAGACCAGACAATTTTCTTTTTTCGTCTTTTATCTTTGTAGGACAATGTAGGACAAAATCCGACAGTATTAAATAGCCTGTCTTACATTATTAACTAGAGCCGAAGGGATGGGACTCTACAAGCTCTGTAGCGAGGATGATATGAATGGTTGAAGACACAAAGGTCACACTCAGGATGGGACCGGAAGAACTCCAGTTAGTGGATGATTTCGTTGCTGAGAATCCTAATGTTGGATCACGTTCTAATCTCATTCGAGCTGCAATTCGTGCGTACGTTGTCGGAGATGCACCCGACGTGGACGAACGCAGGGAGGAAAACGGAATCTTCGTCCGCTTTTCCGAAGTACAGTTGAACGCACTATCTTTGCTTAAGGACGATGGGATCTGCCTTAATGAAGAAGAGTTCGTAAGAACATGCGTTCTAAAAGAGCTCGTCACGGATGAGGCCAAGAAAGAATCGGCCACTAACGCATTCAGGACCGCTCAGATGACTTCAAAAATGAAATGAAGAAGGGATGGGAAGAGAGATGCCCCCGACGGAGGGATGGGACTTGTCCGTCGGGCGCACTCTAAATTATTTAATTTAAAGGGGATGCACATATGATAACGATCAATACTAACGACGTGGAAGTCACGGTTGAACCGCGTATAGCGGTGATAGGCGTAGGAGGAGCTGGATGTAACGTCGTTGGAAAGTTCACAGACGACCTTCTACCGGTTGATGTTATTGCGATCAATACCGATCGAGGATCTCTTGAGAATACTCACGCTGATTATAAAATTTTAATATGCAAGGACATAACCAAAGGTGTAGGCACCGGAGGGGATGCGGTCCTTGGTAAGAAATGTGCTAAGATACACTCTGACGAGATCAGAGATGCTCTTAGAGGTCATGATATCGCCGTTATCGTTGCAGGTATGGGCGGAGGTACCGGTTCAGGGGCCGCCGCTATCGTTGCTGAGATAGCACAAGGACTTGACATTATAACAATGGCAATTGCAATAAGGCCTTTATCCATAGAAGGAAGGGGTATGGCCGCAGGAGATGGCCTTAGATCATTAAGATCTGTATGTCCTGGTACTATCGCGGTAGAGAACGATATGATATTCGAGAAGTTCTCTGACATGACGGTAACAGAAGCATTTGATGCTGTAAATGAAAGCATAGAAAGCTATGTTATGAGAAAGGTAGACCTGATCGTCGAGACCTTTGCAGAAGGTATCAAAAAGATCCTTCCCTCGGAAGATGGGGTTGGCGACAGGAATGCTGGATCCATACCAGCAGGCATGTTCGTATAAATTATAATTAAGAAATTTAAAACAGGGCTCGCCTCCGAGGCCCTGTTTATTTTTATTGTTTTGTTTCTTTCGATATGTAGTAATCAAAACCTAGCTCGAAAGCTTTCCTATTTATGTCAGCGAACTTTTTAGGCACCGTTTCAAGAAGTGTTTCTAGAAGGACCTCTTTCTCGATGGGAAATCCTTTGGCTGCAGCTACCGCACCGATTATCACTGCATTGGCAGTTACTGCTTTACCAGCCTTTACAGCTAGTTCAGTAGCGTCGATGGTGATGAGATTAGAAGTTATGCTCTTAACAGCTTCAACGATATCATCTACATCTGGATACGTATCAAAACCTGCAGCAACTGCTGAAGGGAGCACAGGATTCAAGTTCATTAGGATCGCAGTGTCTTTATTACAAAGCTTAAGATTCCTGCAAGTTTCTGCAGGTTCAAAGCCCATAAGTAGATCTGCTCCTCCGATGGATTCCAATGGACTAATTATATCGTCACCGAACCGAACGGTAGAAAGGACGCTCCCTCCTCTCTGAGCCATTCCGTGTACCTCGCTCATAGCCACGTCGAAACCTTTCTTCATGGCCGCATTTCCTATTACCATAGACGCTAACAGAACACCTTGTCCGCCGACCCCGACGATCTGAACAGTATATTTCATTGCTTCACCTCCAAGGCATCTTTTGGACATACGTTGGCACACATTCCACAACCGATACATTGTACCGCATCAACGAGAATGGAGCCATCCTTGGCCTTAATAAGCGCAGGGCAAGCGATCGTTTTGAGACAAGTATAACATTTGACGCATTTTGAACGATCTACTTCGCATATCTTAACGTCCAGCATCTTTAATCTTTTAAGATCCAGAGGACAAGCACGTTTAGCTACTACTACAGCGACACCGTCAAAGTCTATTGCTTCTTTAACGGCTTTCTGCATGGCCTTAACGTCATACGGATCTGCGGTACTGACTGATTTCACGCCGATACCTCTAACAATGGCCTCTATATCGATAGGATCCGTCTTTATTCCACCAAAATTCCTTCCTGTACCCGGATTGGGTTGATGGCCGGTCATGGCGGTAGTGCGATTATCCATGATGATCATCTTTATCTTATGATCATTGAACAAAGCGGATACCAAAGGTTGAACTCCAGAATGGAAGAATGTCGAATCGCCGATGAAAGCGATAGGCATCTGATCCGTAGTTTGTGCAAACCCTCCTGCGGCTCCAGCGCCTCCCCCCATACATATTATGAAATCTGCAGCATGGAAAGGTGCCTGTAAACCAAGAGTATAACATCCTATATCCGAGCAGTAAACGACTTCTTTACCTTTGACGGAACGCTTTACCGCGGCAAAGGTACCTCGATGAGGACATCCAGCACAAAGTGTCGGAGGTCTTCCTGGCAATGTGATATTAGCCTTTGAAAGAGGATTTTTAAAATGCTGAACTTTTACTAGACTTGCTATAGCAGTAAGGGTGTCCGGCGAGTATTCCCACTCTCTGGGGAAATGTCCACTTCTCTTTCCGTATATTGGTACCGTTAAGAGATTCTGCGCAGATATACGCAGTACGGAGTCCTCAAGATAAGGCTCAAGTTCTTCTACGACGATGACCGCTTTCTTATCTTTTATGAAATTAGCGATCATTCTCTCAGGAAGAGGTGCAGTAAATCCTAGTTTAAGGATAGCTGCGCCTTCAATGAACTCTTTTACGTATGTGTATGAGACGCCGGATGTTATTATTCCTACTTCTCCCGTTCCTTCGACAAAGTTCAAACTGGATGTTTCAGAAAGTTCCTGAGCCTTTGCAAGCTTTTCTAAAAGTCTTACTCTGTTAGGCTTAGAATATGCAGGGATATTAACGAACTTAGGGTCGTCTTTGATAAAATGTCCTTTCCCAGGTGTATCTACCACAGGTCCGAACACAACCGGACCGCGAGCATGGTTTACCCTTGTTGTAGTACGGTATATTACGGGGAGTTCCAAAGCTTCAGATATCTCGTATGCTTTTGCGATAAGATCTTTCGCTTCAGCTGGGGTCGAAGGTTCGACCATAGGCAAAAGTGAAAGTGTAGCATACGTACGATTATCTTGTTCGTTCTGAGAACTATGACATGAGGGGTCGTCAGCAGTCATGATGAGCATACCAGCCCTAACTCCAGAATATGCCAGTGTCATCATCGGGTCCGCTGCTACGTTAAGTCCTACGTGTTTCATGAACGTAAAAGATCGAACTCCAGAGGATGCAGCCGCTGCCGCAACCTCTAATGCAGTCTTTTCGTTGGTGGAGAACTCGAAGTACATACCACCTCGTTTAGCTTCGACCTCAAGAATATTACCGATCTCGGAAGAAGGTGTTCCAGGATATGTAGAGGAACACTTCACTCCCGCTTCGAACAAGCCTCTTGTGATGGCCTCGTTACCCAGAAGTAGGTATTTTCCATCTTTTGCCAATATGTCTGTCATTTTCAACCTCTTATATAGAGTGTAATGCAAACGCTTTATTAAAATAGGTAACTAATGACAAATAATAAGAACAGGTCGGATATACACCATCTTAAGCGGGGGTTGCCAAGCCAGGTCAACGGCGCAGGACTTAGGATCCTGTTCTTAGTGATTCATGGGTTCGAATCCCATCCCCCGCACCATTCTACAAGGTTTCTTTCTGCATACTTAATATATGTATACTCTTCAAGCGATTAAAGTTCATGAAGAGACAGATGATCAAGATCGATGAAGAGAAGTGTATAGGATGCGGATTATGCGTAGATGCCTGTCAAGAGGGTGCGCTGGCACTTGTAGACGGCAAAGCTAAGCTTGTTCGCGAAGATTACTGTGACGGACTAGGTAACTGTCTTCCTGCTTGTCCTGAGGACGCCATATCCTTTGAAATGAGGGAAGCACCTGCATTCGTAGAGAATCTTGAACAGAATGTCCCATGCGACTGTGCTGATAGACATGCGATGATATCTTTTGATAATGATACATCAAAAGGAGGAGAACTATCCCAGTGGCCGGTACAGATCAAATTAGCCCCTGTGAACGCTCCATGGTTCAATGGCAGCCATCTGCTTATAGCAGGCGATTGTACCGCGTTCGCAATGAAAGATTTTCATGAGAGGTTTATCAAAGGTCGCATAACACTGGTAGGATGCCCTAAACTTGATTCTACAGATTATAGCGATAAACTATCTGAGATCTTTAAGAACAACGATATCAGATCTATAACGCTTGTGAGGATGGAAGTTCCATGCTGCGGCGGAATGACCAACGCTGTAAAAAATGCTCTTGTGAAAAGTGGTAAAAATATTCCTCTTAGCATTCATATCGTTTCAAAGAACGGTGTGATCATCAGCTCGGAATGATTACGAAATATTATCAATACAGACGATTATTTTGTTTTTGGGAAAATATGAAAGTAACTATTCTTAGTGGAACTCCAAGGGAGAACGGATACACCTCCGAGGTTATTAAAAATCTAATTCCCGGATTAGAAAGTGTTGGATGCGATGTAAACGTTGTAACCCTGTTCGATAAAGAAATTAGCGGTTGCAGTAACTGCGGTGTTTGTGAACAAGAGGGTAACGATGGTGAATGTGCTATCGATGATGACATGGACGATATTTATCCTATCATTAAAGAATCAGAATTATTGATAATAGCCAGCCCCATCTATATGTGGCAGTTCACTGCATGCACGAAGGCATTTTTGGAACGTCTTCACTGCACGTATGATTCTATGAATGGCAAAAAAGTTGCTTTGGTGATGACCATGGGCGATGATGAGTTCGTCGGATCTTATGCTGTGGCAGGTATGTTGGACATGTGCGAATATTATCATATGACCTATCTTTCCTCTTTCGCTGTGCCCTATGCAGATAAGGACGAGATAAACAGACCTCTATACGTAGAGAAGATGAAAGACTTCATTGCGCGTATCACAGGATGATCATTCGTATTTACGCATATCGTTAACGTGTTTTGCCTTTCCTTCGAATCTTTCAAGAGTGCCAGGCAATACAATACGAATTGTCGCTGATATGTTAAGAATATCTTTCAGACGAGTTGATACAGAACGAGTCATACGGTCTATTGAGACTGTGTCTTCCGTCAATGCGTCCTCAGTGATCTCTACTTCGACGATCATATTGTCCATGAAATTCTCATTTGTCAGCGTGATCTTATAGAAAGGCGCAAGGAAATCAAATTCGCCTATTACGCCTTCGATCTGTGAAGGGAAGACGTTAACGCCACGTACGATAAGCATATCATCCGTACGTCCGGAAATGCGCATAAGTCTAGGATGGGTACGCCCACACTCACATTTTTCCCATGTTATAGCGGATATATCTCCGATCTTGTAACGGATCAATGGGAATGCTTCTTTTTTGAGCATTGTTACGACCATCTCCCCCCTCTCGCCATCGGCACAAGGTTCTCCGTTCTCATCAAGTATCTCTATGTAAGCAAGATCGGCCCAGATATGAAGACCGGATTGTTTCTCACACTCAAGGAACATAGGTCCGTAAAATTCACTGGCGCCATAGCAGTTATGGACTTTTATCCCAGTCCTTTCCTGAAGCTTCTGCCTCATACTTTCTGACCAAGGTTCTCCTCCCGCGATGGCATATTTTACTTTTGTGTCCCTTCTTATATCTACATTTTTCTTATCGCACACGTCAGCTATATGGAACATGTATGAAGGAGTGCCAGCAAACGCAGTGATAGGAAGATCCTGCATCATTTTGATCTGTCTTTCAGTATTACCTGTACCTATGGGAAGAACAGTAACGCCCATGCGTTCTGCTGCGTAGTGAACTCCAAGTCCACCAGTGAATAGGCCATAACCGTGGAAATTCTGTAACATATCGTCTTTGTTCATTCCAAAAGAGGTCATCCCTCTGTTAAGTGATTCAGCCCAGTCATCTAAATCCTTTTGAGTGTAACCTACAATTGTAGGATTCCCAGTGGTCCCAGATGAAACATGAACACGTGCCAGATCCTGATATGACCTAACGAAAAGTTTGTCTGGATAATTATCTCTTAGATCGGACTTATGCATGAATGGCATTTTTCTAAAAGCCTCAAAACTGTCAATGTCCTCTGGAAGAAGATCGACGGCCTTCATACGGTCGCGTATAAATTCGGAAGAATCATACATTATGCGTAGCTCTTTTCTTAGTAAGCTAAGCTGCATCTCTTGTAATTCTTCTTTCGGCTTGGTTTCCAATTCTTCGTTCCAGTATGCCATTCGATACGCGCCTCCGTGCTATTAATTAGCACGATAACTCCATGAATATTGAACTATGACTTATAATTTTAGGTCAAAAGCACAAATCATAGATTAACAGTACCCACTACTCTTAATTTTCCGCCTTCTAGATACATCAGTTTTGCTTTACCGCCAGGTTTGTAGATCAGATCGGTTTCTAGATCTAATATGACGTCTTCTCCTGAGATAGAAATACGACAAGGGATCATTTGCATCCAATGTCCCAGATGCATGACCATACCGTCTTTCAAAGGGTTTTTCCAATATTTGACCAAATTCACTTTACCTGTGAATTTACGGGTCATAGTAACACTTTTATCAGTGGTGAGAACAAAACCTCGATCAAGATCGTCAGACTCGATGCCTCTCAGTGCCAGACCCACGTGATCGCCTTTCACAGCATCAGGAGAATCCAGATCGTGTTTCTGAATAGATTTGATAACTATCTCTTTTTTGAGCGGTAAGATTGTCATCTTATCATGTTTGCGGAAATATCCGTCCGCCACGGATCCTAAGACCACTGTACCAACGCCTTTTACGTTGAAATGACTGTCAACAGGACAAGAGCCACATGTTCCTTCACCAGGCTCCCTGTTCTGTTCTGAAGCGAGTGCTAGAAGCTGTTCTCTCATCGCGTTAGGATCGTACTCTTTGAACTCGTAATTTTCAAGGCATGTATCAGTTATAAGTGGCTTGATCTGATCCGGCTGAATATAATTTCTAAGTATGATCCATCCTTTAGTTATGCCTGCACAATTGGCCATAACTATAGTTTCGCCAAGATGCGAATCGATCTTGTCTACCACCAATATAACGAACTCGGACATTTCTACAGAATAGAAAAGTGACGTAAGTTTATCAGGATATTTTGTTGGTTCTATAAGAGTTACTGAATCATTTCCTTTTTTTAATTCAAAAAAAGTTACATCAGTCACAGTTCCTTTCTTTCCGATCTCTTCGGCAACTTCTTTTGCGCCTAAGACCGCTACGTTAAGATTACTCATCAGATATCCGCACCTTTTACTAGTTTGACTCCGGCCTTCTTTAATGCTTCAACAGCACGGACGGGATCATCGACACGAATGAAGAATGCAGATAGGTTCTTTCCGGCGTATGCATAGCCGTACTCTATGTTGATGCCCTCGCGTCCACAGACATCTGCTGCATCGAAAAGTGAACCAGGGGTGTTATCGATAACTATTCCGATCACCTGGGTCTTTTTGACTATTATACCTTGACTTTTTATAAGCTCAAAAGATTTTTCAGGATCGTCGACAATTGCTCTAAGTATTCCGAACTCGGCCGACTCTGCAAGATTGAACGCCTTCATGTTGACCTTACAGCTCTTGAGGGTCTTGGCGATTGACGCAAGGCGCCCTGGTTCATTGTTCACAAAAATTGAAAGCTGAATGATTACGTTATCTTCTGACATTATAATGACCTCTTATCTATTACTCTGGATGCTTTACCGTCGAACCTCGGAAGTTCCCCTGGGGCTTTAAGTTCCACATGTACACCGAGGTTGAGATATTTTTTAAGTTCTGTTTCTATATGTGACCTTAGCGTAAGCATATCTTCCATTTTATCACTGAAAGATTCAGGTTTGATCTCCACCTGAACGACCATACTGTCCATGGGACCTTTCCGAGTGACTAATATCATGTATTGATTGCCAACCTCAGGAACCTGCATAAGTGCATATTCCACCTGTGACGGGAAAACATTGATACCGCGAATGATCAACATGTCATCAGAACGTCCAGATATCCTGGATATACGTGGTGATGTACGTCCACATTCGCAAACGTCCTCACAAACAACAGATATATCGCTAATTCTATATCTAACAAGAGGGAAAGCATCTTTTTTAAGCATCGTTATTACTAACTCGCCCTGTTCGCCTGGTTTTAGCACGTCTCCGCTTATGGGATCGATGGTTTCCACATAAGCAAGATCTCCGCTTATGTGTATCCCGTCACGCTTTTCACATTCAGTGAACATTGGTCCTGCTAGTTCACTGGTACCGTAAATGTCGTAAGCTTTGACCCCTGAGAACTCCTCTATCCTATCTCTCATACCCTCTGTCCAAGGTTCAGCGCCTAATACTGCTTTTCTAAGCTTGGTATCCTTACGGAAATCTATACCGAGTTTGTCTGCAACTTCCATCATATGGATGAAGTAAGATGGCGTGCATGCTATGACCGTAACACCTAGGTCCTGCATAAGTTCTAACTGACGTTCGGTGCTGCCAGTACTTGCTGGAAGAACAGAAGCGCCAACACGTTCCGCCCCATAATGAAGTCCTAGGCCTCCAGTAAATAGTCCATATCCGTATGAAACTTGTAGCGTATCTTCCTCTCCGATGCCTATTGAAGTAAGAGAACGGGCTAAGGCCTCGGTCCAATAATCTAGATCGTTCCTAGTGTACCCAACTAAAGTAGGTTTACCAGTTGTTCCTGAAGAAACGTGATATCTTACGATCTCTGTGTTAGGGACGTTGAACATCTTTGTAGGATAATTATCTCGGAACTCCTGTTTGTACATGAAAGGAAGTTTAGAAACATCACTCAAAGAGATTATATCGTTTGGAGTAACTTTCAAAGAATCCATTTTTTGCCTGTAAAAAGTATTGGAATTATACAAGTCGGATACCAGTTTCTTTATGCTGTCGAACTGTAATTTTTTAAGTTCGTCTATCGGCATACACTCTGCTTCATGGTTCCAGAACATGGTTATCGTCTACTTTCTACTAATTAATCCCCCTTATTTATATTGCACTAGCGATTCATTAACACATGAAGAGCAGAGAGGCCTGGGACGAGCTATACAAGAATCAACCTCGAAAGTGGAGAGGAGCATCTAAAGTTCCTGACCTAGGATTTCCTAAAGGAAGTGATATCTTAGATGCTGGCTGCGGTAATGGAAAAACATCTTCCATATTGATCGACCTAGGTTTTTCTGTTACGGGGATAGATTATTCGGAATATGCTATCAGCTCTTGTAAAGAACGTCTTGGAGATAAAGCATCCTTCATAACTTCAGATTGCTGGCACATTCCAATTCCTGACAATTCTATGGACGGGATATATGCAATACACCTGACAGAACATTTAAGTGAAAACGAATTAAAAGAATTCTCTGACGAATGTTATCGCATACTTAGATCCAAAGGCAAAATATTCATAAGATCTTTTTCCCCAGATGATATGAGATCCAGCAAAGATACTAGAAATAATATAACTTATCGATACAGGATGCCAGAAGAGATATCACCTTATTTTAAAAAGTTCGATGTCGATGAATTAATATTGGTAAACGATAAAACAAGATTTGGGACAATTAGGAGTCGTTCCGAATGTATTTTCATAAAACCTTGATATAGGGTTCCGATAGAGTTATATCCAGCGATAAAATCAATGTTTCATGATTTGCCCTAAGTGCGGGACCGATAATGATGATGAACAGCTGTTCTGCGAGAGCTGCGATTGGAGAATGGACATACCATACGTATATAGGAAAAAACGCAGCCCTAGTACGTTTGCATATGTAACTCTTGTATGCGGAGTGTTTTCTGCTCTACTTCTAATGATAGTGCCAGTGGCAAGTATCGTCCTTGGTGCAGTAGGTTTGACACTCGGCGGGTATTCAATCAACATAAGTCGTATATCTGACAAGAAAGATGCAAATTTACTCGTTGTCTTTTCAGCCGTCGGATTATTACTTTCAATGTTAGGGTTCATTCTCGGATTTGTATACTTCTGAGGTGTTAAATGGCGGTATACAGAGGGCGTTACATTCTACAAGGCCTCGGCGAGATATCGCCCGCTATGGAAAAGGATCTTGATCTTGCGTATGAAATATGCGAGAAATATCATAACGACTTTCAGTGTGAAGAATGCGGAAAATGCTGTTACCAGAAACTTATTACGATATTACCTGAAGAAGTAGATCGGATATCGACAGCAGCAAATATACCGTTGGGAGAATTCATGTCCTCGTATGTAGGTATCGCAGGAGACGGCAGGATAATGCTTCTTCGTACTAACCCATGCGTATTTCTAGGAAAGGATAAAAAATGTAAGATCTGGGGAGATCGCCCTGAAGTCTGTAAACAATTCCCTTATCTTGTTTCTATGTTCATGAGCCGTGTTTATCTTGCTATTGTGAATGATGATGTGGATATACTGGAATTAATCGATTATATGGATGATTCCTGGCCCTGTACTAAGAAGATAAAAGAAACAGTATCCGCAAATGTCGATTCTGCTCGCGAGTTCAGAAGATCTCAGATGTCATGTGAAAGTACAAAGGATACGTAATTATCAATATATTTCGAAGGTAGTATGTTGTGGCCTTCGCCAAGTAACCTGATTATCGTACAGTACGGTATTCGGTCTGCTAAAGCATCTCCGAACTCCTGCGGCACCATATAATCTTCGGAGCCGTGAATAGAAAGTGTATGCGCCTTGATCTTGTGCACATGATCTTCAGTTGAATATCTATCTACAGCAAACATCTGATGTGCCAGACCTTCAACGTCTACGTTTAGGTTTTCGGTCACACTTCTCTTTTTTACTGAAAAATATCTTTCGGGAAAACACATGGTCTTTAACGGAATACTAAGATATTTTGCAGGCATGCCATCCTTTACAGCATCGATCATACCGTTCAACATAAATGATGATCTCTCTGGTCTTTTGTAATATGAAGAAACAAGTGCCAGAGTTAAAACTTTATTAGGATATCTTATAGCGAATGATTGTGCTATCTGAGATCCCATTGACCATCCGAGCATGTGGACTTTGTCAAATGATAACTTTTCTATTAGAGCAAAAACATCGTCCGCCATATCATCTATGGTAAAACTTCCATTGTATTCTGTGACGCCAGAACCTCTGTTGTCAACAGTAATAACAGTGAATTTAGACGAGATGACTGAGATAACATCATCCCAGAAACTCATATCGCTACCGAAACCAGCCAAAAGGACCATTGGGTCTCCTGACCCAGTGACCGAATATGAAAAATTGATACCGTTCACCTTGACCATGGGCATATTAACGAATTATTCTCCATGTACAAATATATGGCGAGTTACAAAAAGGTCATTTATTAAAATATAGAGTATATCTACCGAACGTAGAAGGTAGGATTTTAAAATGAAGGTTACAGCATTTAATTGCAGTCCCCGCAAAGACGGGAATACAGCTCATATGTTAAAGACAGTATTATCTGTACTTGAACAGAACGGAATAGAGACCGAATTCGTACAGGTCGGAGGCGTTGACATGCATACTTGTCACGCTTGCGGAAAATGTAAAAAGAATATGGATGGAAAGTGTGTACAAGACGATGATCCGTTGAATCAATATTCGGCAAAAATGGTCGAATCTGACGGAATATTGATCGGTTCACCTACGTATTTTGCAGATCTATCTGCAGAAGCTAAGATCCTTATCGATAGAGTGGGTTATTCATGCGGTACTAAAGAAGGCAATCCCCTTAAGAGAAAGGTTGGAGCTGCCGTCGTCTCTGTAAGAAGAGCAGGTTCCGTACATACTTTTGATAGTATCAATCATTTCTTCCTGGTCAAAGAGATGATCATTGCAGGTTCAACATACTGGAATATGAGCCTTGCCCGTAATCCTGGCGATTACGAGAATGATGAAGAAGGCGTATCTACAATGAAAAAATTAGGCGAGAATATGGCCTGGCTATTGAAAAAGCTGGAATAAATATGACTGCACATAAAAAGAAAATATTAATAATCATAATGGACGGCCTGGGAGATCGAGGTAACGACGAACTTAACGGAATGACTCCATTACAAGCTACCAAGACCCCCAACTTAGACTGGTTCACCAAGAACGGGATGTCGGGCCTTTGCGACGTCATCGCACCTGGTGTAACGCCTGGTAGCGATACTGCCCATCTATCCATATTGGGATATGATCCGCGTAAGGTCTACACTGGTCGCGGTCCTTTTGAAGCCGCTGGAATAGGCGCTATCGGAAAGAAGGGTGATGTTGCTTTCAGATGTAATTTTGCTTCGGCTGATGATGAACTGGTTATTACTGACCGCAGAGCAG
Source organism: uncultured Methanomassiliicoccales archaeon (assembly GCA_964368015.1). Taxonomy (GTDB): domain Archaea; phylum Thermoplasmatota; class Thermoplasmata; order Methanomassiliicoccales; family Methanomethylophilaceae; genus VadinCA11. The sequence continues at coordinate 17,551 of CAYIZM010000007.1, forward strand.
GAAGGATCAAAGTACCAGATACTTCAGATCTTATAGACGCACTACAGGGAATAAAAATAGACGGAATAGAAGTAATAGTAAAGGAAGGGACCGAACATCGTGCTGCGTTGTTACTACGAGGGCCCGGCCTATCTCCTGAAATTACTGATGTAGATCCACACGATCTTACGAAAATACTTGTTTCAAAAGGAAAGACATCTGAAGCACAGTTCACGGCAGAAGTGCTGAATAAGTTCGTCAATATGAGTTATGATATCCTTAAGGATCATCCTGTCAATAAACGCAGGATCTCAGAAGGACTTCCGCCAGCAAATATACTACTTCCAAGAGGAGCAGGTTCTTTCCCTAACATCGATCCCTTTCCCCAGGTCTACAATATCAAGTCTGCTTGTGTCGCAGGCGTCGGCATGATAAAGGGGATCAGTTGTGTATGTGGTCTTGATGTGCAATATCCGCCTAAAGAATGTACTGGCGGCATAGATTCTGATTTCACGGCCAAAGCTAAGTTCGCCTTAGAAGTGCTTAAGGATTATGATTTTGTGCTTATGAACTACAAAGCACCAGACATTTGCGGGCATGATGGCAATGTTAAACTAAAATGTGAAGTGGTACAAAGGTTAGACGATATGGCAGGATATCTGCGAGATAATCTACCACGTGATCTTGTACTTGTGTTGACTGCAGACCACAGCACCCCATGCTCTGTATTGGACCACAGCGGAGATCCTGTGCCTATCACGATCTATACTCACGGTATAGTCGTCGATAATGCTACGACCTTCAGCGAATCAGGATGTTCTGTAGGTTCTATCGGTCGCATACGTGGTTTGGATATCATCCCTATATGCATGGACCTTGCTAATCGCACGGAGAAGTATGGCGCCTGATCAATAAAGTGCCAGAGTATATTTTGCCGCGTAGTATTCGGTAGATAGATCTTCAGAATATGAAGAAGTAGGAACACCATCTCCTGAGCCGATGCTATAACTATAGCCGTTATGTTCGATTGTTAGTAGGTATGCGTTACTTCTCATGAAATGTGAATTAAGTATATTGGACGCGGCAACATCTGCTCCACAGTCAACGTATATTGAACAGACCAGTCCATCGTACATCTTTACTTTTAAAATTCCATCTTCAGTATCGATCTCCAATTCAGACTCTAAAAGCATCGGTAAAATATCTGATGCATCCTGAGAATCGTTTACATCAGAAGATCCGTCAACGTTATAAATTACAGAAACTGCCAAGGTCATCAGAACAATGAAGATCATCGCATCAACGATCGCAGTGAAACCTTTGTCACCTTTTATTTCCATACCTTCACCTCCACATTGATCAACACAGACCCATTTTCAGTATCGATAGAGAAAAGTTTTCTTTCTGTGGATAATTGTCCCTCCAATGTGCCAGCATTAAAAAATAATTCTCCGTTCAAAGTGGGTTTCCCATATTTGTCTGGAACGGGCGTACATTTTATCGAAGCTCCACTTATACAAGCTTTGATGACCTGACTTTCAAGTTCATCTTGTAGATCCCCCTGGATCATGTTATCTGAAACTACGATACAATTTGCAATTATGTTTATATCCAAATCTCCAGGATCGATATCCGTTTCGCAGACTTTTAACACTGCTACGCCTACGAAAGCAGCTAAAATTATGGTAACGGCCATAGCTCCCACCATGGCCTCCATAAAACCTATATCGCCTTTTTTGTCCATCCTCATGAACAGAAGTTCGCGTTATACGATTATATAAGCTAAAGTTACAGTTAGTTTACTCCTCGATTGAAGTGACCATTGGTTGTAGAACCACACATTTCTGATATCTTTGACTTTTTACTGATATCCTGCTTTGCGAATGATTCAGCTACAAGTTTAGCAAGAGATGCCGGGCGTTTTCTTAGATCTATACCGAAGGAGTCTATACCCATTTTCTGTAGGTCCGGTAACTGATCCAGCAACATAAGGTCTGCAGAGTTAAGCAGATGAGATAGACCATGACCGTCCCTGTAGATCGGGAATTGGAATTCTTTTTCATCCTGAAGCATTCCGTTCCTCATTTTAGGATCCCTAGTAACTAAAAGCTCCAGACGCCCGAAAACCATTACTTCTAAACGTCCAGTATAAATTTCTGTTATCTCGCGGATCTCACTTTTATTCAATTCTACTGAGAGAGTTGTTTGGTACATCATTTCTGGATAGAACGAATTGAACATGTTCATGTTGTAACTACCGTATACCTTAGGAGCTCCCCTATTGGCGTACATCTGACCGACATTATTGACCATCACAGGAGAATCGACAACTGTATCGCTAGGATCGAATCTAGGCAGTATCTGTACAAATTCAACGTTAGAATTTTTACACATTTCCATAGCCTCGCTAACGTTGTCGTTGAGTTCGAAATATATCCTATCGGCGTATTCGACTACGGCTTCCAGATTGCGGATAGAATTCACATAGAACGACATATCAGCTTTAGATTCGCTTCTCTTGATCTTTTCTGGTACTGTTCCTTTCGTAGAGTATTTACGTTTGGTCTTACCCTCGACCAAGGGCTCAGAACTAGCGATATTCTTAACTTCGTCTATACGTGGGTCGTAGGTTCGATATATTTCGTATTCGCCATCTGGCATTTTGAAAGGTGCCGTGATCTTCGTAGTATCGCTTATCTTAAAACCGCCGATCTTAGCGTCGCCTTTGAAAATAGATATTCCGTCCCTTGAGTTCAAGGGCATTGCTAGATCGGATTGAACGAATGAACGGTTTTTGATATTTGCAGTACCAAGATAATATCCTCTATTATCGGGATATGTTGACTGTACGGGAGATTTCACTCCACCAAAATATCCATCGCGTATACCGCGATTGAATATTGTCTGCAACAATCTCGCAGTGGGGGCGATGGTCTCCTCATCCTCTCCCTTCTCTTTCATAGAATATACTTTAGAAGCAAGATATGCGTAGGCAGGACTTCTCATACGCCCTTCAAGTTTGGCGGACGTAAGACCTATATCTTTCAAAGTAGGGATATAATCTAACCCATAGATATCAGCACAACTCATTATGTACGATTCTTTTTCATCGAACTTATATTTCTTTCTACAAGGCTGAGCACACTGTCCCCGGTTACCGCTCCTTCCGCCGAGAATACTTGAGAACAGACATCCTCCGGACATTCCATAGCACATGGCGCCCTGTACGAACACCTCGGTCTCTACAGGAGAGTCTTTGATGATCATCTTGATCTCTTCTATGGTAAGCTCTCGTGCTAATATTGCTCTGTCTATTCCGTTCTCTTTACACCATTCTAATCCTGCTCTAGAGTGTATTCCCATTTGGGTGGATGCGTGTTTGGCTATCTCTATACCTTCTATTTTTCTTAGTAGTCCGATGTCCTGTAACAGGACAGCATCAACATTTATGTCAGAAAGAAATTTGATGAACGCAACTGCACCGTCCATTTCGGAATCTTTGATCAGTGTGTTCACAGTAACGTAAACTTTGACGTCACGTTCATGAGCATAATTGACCGCGCCTTCTAATTGTTGATCCGTAAAATTGTTGGCAAATGCCCTTGCCCCGTAAGACTTACCTCCGAGGTACACGGCACTACATCCGCCTTTTATGGCGGCGACAAGACCCTCGGGTGAACCTGCGGGAGCTAATATTTCCATATGGGGTCCTAGTATGGCTACCATTTATAATTTATTCCATCTACCAAGGTAAAAGACTAACTGTAACTTCTTGTTTTTATACCGTTATTTATCGCTTTAAATAATATGAAGCCTAAAAACAGGAAAAGTAAAAAAAATCAGGTCCGTTCGAAGATAGATGAAGATGTGCTTAGTATCGATTGTCGTGAATGCGGACGTATACCGGATGCATCATGCGCTGAGTGTATCAGATGTATAATCACAGAAATGAAAAAGCATGGTTGTGTAGAACGTGTGAGAATGAGGACCGGACGGGACATAGAGGTCTCTGGTCCAGTAGTTGAAATTCTTTGTGAACTAACATTTATTGACAAATCTTCTTCTGCCATAAGGACTAAGAAAAAAGGAAGATGTAGATCTTGTAATTATTCTGGTGATAAGATAATTGAAATTGCATGGGAATCGTTCCCTTCCCCGGACTTCGCAGGAGCTAGGGGTAAACTGATGTCGTTCAAGACCGGCAGGAACGTATGCGATATCTGCGTCCAAAAAACATATAGGGCATTGGACCAGGCAGAACTATCGATATCCGAGCTTTCCGATAAAGCTTCATTACTTTCCAACGGAGGTAGGTGAATGCCAAGGATACAGTACGAAGAGTGTGAAAATCCTCTTTCGTTCAGAGAAAGATCCGACTCCGATGTCGTTACCAGCACGCAACGTTACGAAGTTCCTGAAAAGATCCCGATGAGAACTGAAGGAATGATGACCGATCTAAAACGTATCGTATCATCTAACATGAGGATAAAACCAATATATTCCGACTGTTGGCTTCTAGGTTCAACGAAGGATCTGGACATCATATCAGAATACAGACTTCCTGGAGCTGATGTAGTAATAGGTACCGCTATCGATGGTGAAACAGAATACAATCTAACACCAGATGAATATTCTTCCCCGGATTCTATCAACGCTATAATCGAGAGAACTATCGAAGAAGTTAGAACGTCGTATAGAGAACGTGGAGGAAGAATGGACAGACGAAGTGTCCTTAGCGAAGCACGAGGGATACTTCTTGGACTTTCTGATACCATCGAAGCCGTCTATGGAAGCAATTGCATAGACCTGGACAAAGTGATCGACGGATTATGTGAAACGGTATATCGATATACTGTAGGATTAGGGATATTTGACGTATTACTATCTGATCAACGGTTAGAGGACATCTATATCGACGCACCCTGTGACAAGAACCGGATACATGTGACCATGAGCGGCGTATCCGGGATAAATTCTAATCAACGTTGCAGGACCAATTTGATGGTGGATCGCAAAGAGATCTTGAATTTAATAAGCGTATTGAAAAGAGACAGTGGCCTTCCATTCTGCGAATCTGAACCTGTTCTAGAAACGGATATGAATGGACATGACGCCCGAGCAACGGTAGTAGGATATCCTATGAGCCCTAACGGAGATTCCGTTTCTGTAAGAAAGCATTCTACAAGACCGTGGACCCTTTCACGTTTGATAGCTAATGGAACGATAGATGCAGAAACCGCAGGACTTCTTTCTTTTCTCGTAGATAATCGCTGTACCTTCCTTATCTGTGGTGCAAGAGGAGCAGGAAAGAGTTCCTTGCTTTCCGCACTTATGTTCGAGTTCCCTATGTCTCAAAGAATATTGACCATAGAAGACACAACAGAACTTCCTGGAAAAAAGATGAGAAAAATGGGATACAAGGTACAATCCCTCCTTATAAATGAAAAGATGGACGGCAATAACGTTAGTCGCGCCGATGAGGCTTTACGCGTATCTCTAAGAATGGGTGAATCTGCCATCATACTTGGAGAAGTAAGAGGTGGCGAAGCAAAAACACTCTATCAGAGTATGAGAACAGGTCGTGCTGGAAGTTCGATAATGGGTACCATACACGGAGATTCCGCTCATTCGGTGTATAAACGTGTAGTTCACGATATGGGAATAGATCCTGAAGCTTTCATGGCAACCGATGTGATAGTTACGTTAGGTACCATAAGGGACCGAAGAGCAGGCAATCAGAAAAGAATATTGAAAGAGATCGTGGCAACAGCTGAAGATGCAGGTTATTTTACTGACATATCCATTGCAGATAGGTTATTCTCAACGCCTATGATGAAGAGGATATCTTCATCTTGTGGAATGGACCAAGAAGAGATCTTAAGCGACATATGTGCTAGATCCGAGATAAGAAGAATGTTGGCCGAGAAAGGGAACGAGGATGAAAGGTTCCTTGGTCCTGAATGGATAAGCATGGCTAATGATCACGTAACTAGGAACTCTAACAAAAGAGCCGAGGATCTGATAAGTTCTTTTGAGGTCAAGATGCGCAGGGCGACAGGTGAGTAACATGCCTAAGAAAGATTTTCGCCCACTTATGAGAGAAGGACCTAGAACGATAGGTATGATGTCAGTGGTCATAGAATCGGGAGGTTCATTAGATACTGCTGTAAGAGACATAGTTGAAAATGGTCCAGATAGTTCCAGTGAACTATTCTCTAAAATAGTACAGGACGCTGATACAAGGATCAGCCCAGATATTAGATATGGACTTAATTCATTATTATCGTCTCTTCCAAAAGAATTAGCAAGTTTTAGAAGGTCCGCTCATATGCTGATAGCAGCATCAGAAATGGCCCTCGGGCCGGAGAAAACAAGGATCCTGAAAGATGCTACGGACATATCTTTGAACGGGCTGAAAGAAACAGGAGAATCTTTTAGTTCATCTTTAACAAATCCGTGTATGATAATATTCGGTCTTGGAATAATGGTGCCAATGATATTGATGTCCATACTTCCGATATTACAGATAGGCGGTATGTTCGGAGAATCAATAGGTTTAGAACCTATAATCATAATAACGTTGGTAGCTGTGCCAGCCTGTGTACTTTGTATAACCTTAGGTATCAAGAACAAAAATCCTTTTGGTGCTAAACAAGGCGATAAAAAATGGTCCAGCATCCTAACTTTATTTGTTGCGATACCATTTGGAATATTAGGCTGGCACCTTACCGGTGACGTGATAGAAACGATAGTGTTCGCAACTGTTCCAACTGGAGCGATAATGTTTGCTTACGTATATCCATCACAGAAGGCAGAACATAAGCGTGCAGTAACTGAAAGAATGCTTAAGGATTCGGTTTTTGAGCTTGGGAATCGACTGATATCAGGAGAAAACTTCGAGAACTCGGCCATAGGAGCTTTGCAAACAAGAAAAGAAACCGAAGGTCTTGCTGAACTACTGAAAAAAGAAATGGTGCTCTGTAGAGGGGATGTTTTATCGGCTATACGAACTACGCTGGAACAGATATCTTCGGTTGTTGCTGAATCGTATTGTGAAATATACGAGGCCTCACTGAAAGACCTTAGGAACGCAGGAGGTATGGCGATATCCATAGGCCGTCAGATGCAAGATCAAGAAACCGTTATCAAAAATATAACGAACAAACTGAAAAGCATGCTAGATATGATGACTGCAACGGCTGCGATTTTTGCACCTATGGTTCTAGGGCTGTGCGTTGCTATGTTGAATCCTCTCACTTCGATATCAGAATCGGTAAATATGATGGGTATTTCCGTAATAATAGCAGCATATCTTATCGAACTATGTGTTCTGATGGCTATACTGACTACAGCACTTACAGGCAATAATGGAGTACGGAACGTGACCTATCGTTTCTCGATGATGTTACCGATATCAATGATAATTTTCTTTATGTGCATGAGTTTCACGATATAAACGCCTTCAATCTTTTTTTAATACCATAGGGTTATCTGCAGTCGATGAAGGTCGGCACTCCTGGATTAATAATATCTGCAGTACTTTTCTCATTACTGGCACTAATATTTGTTGTACCTTTCATATATGCTCCAGGTACATTCATTGATCTAGGTGGAACATCCGGTATCCTAGACCATGATTGGACTATAGGTCAGTTCATTTATGCGTTAGGAGATATTCTTTGTCACCAGGAAACGGACAGAAGTTTCATAATAAATGGGTCACAGATGGCTATGTGCACACGAGATATGGGTTTGATCACCGGGTCAGCAGTAACTCTATTTTTAACGTTCAATTACGTCAATGAATATTCTTTCGTAGAACGAAAGATCGTTTATTTTGGACTTTTACTTTTACTCATTGCAATTTTAGAATGGATCGCTGGTGCGATGATAGGCTACGATCTAGCATACCTCAGATTCCTATCTGGCACTATAGGGGGAGCAGGAATAGCTCTGATCATACAGAATATTGCATCAGAGATATGGAAAGGTGAGGGAGTGAGCTAAGGCTCAACGCGGGCCCGTCTAAATTTGCTATTTGAGCTGCACGGAATTAACGCGTGCGGAT
>CAYIZM010000008.1:0-23961 GCA_964368015.1 uncultured Methanomassiliicoccales archaeon
ACTGCCTCTTCCCTAGACATGTTAGGCATAGGGACGACTCTGAAGTAAGAGTCCGAATCCTGATAGACCGCGGTCATGTTCGTAAGCGTGGTCATTACATCTTTAGTGACTGGTTCAGAGTAAGGCGAAGAGGACATTATCTCCCTTCTTGATATCGGAGCATAGTCTTTTATCAGTGAAAGTATCAGTTTCTCTTCCTCGGATAAAACGTCAGCTTTTGCTGCTCTGTATATCTGCGCGAACTTTTGCGTAGTATAACCAACATAGGACGGGAACAATTTGGTCTTCAAAAGATATCCACGGCCTTCTTGCTTTTTGATGGTGGTTTTATCAAGGACCCTTGTGTAGATCTCTTGATCCCCTCGAATATATCCGCGAGCTTCAACCGCGTTCATAACCGTAGGATACTTATCGTTCCCGCCGACACGCTGTTTCTCAAAAATATAGCTGATACGCTCTTCATCCGTCATGGAATACTGAACGAAGTTCCCCTTTGCGTAGAAACCATTGACAAATGCGTATCCCGAATCTTTTAAGATCTTTACAGTCTTTGGTTCTAAAAGAGCTGCGTCCTTCTCCATTATTTCACGGATACGAACGATATCAGTATTCTTCATGCGATAGAAGTCCATCATATCGTCTATGGCTTCCAGTGCTACCGGTAACATGTCTGCAGAGTCTAGGTCGAAAGCACGAATGTCTATGCAACCGGACATTTCCCACATTTCCAAAGCTCCGACAACCATTGAACCTTTGATCAAAGGATACATCCATCTGTCGCCGTAACGGGCTGACAGTTCCGCCCACTTTGAGGATATTGCAGGATCCCACATTGTGCACAAACGGATCTTGACCTCGTGTTCGGGTATACTTTCTAATTTAGGTATCTCGTCTTCAAAAATATACATGGGAGTTTGCGAATCTCCAACGCTTATCTCGGATGCTCCGACCTCGTCCATTAGTCTTTTAGCATCTTCTGGTGCGACATCCAACATGAATCTGAGCATCTGGATCGGTATTGGACCGTAGGCCCGTACCATTTTTTCTGCTAGCTCCTTAAGAGGATCGTCTCCCACTGGCCCGGGATGGAATACTTCGTACACATTCTCGGCCATGCCGTCTTCTCTGTCACTGAAGGCTCTAACGAGTTTCAAAGAACGGTCTAGTCTATATACGGCAGCTTTCAGCGCCTCCTTCTCCGTTTCTACGTAGTTAGTGAGCTGACGAGTTGTAACAGTGCCCAAATGTTCGATGTTCTTCAGTAGATCCATATCACCGGGTTCTGTCTGATCGAACTTAAGGAAAGCTAGACTTGATGCGTCCTCTGCCAGAACATATTTGATGCGTCCTCGTGTGAACCTTCCTAAGAGAAGACTTCCGTCCTCACGCATCGCATTCCATTCTTTGATATCGAAATCCTTGACGCGACTGTATACATCGATCGCACTTCCTGCCGAAACGTAGAATTTAAAAAATTCTCTTATGCTAGAGAAATCCCGACCTTTTGTAGAGCGATATATCTCAACGGTTTCGAAGCTGTAAACATTCTCTTTACCTGCGCGGAGCCTCAACCGGTCATCCTTTAGCATATACTGGTCGTTTTCTGATATTAGGAAACGTCCTTTGGCGACATCTCCGCTGCTTACGAGAGATTCTAAAGACGATCGAGTTTCGCTTTCCGTAAGTGATAACGCGAATACGACCTCAAGTACAGTCGCTGGTGCGAAACACTCAAGATGCCTCATGATTATACGATCGGTAGCCAGATTTTTGTCTGTTGCTTGAATGTCCGACTTAGAGTACAACCATTTTCCTTTACCTGTAGTAGAAGTTCTAGAGACTTTGTACATTGCTTCCATTTTGCGTATGGAACGATAAACGATATCTTCGCTGACCTCGAGTTTAACTGCAACATCTTTTATTGCCGTATCCGTACCTATCTCATCGAATACCCTGGCATCTATATCCGTCATCTCGCGTTCCTTTACGGTGGCTGCAGCATAGAATTGAACTTCCTCGATGGCCATGATATACGGATCATCCATGAACACCGAACCGATCTTCTTTTCATCCAGTAGTTCTCTGATCCAAACATCAACAGTCTTTCTTTCCTCGTCCGAGTATGAGTAGATATTACGACCACGCTCACGAAGTGCTTGTAACGGTCCAGTGCGCATAAGCATCGGGACGATGTCGTTCTTTGATTGGATGCGACCGATCTTTTCTCTAAAGTATGGAACAAGTTGGTCTTCTTCGAACTCAAAATCCTTAACTGAATCTCCAAGAGCACGATAAAGGACCTTACGATGCAACTCCCTCAACAGAGCTGAACGGTCCTCCATCAATACGATGTCCGAGAATGATGATATTATGGCGCTGTGAGCGAAAGGTGAGGGGGTTCCAGTGTATGGAACGGTATGTACTTTCATCTTACCGTTCTCGATCAGACCGAGAACATGTTCCGCATTGCGGATGTCCATATCGTCCTCCATGATCTCTCTGTATGTTTCCTCGATGACGGGCATATTTTCCATGTTGCCTAGTTCTTCAAGTAAGTATGATGAACGGATTTGCTGTCTATTTACTGAGATAGGACGACCCATGTAGTTCCTAAGAATCATGAAACTGCGAGATGCTGTGTGCCTGAACCTGAGCTTGAATATTTCAGAATCTTTGATCGCTTTCCTTAGTATCTGCTCAAGATCTTTTGCTTTTAACATTCCTGCCATCTTGGACATGTCTACCTTGCGCGAAGTACCGATCATGAAGTTATCGTCAGATACTGTTACGGAAACGTTTGTTCCCAACATGTTGGTCAAACGATATGCGTAACCACGAGCTAGAGCATCGTTAACACGTCTGCCGAATGGGAAGTGGAATACTAATCTCTGATTTTCCGAAGGATCAAGATATTCCTCAATAGATAGATTATCTGAGTCTGGGATAAAACCAGCAACAGCTTTCTGTTCCCTGAAATATGAGATTATGCTTCTTGCTGAACCTTCATCTATATCGAGGTCCAATGACATATCTTTGAGAAGTTTACCTGTTTCTTGGTCTATGTTCTCGGACATTTCCTTTCTAAAAACGGCTATGTCCATTGAAAGGTCGAAAGACCTTGGTAACATCTCTCCTGACCATGATGGAACAGTCGGCTTTCGCCCTGTGGCTTCCTTGACGTATGCGGTCATACCTTTCGATCTTACAAACTCGTAGGAACGTCCACCGAGAACGAAAACGTCCCTTGCAGTTAACCGTTCAACGAATTTTTCAGAAAGCTCTCCCGCCATAGTACCATGGCCTGTTATTACTCGGTAATTGGCTTCCTCAGGAATAGTTCCTAGGTTCATGTAATAGATCATCCTAGAACCTTTTCTTCTGCCGAACTGGTTTTCTTCTTCATCGAACCAGATCTTAGAATATACGCCTTCGAACTCGTCACGACTTCCGAGATATCTAATAACACTAAGGAACTGTTTTTCAGTTAAATTTCTGTAACAATATGATCCTTTTACTAGACGATAGGCTTCGTCAACATCCCATCTGTTGTCCAAACTCATTCCCACTACGGTCTGTGAAAGAACATCTAGACTGTTTTCAGGAATTCCGACACGATCAATGTCTCCACGGTGCGCCGCACGACACATGACCGCACATTCCACGAGATCGTCAGGATCAAAAACCAACAAACGTCCTTTGGCTACTTGTCCGAAACTATGACCGCTACGACCTATCCTCTGAAGTCCTTTGGCAACGGATTTCGGAGAACCTATCTGACAAACCAGATCGATCGAACCTATATCGATACCTAATTCCAAAGATGTGGAAGATACGACGCATTTGATCTCCCCTCTTTTAAGACGTTCTTCAACGTCAAGTCTTATCTCTCTTCCTAAAGAACTATGATGGACCTCGATATTTTCCAGCCCACGTTCTTTCAGCTTGTATACGACACTTTCAGCACCCGAACGGGTGTTTGTAAAAACTAACGTTGTCTCATGTTCATCGACCATCTCTTTGAGCTGGTCATACATCATCGCGTTGACCATTTCTGATGATAGCGCTGTCATATCAAGAGCTGGACATATTACCTTCAGATCTAGCTGTTTCTTTGAATCGGATTCTACGATCGTTACGTCCCGTGTGGAACCGTCGGGATTGTTACCTACTAGATATCCTGCGATAGCTTCCATTGGTGCTAATGTGGCAGAGAGCCCGATACGTGAAAAATCTGTGGTGCACCATTCTTTTAAGCGTTCTAATGTTAAAGATAAGAATGCCCCTCTCTTAGAGTCGCATATATCGTGTATCTCATCAAGTATGACCCACTCCACCTGCTGGAATTTCTCCTTGAACTTAGGAGATGACATTATGAGCGCTAATGATTCTGGAGTAGTGATTATGATGTGAGGTGGCCGTCTAGCCATTTTCTGCCTTTCGCTCTGTGGAGTGTCACCAGAACGTACAGCGACTCTTATGCCTGGAGAATCGAACCCATGTTCAATGGCGATCTGTTCCATCTGTGCTAAAGGTTCGTTAAGGTTACGGTTTACGTCATTAGCTAATGCTTTTAATGGCGAGATGTAAACGCAATATATTCTTTCTTCAAGGGTGCCTTCTCTGGCGTATTTTGTAAGTTCGTTAATGATACTGGTGAATGCTGTAAGGGTCTTTCCAGACCCTGTCGGTGAAGATACGAGAACGTTCTTTTTTTGGTGTATTAAAGGTATAGCTTTCGCCTGTGGTTCGGTCAATACATCGAACCTATCGGTGAACCATGTTGATATCAATGGTTCCATTACTCCGAGTACCTCTTCTTTCGTATACACCCTGTCAGATCGCTCTATCATTGCAACTCCTAATCCCTATACCTTAGTGTTACAGGTATTTATTTTTCATCATTCGACAAAAGAAGGATTATAACCCCTGCTTACTATGATGTTAACATGAAAGGTCGCATCGCCGCACTGCTAGTTATAGCCGTATTCCTACTGCCTGTAGCAGGATTGATAGCTAGTGAAGATGCGGAAGCTGCACCTAAAGACATCACTTTTACAGGAATAATCGAGTATAATGATCAGCCAATAGAAGCAGAGGTTCACTTAGTTTGGAGCATGAAAGGTAGCGACACCAAATACATAGGTATTGGCTGGACGGAGGGTGACGGCAAGTTCTCGATAATTATCAAGGGAGATTATGATATCGCGGTTGAAAATTCAGTGATGGTGTACTGCATAACTAAGGATATTGTTCGCATATCTGCACCTAAAGAATTCAACGAAGTTGTAGGCAACAAAGTTGATCTTGAGACTATAACAGAATTCCCCCAAGGATATACCCCTAAGGCTGAGATCACTATATTGGGCTCCGTGAAATATGAGGGCGTTTCAGTGGAAGGTGCAAAGGTCACTCTTGTCAACCAAGAAACAAAAATGGAAATAATTTTTGATAATACCGATAAACAGGGCGCATATGAATTAAAATGGATGCCGGGGACTTATTACATTACTGTTGAAAGAGGGGGATTCGATGATTATAAATCCAACAATTTCGTATTGGGCCACAGTAACAGTGAGATCATAGATGTAACTCTTATAGTGTCTCCTGAAACCACATATTTTGGAATGGATTTACCTCATGTATTGACAGTGTTCGGATTATTTCTTGCTTTAATTCTTCTGATAGCTGTGGTTATCTATGTGATGTGGGCAAGAAAGCATCCAGGCCAGATAAGAATAATCGATGATAGCCCAGATGAATGATCAACGTTTGATATTTTTACGGACTTGATCGTAAAGATTACCGCCTTCTGCGTCAATAGCAACGATTAGAGGGCCAAAATTTTTTGCGTCGAATTTCCATATGGCCTCGGCCATGCCAAGATCGTTCCAATAGGAGACCGTGCTTTCGCCAAGACCTTCCGCTAGGGACACTGCGGTACCTCCAACGGCAGCAAGATAGACGCACCCGCACTTCTTCATCGTCTCTGCTACTTGGGACGACATACCGCCTTTGCCTATGATTGCTTTGATTCCAAATTTTTCAATCATTTCTGATTCCATATCGTTCATTCTGGCACTTGTTGTAGGACCAGCAGCAACAGGAATCCATTTTTCCCCTGATTGGATCATTATCGGACCGCAATGATAAAGCACTGAATTGTAAATTTCCTTAGGGACTTCTTCTCCAGCGCGGGCCATCTTTAACGCTCTTATGTGCATCTCATCTCGTCCTGTAATTATCGGACCGTCGATGTTCACCGTATCACCGATCTTTAGAGAACGTATGGTCTTTTCATCTAGTGGGGATGTTATGATCAATTGAAACCCTCCTGAGAATACTCGACCTTTTCAGAAGTTATTCTGGCGGTTGCTCTACGGGTAGCCCAACATCCTATGTTTATTGCAACTGGTAAACTTGCAGTATGGCATGCTGCTTTCATTGCTCTTACTCCCAGTACGGTTGTGTTCCCTCCTAGTCCCATAGGGCCAAGTCCGCTTTCGTTAAGTTTTACAAATATATTCTCTTCGATCTTATTCAGAACGGGATCCGGGTTCTCTTCACCCATGGGCATAAGTAACGCTTCCTTAGCCATGGAGACACAACTATCAGATGTTCCTCCGATACCTACTCCGATTATACCAGGAGGACAAGGACGGCCTTCAGCATCCAACACTGTGTCTATGACCACTTTCTCAATATCCTCTACAGTAGCCGATGGATTGAGCATTACAAGTTTGGTCATATTATCTGAGCCAGCACCCTTGGGCATGACTGTTATCTCAGTAAAATCATCGTTTGTCGGCATGAAATGTACAATAGGCATGCCTTCTCCTAGATTGTCTCCATAGTTCTTACGAGATAATGGATCCACTGTGTTCGGCCTTAGTGGAATCTCCTTCGTAGCTCTGATCACACCTTTTTTGATATCATCTATTATCGATGAATCGAACTTACCTTTAACATAAAAAATAGGAATTCCAGTATCCTGGCACATAGGTCTCGATAAAAGTTCGGACTTACGTACGTTATCCATTATGGCCCCGAGTTGAGATTGTGCGGTTAGATCGCTCTCCCATCCTGCGGCCGCTTCTAACGCCCACCCAATATCCCCTGGGAGTTTGGTGTTAGATGCCCTTAGAAGATTGAATATCACGTCTTCGATTGGTTCTGGAAGTTTTATCATAACTATGTATAGACGGCGTAATAAAAATGCTTACTTGACAAAATACATTACGTCGTCGATCATTGTCGCCTTGACCGTCTCACCTATTTCTGCGTCCTCTGGAACTCTGAGGTCCACTGTTTCGTATGTCACGGGATTAAGGACCTGTAACTCTGGCGCAGTACCACTGATAACTGTTACATTCAAAAGTTCGGATTCCTTACAGAATACCTTGAGCGCCGGCATATCAGATTTGCGAAGAGTATTTTCTCTGAAATCCTTAAGTCCAGTTATACGTCCACCAGTGGCGAAGACCCTTGAAAGTCTGTAATGTTTATCTTTCCAGATGACCACGTCACCAACTTTGAATTCAGGAAGACGTACCAAATACGTTACACGATACATATCCTGTCCGTCGGGTTTCCGTCCAACCAGTTTCGATGATTCTTTGGTCTGACCGCTGTATCGATCGGATATCATTTTCTCCAACATGCGTCCGAGAGCCAAGGATGATATGTAGAAATCAATGCCTCCATGCATTTTTTCTACTCTTGAAATGAAATATTGACGATTGAGCTTGGATTGTTGTTCAACGTAGCTCATTACCATGTGTAGAACCTCGTCCAAGGTCTCAGTATCTACAGAACGTTCCTCAGAACGTACTTGTAGAATTGCTTCATAATAACTACCTTGTACTCTAGAGCATCTTTTACAGACCGTGTTCTTGACCCTGACCGTCGTAGACGCATCGGATTCCACACGTGTGTCCTGGACCATGAGCTGCGCTTGTATCTCAACAAGGAATGTCTTCGGATCCTGCCTTTTTACGATTGTGTCCAGTGAAAGGATACGGCTACCATCGAGTAAACAAAGTTCCTCGGCTGCTGCGTCTTCAATAGCATCACGTCTATCCAGAGCCACCCACTTATTTTTGAGATAATACTCGTGACAGACAGCACAAACGTCTAAGTCGATATAATATGGAAGTGTGGCGAACTTACGTCCACTTAGATAACAGTCCACGCATAATCCATCTACAGGGAATTCTACGTCTTTCCCACATTTAACACAAAATCTCAAAGTAAAACCACCTGGGCATGCTTGATCCCTGCGACGATCAATACGTTCTCTGGTTCTACAAAACCTTTCTCGATACCTACGGCGATGGTCCTTTCGCCAAATAGGTTCATTATTGTCACGGAACCCATACGTTCGCCCAGTGTTTCTTCTGTCATTGTATCCATACCATAGAAGTTCTCAGATATAGTTACCTTAACTACGCCTTCACTAAAGGTACATCCTAAAAGTTCTTCGTCGCATGCTGCAAGCAATCGTTCATCGCCGTGCTTGTGTATCCTGGCTCTTATCATCTTAGGCCCTCTTGTAAACTCCGCTGGAAGGTGAATATACGTCGCCCGCTTTGTGGATCTTCTCGACCACCTTTTGGACCTCGTCCGCATTTATTCCTTCTTCTATAGCGTGCTTGATTATTTCTTCTATCGATATTCCGGATTCTGGACCGAACATATTGATTATGTCTTTAATGACTTTGGCACTATCACGGTCCTTTTTCGTTATGCCAGTGGTCATTCTATCTATGTCCCACTGACCTCCGTCCGGCGCTGCAATTCTGCTCAGATAGTATTCTACCATATCTACAGCGCGGTTGGCATCAGCATCGGTTACCTCATTACTTAGCCTCATTCTTGCCGAAGCTTCTGAGAGTCGTACGTATGCTTCTAACTGCCTCGCAGTTATGGGAACGGAAGAGTTCTCTCCTTCACCCATCTTTCTGATGTTTAGATAACTATCTCTTATCAGTTTTGAAGCTTCATCGGTTATTACTGGCGTTATACGTTTAGAATATGCTACGTACTTACGTAGAGTTTCTCTGTCATAGAACGGACGTATATCGTCAGTGTCTTCTATGATTTTTGCAACGTCCACGCCAACTAAGACGGTACCTTCCTTGACTCCGCGGACTTGACCGCGACGGTGAGCCTTGAGAATATGCTCAGTAATTTCTTCATCACGTTCCTTATTAGGTTTATCCGTTAGGACGAAGATCATATCAAAACGTGACATTAACGCAGGCGGAAGATCTATCTGATTTGGTACAGTGTCAGTGTCTTCGAATCTGCCGTATTTGGGGTTAGCCGCAGCCAACATAGAACATCTACATTGTAGCGTAGCCGTTATTCCTGCTTTTGCAACGGATATTCGTTGAGATTCCATAGCTTCATGAAGTGAAGAACGATCCTGATTGGTCATTTTGTCCAATTCGTCTATACAAGCAAGACCTTTGTCGGCAAGTACCAAAGCACCAGCTTCAAGGGTCCAACGACCGTCACCGAAATCATCTTTGACTGCTGCTGCTGTTAGTCCAGCCGCACTGGCAGATTTACCTGAAGCGTAGATACCACGTGGCGCAAGACCACTCATATATCTCAGTAACTGGGACTTTGCAACACCAGGATCTCCAATCAGAAGAATATGCATATCTCCTCTGATTGAAGTTCCGTCGTCCATGTCCTTATGACAGCCTCCGAATAATTGCAGAGCCAGAGCCTGCTTCACTTCTTCCAATCCGTAAATAGTTGGAGATATCGAAGCAACGACGTTTCGGAATAACATCGGGTCATTAGACATCTCGATTATTTTCTTTTCATCTTCATCGGTTATCTCAATCTCGTCGTACTCGTTCTGTTCGAACTCGATGGACATCACATCCATGTAAATATCAAAAACTGTGGACTTGTCCCGATCTGGTTTTTCTACAGAACGGATTATACCGTTCATTGTTACCCGGTTACCTGCCGTGACTGCGCCTGATATGTCGTCCTCTAAAAATCCAGCAAGTCGTTCTGGCTGAGCTCCCCCTCTTAGACCCTCGGGACTTTCTTGGATTTCTATCTTCTGGGTATCTATGTATTTTGAAACTTTATCGTCTAACGTAAATCTTGTGGCTTGTTTGTTACAGCTTCCTTCAGGGTTGACGCACATCATGGGTTCTTTAAGCAACATACCGCCCTGATCAACCCATTGTTCAGCTCCACATCTGGCACATGAGAATAACGCATGTGTCATTCTAGGTTTTACAGTAGTAACTTTTCTTACTAATCCTTCAACAGCAATTAGCATTCCTAAGTTCTTAGCTCTTAGACGGCGAATGTCTACGATAGCATCTCTCGGAAGACCGATTATCCTTAGATTTACCTGTTCCTTGCTGTCCCATGTAGGAGGCATAAGTGAACGAACGCTCTCGCGACCTATTCTGATACATCTATCTGGATTGTTCAGCACGAACATTGCAAAATCAGTATCGTAAGTATCGATATCGGAATACCTGATGTTTAAACTCCTTATGTCGGGATATCCTGCAGCTATTCCCGATATTACTATGCGGTAGAATTCTGACGCTAAGATCTCTTCCCAAGCAATCTGAATATCTCCATCTTGATAATTAGCCATGTAACTCTCCCCCTTTTTCTATCTTGGAACGACATTCGTCGTCCGCCCACCATATCCAGCCGCCCTTTTCTGACGAAACTTCTCCTTTTAGGAGTCCTTTCTTCCTAAGCTTAGTAAATGTTCTAGCCAGGTCATCAGGACATTTTTTATCAAATAGATCGGTAAGGCGGTCGGCTGCCTCCGGGGTTGTGACCGTGTCGTCTTTAAGGGCTTCCCACACCCGTTGTATAGTTTCTGTGTTCACTTTCTTCATGATGTATCGGCTTCGCTAAAAGGTTATTGATGCTGTTCAATAAGACCCGGGAGCGTGAATTTTCTAGATTTAAGCAGATACTAACGTTTTAAGATGTTCTGGATCTGCCATATTCTCTTTCACCCAGTCACGGATACGTAAGGCCATTTCCCACATCTCCTCAGCTAATTCGTGATCGTCAGTAGCCTTGAAATCCTTACGGTCTCCCATATCGGCGAGTATTTGTTTACCTTTCCATACGGTCTTAGATGCGTACTCGTCAAAGACCGAGCGGTGAGTGTAGATCACGTAATCGTAATCTTGTCCTTCGGGTAAATACTCACTTTCAAATTTCTTAGACCTGTGGCGTCTTATGTCCTCGCCCCGTTGGTGCATGGTTATAATGATGTCACAATCCATAACATCTGCTTCCGGTCCAGCACTGAACGATTGATAGATCTTTGGAAACAACTTGTTAGCATAATGTTCAGCTACCTGGGATTGCAGATCGTTGTTGATATCAACAAAAATTACTGATATCTTGCTCTTGTCCCTTACAGGCCTGCCTTCTTTTACTGTATTTTTTATGACCATGGGAACCAGAGGATTGTCTTCGATGGATATATCTTTTGGGAAGTATGTTTAAACACTACTGTGTATGGTGTATTGCCACTGTGATGATCGTTTTCGAGCTGTTTTTGATGATAGACGGGCGAGCTGAGTGGCACTTTATCAATAAGTGTAAATAACCACCTAGAGATTGTACGGTTATGTGCGCAGTTCTTCAAGTCGCTCTCGATATTATGCAGGTCGGACGCAGCGTCCCGATAGCCAAAGAGGCAGTGGAGGGCGGAGCAGATTGGATAGAAGCAGGCACACCACTTATTAAGAGTGGTGGCGCAGACGTTATACGTTTACTTAGACACGAATTCCCTGACAAAAAGATTGTCGCTGATATGAAGACAATGGACGTGGGAGCTTTCGAAGTGGAAATCGCCGCGAAAGCGGGAGCCGACATTGTTACGGTAATGGGTTTAGCTGATGATTCCACTATTTCTGAAGCCGTTTCCGCTGGAAGAAAATATGGGGCTGAGATCATGGTAGATATGATCAATGTTCAAGACAAAGTAAAAAGATCAAAGGAAGTAGCGAAACTAGGAGTAGCCTACATTTGTCTTCATATGGGGATAGACGCACAGATGAAAGGTGGATCCCCTCCGATAGATATTCTAAAAAATATCATTAAAGAAACTTCCATACCTATAGCGGTAGCCGGAGGCATCACAGCAGAGAACGCAGGCGATTATGTGAAAGCGGGAGCTTCGATAATCATAGTCGGCGGAGGAATATTGAAAGCTAGTGATATCAAAGCTGCTACAATTTCAGTTAAACAAGCAATGGTCGGCGTTAAAGTAAATACCCAGTTAGCTAAAAAATATTCAGAAGATGATCTCTTTGAGGCCTTCTCAAGAGTGTCCACGTGTAATATATCCGACGCGTACCACAAAAAAGGGATCGTTCTTGGACTTACCCCTTATATCAAAGATGGAAGCCGCATGGTAGGTCGTGCACTTACGGTACAAACATCCAATGGGGATTGGGCGAAGCCTGTGGAAGCCATAGATCGTGCTAAGCCAGGAGACATCATAGTAATAGATGTAGGCGGAGCGTGGATGGCCGTATGGGGAGAGTTAGCTGCCACTTCGGCTATGATCGCTGGTTGTGCCGGAGTCGTTATCGATGGAAGCATACGTGATATCGACGACATCAGAAAGATGGGATTCCCAGCCTTCGCTAGAATGGCTGTTCCTTGTGCAGGAGAACCTAAAGGATACGGCGGCATCGGTATTGAAATAAACGTCGGTGGACAGACCGTCCGTACGGGAGATTGGATCATTGGTGATGAGAGCGGTCTTGTCGTAGTTCCCAAAGAAGAAGCCGTGGAAGTAGCTAACCGTGCTTTAGACGTTCACGAACATGAAGACCGTACCCGTGAAGAGATCAAGAGAGGTTCATCTCTATCTAAAGTGAACGAGATCTCCAAATGGGAACCTGTTAAGTGACTTAGATACGTTTGTAAGGATCGTATTGTCTTTCAAGATCGTAATTAAAGACCGGCGGACTCAGATCTTTTCCATATTTATCTGAAAGTTTCATTAAACGTTCTACACGATCAGAAGTATCGGGGTGAGTACTGAACAACCTTTCTGCAAAGGACCTTCGGGTTCCTCTAGGGTTGGATATCCAAACTGACGAGTACGCAGGATTGTTGTAATTGTTCTTTGGATGATCGCATCCTTTCTCTATGCGTAATAATGCGTTAGCTAGCGCGATCGGCTTGCCAGTTATCTGAGCTGCAGACTCGTCCGCAAGATATTCACGATTCCTAGATATGCTCAACTGAAGTAAAAGAGCTGCAAATGGAAGTGTTATGTAACCTACCACGGCCACCAATATCATTGGACCAGAATTATTATTTCTACCGCCGCCGAACATTGCTGAATACATCGCCATCCGTGCAACGAATGCTATCACTGCGGATACTGCGGAAGCAACGGACATTACCAAGATGTCCCGGTTCTTAACGTGAGATATCTCATGAGCTATCACACCTTCTAATTCATCATCCGGAAGAAAATCTAAAAGTCCTCGTGTTGCTACTACAGCAGCATTCTTTGGGCCGCTGCCTGTTGCAAAGGCGTTAGGCATAAATGTCTCTGTAACTCCCACTTCAGGCATGGGGATGTTTGCTTTTTCAGCTACAGAACGTACGATACGGTAGAAACGTGGCTCTTCAGCCTCGGTTACCAATTTAACACGGTTGGACTTAAGCGCCCTACTCTTTGATAACAGAGCAGATACTGATAGTATAACAACCGCAAAAATAACCATTATTACGACTCCGATAAGCGGATCGTTGAAGTAATAACCGACCACCCAGCCTAATCCGGCAAATAAGGTGGTCAACACTGCGAACATTAAAGCTGTCCTAAAATGCCAAGCGAATTTCATTCTTCTAACCTCGATTGTACTAAGCCAAGCTCATATTCCAATCTATCGCCCACGAGGTACTCTTTGACGCCTCCAAGAGATAGCTTCTCCCTTAAACGTACAGCTCCCTTAGGTCCTGTACAATGATTAAGATTTAGGTCCTGGCACTCTGCATTCTGTAGTATCTCAGCGACCAGATAAATATCTTCTTTAGACGTTTTTTCTAAATGCATACCGCCTATGAGAGATCTAGGATATGAACCAAATTTATCCTTAACTGCTTCTAATATTGCGTCAGGTCCACAGTGACAACATCCGCTTAGGAGTATCGGACGGTTCCCTCCTACGAGTACTAAGAACGTCTCCGAAATTCCAGATGATAACATCGGTGGAGATAAGAACAAGTGTTTGCTTAGCTGCATCCAATTTTTTACATCGACCCTTCTTCCTATGGATTCAGTTGAGGGCGTGAATTCAATACCATCCTTTGAGAATCTTCCTTTTTTACCCCAAGCATCAGCAGGAGCGTATACGTCGATAGGAATGGTCCTTTCAGAAAGTAACGCATTGATCGCTTTAGAATGATCTGCGTGACCGTGAGATATCACAATACGATCAATAGAATCAGATTCAACCTTAAGAAAATCCATATTGTGAGATAGATAACGTCCTCTTAGACCAGTTCCAAAAAGGGTCCGTTCCCCATCCACTTCAACGAGAACAGAAAAGCCTTTAGCTCCGATATAAGAGGTTCCGGGTTGAGAACCTTCATTGTAAACACAGAGAACACTCGCCTTCATAACAATAGTAAACCGTGCTCTGTTCAAAAAGCTTATTAGCGATGGAACATAAAATCAGGAATGTCTTTGCAGATGCGGAAAACGTTCTCTTCCGTCATTCCGCCGTTGGCAAGCATGGCTTTTATTCTCTTCGGCACAGTATTTACGGACATTCTGGCACCTGGTTTTTCCAGATCGTCATAATAATCGGTCTCTAACATGAAACGATCCGATCCTTTGTCTAAAGCCATACGGATATTATCTCTGGATGCTGGAATAGACGGCATCAAACCAAAATTTTCTTCTACTGTAACAAAGGGGGGCGATGAATGTTTGATCACCATGTTCGGATCAAGACCGGCCTTACGAGCTATATCCGATAATGAACGATTTGTTTCAGTGGTTCCTGCCTCACTGTGTATTATGACCGGACAATCGTTCTCCCTGGCTATCTTCATTCCCGTTAATATGATCTCATTGGAAACGTCCCATATTTCATTCGATACCGAAAAATGAGGTCTTCCAATCTCCCCTAACGCTTGAGCTTTTCCCTCGGCTACAGCGTTACCTGCGATCTCCATTCCTTCGATCATCATCTCTGAAGCTTTCTGTATACCATACTTTTCCGCTAAACCGATAAGAAGTATGGGATAAGGTCCCACGGCTATGTTTATTTCTAGTTCTGTAGAATCTTTAGCTAATGCTGCCATTCTGTATGTTATTTCAAAAGATCTGGCAAAATCCTTTCCGTTGAGGATCTGCACTTCAGCATAGGGTAACGTAACCAGTGTGAATCCCGTTCCTCCTGCAGCTTGGTATTCAAGAACCGCCTCTACGTTCCGTCCTGAAGGGCTCATGTGAATGTGATTATCGTAGATCGGTATTTTTCCGGCCATGATACCTTAGCCACGGACAAATAATTATACATACCCCGTGCTAAGAGAATATATGGATAGAGACTCCCGGTTCCTCCTGAAATGTGTCAGGAAGTACTACAAAGAACATTCTCCGATATTGCCAGAACGGTTTACACGTAGAGAGTTCGGTTTCATGTACTTTGGGTACAACATTATGCAGAGGCACATGGGATTCAACAACTCTAACGAACTTTGGATGTTCTTAGCTTCTCAGGTTCCTGCACATAGTTACTATTCTACAGCATATTATAGACATCCAGACGCTCCTACCATGGAGGAAAAAGAATGGTTGGGCGCTGAATTGATATTCGATCTTGACGCTGACCATCTTCCAGGCGCGGAAAATATGTCCTATCCTGTAATGATGGACCAGATAAAAACGGAAATGATCCGATTGTGTGACTCATTCCTATTTGGAGACCTTGGATTCAACTACGATAACGTTAACATAACATTCTCTGGCGGACGAGGATATCATGCACATGTGATGATGGCAGATGTTCTTACACTGGGTACACATGAAAGAAGAGAGATCGTAGATTACATAACCGGATCTGGATTGGATATCGATTGGATTTTCCCATTCAAACGCGTACCAACTTCAAGTTTCAGTACCGGCGCAGGAGTTCGTACCAACGTTGCAAAGGACCGTGAAATTCCAACAGCCGACGCAGGAGGATGGAAAAAACGTATGAGGAACGGTCTTATGGACGTAGTAAATGATTTCTGTGATGCGGATACGAAGTATCTACGTTCAAATTATCCTTCAATAAAAAAGAGTCAACATAAGACCGTTGAAAAAGTACAGGATGAGGTTAAGAACTCTCGAAAAATACTTTTTGAAAAAAATAATATGGCTACCATGAGTAAGACCGCACAGGAAATGCTGGTTAAAATAATGGACCAAGATATGAGGATACGTCTTAGCGGGGAAATAGATGCGCCTGTCACCGCCGATGTTAAAAGATTGATACGTCTACCTGGGTCTATTCACGGCAAGGGAGGCTTGAAGGTCGTCCCACTTACTAGAGATCAGCTTACTGACTTCGAACCTTTACAAATGGCAGTGCCAGATGAATATTCTGATGAACCTGTAGAAATAACTCTTAGAGAACCTATAGATCTTAAGATCAAGGATGAACGTTTTGTATTAAAGGGTGAAACGGAAGTACCCGAATACGCCGCAGTGTTCCTTATCGGAAAGAAATACGCTCATCTAGGTAAAGAATCAGAACAGAGAGAAATTTTATTCTAAGAAACAGCAACATCCGTTTTTTCTTATTATTTTATAGCCTTCTGATTCTGCCCACTTCTCAGTTTCCTGGGACATGTTAGCTATTTTGTTTACGCCTAGTTCGATGCATCTTCTCTCGACATTACGCATTCTACGGTCACGCATACATCCAAGGGTCACATTCAGACCCATATCCATTATTATTTTGATCGAAATAACTATCTTATCCTCGGAAACATGATAATTTTCGAACGCTGTTCCTTTTGTTGGAACAAGTGCCAGTATAACTACGTCGGTCAATCCTTTTTCTTTTACTAGTTCGGCACTTTTAATGAGATCTTTGAAAGATAACCCGATCGTGAGATGTGGTACTATCTTCCCGCCTGCTTCGAGTATAGCGTCTATCGTATTTTCGTAAACTTTAGGACTTTCGAGATGGAACACGTCTTTTATGACATCTGGGTCTTGATGAACATCTACAGAAAAACAATTTACTCCTGATGAAACCAATTCTTTAGCTTCATGTACATCTATAATTCCAGAATGTACATTTATTAGAAGACCCAGGTCGGCTATTTTACGTATCGTTGATATATATTTTGATAATGGGACTTTTCCGTTAACGTCACTGCCGCCACTTATCAGCATTCCAATTCCGTCATTCGCCTTAAGGATTTTTGCTGCTTCGTATAATTTTTCAGGATCTTCTGCAAAGATCATTCCGCGTAAATGTTTTCCTAGGCAATGAGCACACATCAGACCACATTGTTCTCCAGTGACGGACACTGAAGAAAAGCCATTATTAGGCGAACAATTGACTATCTCACCCTTAGGAATGTCCATGTGAGCCACCAAAGCTTTATTAGTTAAATATAGTTCATGAAGTGGTAATCATTATGAAAGCATTCCTTATCAAGGGCGATTACGTCGACAAAAGACAGGGAAGACAGATCTTCTCTATCGAAATGGCGGCGGCAGATGAAGCAGCAGTAAGAGAAAAAGCTCTCTCAACATTGGGAAGCCAGCACAAACTAAAAAGATGGGAAATTAAAATCTCCGAGATCACAGCAATAAATCCTGAAGATGTTAAAAGCCCGACTGTGAAATATCAGATTGGTGAATGAAATGGAAGACAAGGACCTACGGCAGGCTATGATGGTCCTTGAGTCCTACAATGAGCAGTTAGAAGTTCTGCGCCAACAGATAGAACTTGTTCAATTTTCCTTAGAAGAATCGGTTAGAGCGCGCGAAACCCTCAAAGTGTTCAAAGATGCAAAAGAGGGTCAAGAACTCCTCATACCCATCGGCGCTTCTGTGTTCGTGAACGCTAAAGTCACGAACAGTGACAAAGCCATCGTTGGAGTAGGAAACAAGATCTCCATAACCAAAGATATTCCAGATGCGGCCGATTATATGAACTCGATAACCATCGAGCTTCAAGAAGCCTTAAAGAAAGTCAGCGGCACATACTCGGACATCCAGGTAAAGACCACGAATCTTTCTGCAGCTATAAACGCCAGGTACGAAGCTAAGCAGAAAGTCTGATCTCACATGTTCAATACTCTCAAGAGCAAACTCAAAGGCCTTTTCAATAAGACTCCAGAGAAACTTGAGGATGTTGTCCAAGAGGAAGAAGAGCTCCCCTCGATCGAAGAACATTCTATCGAGATGGACAATTCCGTCTTACCTGAAGATGTTGCTGAGAAAGAGGCGCCGAAACTTTCTCGTCGCGAGAGACTCAAAGCTGAAAAGGCTCACCGTAAGGATTCCGAGCCGTTGATAGGAGATTCAGGAAAAAGGATCAAGGATAAGAATCTTGAGATAATTCTTGACGAGCTTGAGATAATTCTTTTAGAGGCGGACGTTGCATTCTCTGTAGTTCAAGAGATCAAAGATGGAGTCCATCTTAATCTTACAGATAAAAAATACAGTCGCAAATACAGTTTGAACGAGATCGTAGAGATGGCCGTTCGTGACGCTGTCCACGACATTCTAAAAATAAACGAATTTGATTTTGATGAATGGATAAAGAAACGTGATAGCCCCTCAGTAATTATGTTCGTGGGCATCAATGGAACAGGTAAGACCACGGCCATAGCAAAAATGACCAACCGTCTTCAGAAAAATAATATGACCGTTGTTCTTGCGGCCTGCGATACTTTTAGAGCGGGTGCCATAGAACAACTGTCCATTCACGCTGAACGTCTTGGAACAAAGATAGTCAAACACGCACAGGATGCTGATCCTGCTGCTGTTGCTTACGATGCGATAGAACACGCCAGATCTAAAAGAAAGGATGTTGTTCTTATCGATACTGCAGGAAGAATGCAGACCAACAGCAACCTCATCAACGAAATGAAAAAGATCGCAAGGATCGCGAAACCCGATTTAAAAATATTTGTTGGGGACTCTTTGGCGGGAAACGATGCTATTGAACAAGCCAAAGTTTTTGATGCCGCAATAGGGATCGACGCCATCATTTTAACAAAAATAGATACAGACGCAAAAGGCGGTGCAGCGTTATCGATAGCGCACACCATCGGTAAACCGATAGCTTTCGTATGTGACGGTCAAGAATATGATGACATACAGAAGTTCAATGCCAAATGGATGTTGGACCGCCTATTTGATTAAACGCAGAGTTTGTAAAAAAGTGTTGCAAATACTTTTGCATCCGTTATTATGTTATCGATCTCAACATACTCATTGGGGGTGTGAAGCGTTCCTCCACCTGATTCCCACACATATGCATCATAACCATTTGCACGGAAAAAGTTAGCGCATGTTGCACCACCAACACCTACGGGCGTCGGCTCGATACCAGTAACATATTTTATAGAATCCCGAAGTGCCAGATATGTTTCATTAGTGGTAGATGATTGTTTTCCGGACGCGTGTCGCTGTATCTCTTTTACCGATATTTCGGCCCAATATTTTTCAGATATTATAGATGCGATACGATTTGCAGTTGCAACTACATCATCCACTTCATACAGCGGCGTCAGACGTATATCCATTGAGAACTCATAAAATCCTGGTATGGTGTTCACGTTCTCTACATATCCTACGCTTTTAGTAGGCTCGAATGTAGATCTACTTGGAATAAATTTAGGATCTTCGACAGAATAAGATCTCTTGAACTCATTTTCTAATTCTACGATCAGATGAGCTGCCACAGTTAACGCATTGATACCTTTATCAGGCGTTGATCCGTGAGTTGATTTTCCCGTAACTTCAAAATTCAGCCAAACCAAATTCTTTTCAGCAACTTCTATTTGTTTACCTTCAGGGCTTCCCCAGTCTGGAACTATGAACACATCATCCTCTGAGAAACATCCGTTCTTTATGAGATAATCTATCCCCATCATACTGGTATTCTCTTCATCTGCAACATATGCGATACCTATTGATTTCTTTGTTAGTGTATCTTTATCGATGAATTTAGATGCGAACATCGATGACAAAATAGCTTGACCGTTGTCTTCTGTTCCTCGCCCATATATCCTTCCGTTTTCAACACGAGGCTCAAAAGGCGGACTGTCCCAATCTTCCGGGTCGCCTGCTGGCACTGTGTCCGTATGGGCAACGATCCACACTGTTCCGCTTTCCTTACCTTTCTTTTTAGCTAGGATATTAGGCCTCATTATTGAAGGATCTGTATCGTCTGGCACATCTATTCTCAGAACGCTATCATACCCTTCTAAAAGTAATATAAGATGATCTGCTCGCATGCCCTCTCCCGTACCCCCATTGGCAGGGGAAATAGCAGGTATCCTGATCATATCGCACATCTCTTTCGTGATGTCTTCATAGGATTCCTCTATCTTTTTGAGAACAGCGTCCAGTTCCATAAGGTACACAATTGCCTGTATCGTTGATATTACTTTCTTAGTGGATAAAAAAGAAAATTGAATGTAAAAAGTTTAAAAATTTATCATTCGCGACGAATTATCATTGTGACGGCGTTCCCGCCACCAAGACACAATGTGCCGAGCCCAACTTCCTTATTTCTGTCTTTCAAAGCGTAAAGTAAAGTTGTCATGACCCTTGCGCCCGAGCATCCTATAGGATGACCCAGTGCTATTGCGCCTCCGTTAACGTTGAATATCTCATCAGGAACATTGAGTTCTTTCTTAACGGCACATGATGCTGTTGCAAAAGCTTCGTTATGTTCAAAGAGGTCAATATCGTCTATTGTCATTCCAGCCATTTCCATGACCTTTCTAGACGTGTGTATAGGAGCTTCCATGATATATTCTGGTTTAACGCCGGTTTCTCCGTATGAAACGATAGATGCTATTGGTTTGATCCCATGTTCATCCGCCCATTTTCTTGAGGTGATGATAAGTGAGGATGCTCCATCACTTAGTTGTGAAGAATTTCCTGCTGTGACCATCCCGTCCTTCTTGAAGGCAGGCCTAAGATTTCCCAAAGACTCCATTGTCGTATCTGGTCTGATACCCTCGTCTTTGGATACGATCGTGTCGCCCTTTCTTCCTTTTATTGTGACTGGCACTATCTCTTTATCGAATTTTCCAGTGTTCTGTGCCTCAGCTGCTTTAAGATTACTCTGTAAAGCCATGGTGTCAGCGTCTTCTCTAGTTACGTTAAAACGCTCTGCAACGATCTCACCGGTTATTCCCATATGTTGATCGTTAAAAATGTCCCAAAGGCCGTCATGTACCATAGTATCAACAGCGTTCTGGTTTCCCATTTTATAACCCCATCTTGCCCCGGGAAGGATATATGGAACTGCACTCATGTTCTCCATACCGCCTACCGCAAGGACCTCGTATTGTTCTGCTTTGATCGCATCAGCAGCTAACATAGCAGATTTAAGTCCGGACCCGCAAACCGCATTAACGGTAAATGATCCTACTTCAACAGGTATTCCAGCTGCGATGGCGGCCTGTCTTGCCGGGTTCTGTCCAAGTCCAGAAGAAATGACATTACCCATTATGCATTCCTGAATATCATTAGGCGAGATCCCAGCTCTGGAGATCGCTTCTTTGATAGCGATTCCTCCAAGGTCTGTGGCCTTCACATCCATCAATGATTTTCCGTATTTTCCTACAGGGGTCCTTGTTGCGCTTAGTATTACTGCCTCTTGCATATTTTTGGCCTCCGAATTATTCCTAGTGGGAATTTTCGCTATATAATATTGTCGGCTGTCAGGTACGGCTATTGACGAAATCAACAGGCTGTTCTTCGTTCATTCTCTTGAGAGGCTTAGAAATATGTCTCCTCGAGGAGGCAGGTGGCTCATACCATCCAGGAAGGATCCATCTGATATTCTCTTTAATTATAGGATCTTCAGAGAAGGAACTACATTTACGACAACGATAACCTTTTTCTTTACCTATTGATTCCATTGTACGTCCACATGACCCACAGAAGGGATTAGAGATCTTTACTAACTCTTTAACAGTACGAATAACTTTAATTTTTTCGATGTTTATTGTTCTTGGTTCAGAACGTAATTCACCCATTACTCCGATGATGTCGCCAGAGGTTAACCAACCTACAGTGGTTCTAAATTCTTTAGCTGGCTCATATACGGTACAATCGATGATACCATACTTTGTTTCAAGTCCTATAACAAAATGACCACCTTTCAAATGTTTTTGAGAACGCACAATGCCTTCGATGTAATAGGAACTCATAGGAACTAATGAGCCAGTATCATGAATTATATGATCGTCCGTGCCTTGATTCGTTAAAAATATTATTTTACGTTCTAAATGTTCAGAATCTATCATTTTAGAAGCTTTAAAAAGATCTTCAGGAGATTCTCCTCGAAGTCCGTACATCACCGGACATGGAGTACCAGGTACCATAGAGACCTTATGGAATCTGTCCTCCCAGCTATTAAAAGTCGATGGGAATGCATTATTCATGTTACCAATAGAAACAGGTTCAAAGATCCTTTTTGTACCCCATCTATCATTAGAACGATAAGTTATCATTTCGTAAGTACTATCTTTTGGTCTCCAAGCCATGCTGCATGTCGAACCGATTATACCACGTCCGTTCCCGAACTCATGATATGTAGCGCCGATCCTGTTCAACTCGTTAACAATATCATTTTTTTCAACTATTGTACGTACTCCTTTCCAATAGAAAGATCGAGAAGGTTTTGTTTTCGATATCACTATACCAGAATCAGAAGAATCTTTACGATTTTTATTAACGATGAGAATAATATTTTTTAATAATTCATCAATATCAGGTTCGTTAGATGTTTGTTTTTCGTAACAATAAATATTCTTTCCATCTATCTCTCCGATGTGGATCTTAGATCCTATCCCCTTTCCTAATCTAAGTGAAAGAGAACCGTTCCCTCGAGTCTTCCATGGAACAGCAGGATTGAGACGTACTAGTCTAGGGTAACCTATGACATCCAACTCCGTTTCACGAATTATTTCTGTTGCTAGATATGTTGTACATAGACCCTCGTTAGAATCTGTGTCATCGAAAGAAACATACACAGTATCAACGAGTACGTTCAATTATTTTATTTATATTCTAAAAGTATCATTTTCTTAACGAATAATATATTTCCATCATCCGAAAGATTACCTGAAACAGAATATACCATTAATTCTTCAGGTTCTTCATTGAAGAAACATTTCTGACATTTACCTTGAGAAGATTCTAAATAAAAAACAAATCCGTTTTCACTTTCTCGAACATCGAATACTATACCTTTGATATCTTGATCTTCTTCTTTAAAATTCAATGAAGACCAAGCAAGTGCAAAAATTAAGACCGTGGAAACACAAATTATGAAGTATTTGTCTTTCAAAATGGTCATTATTCTTAATTAATGAATATAAACATCAATTTTATGTTTACAGTTAGTGTATAGCCCCCCACCCCTCCATTTCCACTGGAACATGTTTTTAGATGAGGGTCGTTTGTTTGATGTTCTTATAGGTCTTCAATTTCTTGAAAATATTATCTGATTTTAATAGATCGACAACATCTTTCGTATTGAGTTCTATTTCTCTAGTTCTTCCTGCTCTTCCAAAGGATTTCACTCTTGCGTGAATTATACCAAGCATATCCAATTCAGATATTAATCCAGCAACTCTTCTTTGTGTAAGAGTAGATGTTTCTAGAACTTCAGAAATAAATTTGTAAGTTGTAAAAACATCACCAGTATTCATTGT
>CAYIZM010000009.1:0-23303 GCA_964368015.1 uncultured Methanomassiliicoccales archaeon
ATGTACTGTCGGAGTAAGATCATTAGCGCGTCTCATCAGCTCTTTTCTGGCTTCTCTCTCGGTCATTTTTCTGTTCCCTCATGTATGGTAGACGTTTGACGACGTCGCATTCTTTGCATGTGATACTGACTTTTCCATTGTTAAGTCTCACTGTGCAGTTTGTTCCTGCTATCAAAGGTATCAGGCACCCTTGACAATACCTGAATTCTTTTGGAATCCCGGTACGGGTCTTCATCCCAATGCGTCGGGCCAGATCAACGTAGCGTCTGGCTCTTTCAGACTTTCCCTCTTTGACCGCTTCTACGGCCATGGACGTAAGCCGATCTATACGCTGTAGGCCCAGGTCCGCTGCCTGTCTGGAGGAGATGCGTCTTTTCGACATCAATTAGCCACAATGCACAGATGATATAAATATTGGGGATAAAAACTCAGTACGGAACCAAAGATAAAAGGTAATCGCGGATCTCTATCTCTTCTTCACTAAGCTCTTCTTTGGCCCCATCTACGTAAGTTTCCCAGAGGAACATGAAATAATCATGGAATTCGACAACAGTATCGTTCCATTTAGGCTTTGATCTAGTTATTCCAAGGATTTCGTTCTTAAGTGTCCATTTCCCGGATCCTCTGTCGAATGATACTTCGGCTGTGATGGCGTTGAGGAGCGCCAGGTCCTTGTCAGAAGTTATTATTCTTTTGAAGACTATTCCTGGAAAGTCGCTCACATCATACACGTCTCTTATCTCGATTATATCGTCATTTTCGTCCAGTACAGCAAAACCAGACAATAAACAGGCACCTGTATTCGAGTATTTCTCTGCCGTTTTTTCGTTAAAGTCTTTTCCTGTAGTGATCTTATAATGATTTTCGCCCGTATCTAGATAATAAGCGTTCCTGCCTTTAGCATCAGGATTTCGACAGATCACCCCTGCTAAAGCGCAAGTAGTGGTCTTTGTGTTCGCACTAGCACTCTCTATAAAACGTTCTGAACGGGTGTTAGAGAGTTCCTTAAACATTTTTCTTCGGCCGTAGCTGAATTTACAACCATCTAGATCGTCGCATAAGGCCATAAGATCGTTAGCAATAGCAACTTTGTAAAGAGGATCAGTATATTTTTCAGAAAGCCAGCGATTTATAATCTCACTGCTAGCAACATCTAATGTGTTCTCAAGCATGGATAGTGCGGCGTTAAGGATCGAATTTTCATCTTCGCGCTCTACCGGGTCAAGGCTGAGGTCGAACTTAGATCTGAACTCTTCAGGGGCGCGTCCCTGTAGCCCCATCTCCGCAGTAACGATGTACATGCCAACATCTCTAAGCAAATTTTGAACATTGTTCATTATCTTGTCCGCTTGTTCGGCGGAAAGATCTTTCTCTCCTTCGGGGACCACATTGAAGATCAGCGTATTCATGGAAGTAAAAGTGGATGCTTCTTCATATTTTTAACATGATTCCTAAATTATGCATATTTCATTCTTAAAAAATCTTTTAAATGACTTTTTCATCATAAATTATATAGTGAACCTCTACTTCATGAGTCTTAGAGGTCACATATTCAGACCTGACTTTATTTAAAAAGAGAGTAGCTCTTAAATATAAAATCAGGAATGTGTGCCTATCGCAATCACTTGGTGGTGCAAATGGTAAGAAAGCCCGCATCGATGTATAGAGAGGTTAAAGGTCAGGCGAATACTCGTCGTGAATACGTAGGAGGAATTCCTAACAGCAGGCTCAGCCAGTTTGAAATGGGTGACCGTTCTGGAGAATTCCCGATAAAAATGTCGCTTAGAGTAGAGAACAGAGTACAGATCAGGCATACCGCCTTAGAAGCTGGACGTATTGCTGCTAACAGGGTGCTAGGTAAGTCAGGAGTAACTTCTTACCATTTCACAGTTAGAGTATTCCCCCACATTGTTCTCAGAGAGAACAAATTGGCAACTGGAGCAGGTGCGGACCGTGTTTCAAGCGGAATGCGTAATGCTTTTGGTAAGAATGTAAGTACCGCTGCAAGACTTGAGCGCGGACAGGCTGTTTACACAGTACGTTGTACACCTGCTACATTTAACTCAGCAAAAGACGCTCTTTGGAGAGCGTCCATGAAAATGCCTTCTCCCTGCTACGTTGATGTGGAAGACGGTAAGGAATTCGCCCAGTGATGTTCGACCTGGAGATAGGGCGGACCACCCAATGGATAACTTCAAAAGGTTATTCTAAGGTGGCCGTCCAACTCCCGGAAGGGCTGAAGCTGAGATCTTCTGAGATAGCTGAATCTTTACGTAGTTCTACAGGCTCAGAGATAATTATTATTGGGCGCCCTTGTTACGGCGCCTGCGATTATTATTCTAATTATAAGGATATAGCCGACGCTCTTATTCATTATGGGCACGCGGCCATGCCATCACTTGGCAATGACCCAGATGTTCTTTTCATAGAGGCACGGGCCAAGGTTTCGATAACTGAATCCTTTGCAGATCTAGTGGAACAGTTACCAAAAAAAGTTGGGGTATTAGCTTCTATACAATATGTCGGACTGATCCCGGAGGCTGTAAGGATCATCGAAGCATCTGGGCGAGAAGCCTTTTTGTCCGATGGCGATACAAGAATAAAATATCCTGGGCAAGTTTTGGGATGTGATTGTAGTACTGCTGAA
The DNA here is from genome assembly GCA_964368015.1 of uncultured Methanomassiliicoccales archaeon. GTDB lineage: Archaea > Thermoplasmatota > Thermoplasmata > Methanomassiliicoccales > Methanomethylophilaceae > VadinCA11. The sequence continues at coordinate 2,648 of CAYIZM010000009.1, forward strand.
CGCATTATGGATTCTGTGGATGCGTTCCTCTTTTTAGGAGAAGGAAATTTCCATCCTTTGGCAGCGGCCTTTGGGACGGACAAGATCTTGTTCGTTCTTAATCCTATAACTGGAGAGCTGAGGAACATAGATAGTATCAGAGATAGAATGTTAAGAAAGCGATTTGCTGCAATAACTTTGGCATCAGATGCTGAAAGCTTTATGGTAATCATATGCAGCAAGGTGGGTCAGAATCGTTCCACTGAGGCTGAGGAGATCGTTAATAAAATTCGTAAGGCCGGTAAGAAAGCTTATTTAATAATTTTAGATGAGATCAACTCTGAGACTCTGGCACATTATAGGGTCGATGCCTTCGTTAACACAGCTTGTCCTCGTATAGCTATAGACGAGTCTGCAAGGTTTGAAAAACCTGTACTTACGATTCCCGAGATCGAGATAGTGCTGGGACTTCGCGATTGGTCAGATTATGAATTCGATGCTATACGCAATTGATCCTTATCCAACGTTTAAGGTTCGACTACTTTAAAATAATTCAGAGGTTATGGGCACACATGGTAACGTCGAAAGAGCTTTTGTTGGGAACGCTTTCTGATGCACATATTGGCATTGGACGCGGTTCTGATACAGGCAACATCGAGCTAAGTGTCGATGCCTTCAAAGGCAAAAATATCACCATTTATGATGATCCAGAGAAACTTGCCCACGATCTTGGTTCAGGTCGGATCGATGCGGCTATCCGCGGGGATATGTCCTCGTCAGTTCTACTTCCTCATATCAAGAGAGCACTGAATATTAATATTCTTGAAAGAGTGGTTCTTATGGAACCCGTTGACGGAAAGCTGTTTTTACTTTCCCCTGTGGGAATAGATGAAGGCTGGACCATATCTCAGAGATTCGCACTAGCTGTTCATTCGGTAGATCTGGCTAAGAAGATCGGTCTTGGGACCAAGATCGCTGTTATGTCAGGCGGAAGATGTGAAGATTACGGTAGATGTAAAGCAGTCAACAATAGCATCGATGATGCGTTGGCTCTTGTAAAAATGCTAAAGGACAAAGGTCACGACGCGTATCACGCCCAAATACTCATTGAGAATGCAGTAAAAGATGCAGACATAGTCATTGCGCCCGATGGCATATATGGCAATCTATTGTTCAGGTCCATGCACTTGGTCGGCAATGTACTAGCGATCGGCGCGCCTATTGTAAATTCAGATAAAGTGTTCATAGACACGTCCAGGGCTAAGATAGATTATCGAGATTCTATAACACTGGCACTTAAACTTACGGAGAAATAAAAATGCAACTAGAAATTGACGGAGAGTATTCAGGTATTAGATTTTCAGCATGCCATTTCATTCCAAAACATGAGAAATGTTCTCGGCTTCATGGTCACTCCTATGTAGTACGTCTAAGACTTGAGGGCGATACGAACGATGAGGGTATGCTTATGGATTTTGTCATCCTTAAGAAAGAACTTCGGTCTATAATGTCGACAATGGACCATATGACATTACTTCCGTCTTCTTCTAAAGATGTCAAGCTCACTATAGGCGAAGATTCCGTTGAAGTTAACACCTGCGGAAAACGTTACGTTTTCCCTATCGAAGATGTTGTTATTCTGGATCTTTCCAACACTACAGCCGAGGAAATGGCCAAACTTATGGTCAGGCAAATGATTCAGGACGTAAAATTTCCAGATAACATACGTTCGGTATCCATAGGCCTCGATGAGGAACGCGGTCAGACGGCTTGGTATACGGAGGAACTGTGATGGCCAAAGCCGTTGTACTATTATCTGGGGGTTTGGATTCAACAACAACTTTAGCCCAGGCGATAGAGGATGGCTTTGAAGTTTACGCAGTTAGTTTCAGATATGGGCAGAGGCACAGCCGAGAGCTAATATCGGCTACCGAGATCTGTAATCATTATGACGTAATGCACAGTATAATCGACATCAATCTAACCTCCTTTAGATCTGCACTAACTGATTCCGAGATAGAAATTCCCCAGGACCGTAAAGGTAGTCTCGACAAAGAAATACCAATAACATATGTTCCCGCTAGAAACATAATATTCTTGAGCATCGCCGCAGGATTATGTGAGTCTGTAGATGCAGACAGAATATACATCGGAGCTAACATTGTTGATTATTCGGGATATCCTGATTGTCGCCCTGAGTTTTTTAAATCTTACGAGAATATGCTTGAACAAGGGACCAAAGCAGGTGTTGAAGGAGATCCTATCAAAATAATAACTCCGATATTGAACATGTCCAAAGCAGATATTGTGCGTATGGGTAAAAAATTAAATGCGCCACTGGGTCTCACATGGTCCTGTTACGAAGGCGGTAAAAAAGCATGCGGTCATTGTGATTCTTGTGTACTACGGCTAAAAGGATTCAAAGAAGCCGGATATGTGGATGAGATTGAGTATGAGTGATATTTATGAAAGTTTATGAAACATTTACTTCGCTACAGGGCGAGGGGCTCATGATGGGTACACCTACATTTTTTATCAGGGCTTCTGGATGTAATCTAGATTGTTATTGGTGCGATACTAAATACGCTTTTGACGAAGGTAAAGATTATGATGTTACGGCTTTAGCCGAACTTCCAGATGTTTCTCATGTATGTATCACTGGCGGCGAACCAATGTTACAAGAAGATCTTCCGGAGCTAATAGATCTATTACTTTCAAAAGGGAAGCACATTGTGCTTGAAACCAACGGTTCGATCGATATAAGCGGTCTACGGGACGATAAAAATTTAATGATAAGTATGGACATTAAATGCCCCTCGTCGAACATGTCCGATCGTATGCTGACGTCAAACATTTCACATCTTAAAAGCAAGGATCAGCTCAAGTTCATAATCAGCGATAATGGGGATCTTGAGTATGCTATTCAGATAATGGCGAAATATCCTGTTAAAACTAACGTTATATTATCTCCTGTAGGTGGCATGGATCTGGAACCTCTTGCAGAGGAGATACTTGCGAAGAAGCTGGAAGTCCGTGTACTTCCGCAACTTCACAAGATCATATGGGGAGAAAAGCGCTCAGTCTAATTTCTGAGATTCGAATTTCATTTTACGTTCGTAACGTCTTTTGAAATCTGTTACGCTTTCTTCGATGGTCCCTTCTTCATCCATTGATACTGTTATTCCGGCTGCGGTGAGTTTATCATAACCGTGATGTCCGATGCCGCCTACTATGACAGCATCTACACCAAGTTCAACGATAGCGTCTGCAACAAGCATTCCTGCACCGGTAGCAGCGTCTTTGTGTTCGTTATCGACGATAACAAAATCTAACGTATCCATGTCAACGATCAGGAAATAAGGTGCGCGGCCGAAGTCCTCGGCCACGTATGAATCCAAAGTGTCGCCTTCGGCAAGAACTCCGATCTTCATTTCTTTTCTACCGTCCTGACTATTTTCTTTATTATGGAGTTGAAAGCTTTGGCTGAAGCGGATTCAGAGTTGCTAAGGACGATTGGAAGCCCTGCGTCACCTGATTCTACTACAGATGGCTCTATCGGCACTTTTCCGAGGAACTGTATACCGAATTCTTTGGCTACAGATTCTCCGCCTCCACTCTTGAATATATCCGTAACTGTTTTACAATTAGGACAAGCAAAACCGCTCATGTTCTCAATAAGTCCAATGATGGGTATCTTTACCTCACTGACGAAGGATATAGTCTTACGGCTGTCCATAAGCGAGACGTCCTGTGGTGTGGTCACGATAACTGCTCCGTCAGGTTTTGGGATCAGCTGCATTATAGAAAGCGCTTCATCTCCGGTTCCTGGAGGCATGTCTATAACTAAGTAGTCTAAGTCTCCCCATTCAACGTCCTCAAGGAACTGTCTTACGGCGGTCATTTTTATAGGGCCTCTCCACAGGATCGGAGTATCTTTAGTGGGGATCAGGAATGCCATGGACATAACCTTGAGGGACGGCGGTATCATGACGGGAACAAGTTTTCCATCGTGCACATCGAGTTTTTCATCCTCGATACCGAACATCTTGGGAATATTTGGCCCTGTGATATCTATGTCCATAATGCCTGTATCATAGCCCATGTTGGACAGTGCACATGCGAGATTGGATGATACGGTACTTTTACCGACCCCACCTTTACCGCTCAATACGATTATCACGTGTTTTATTTTTCCAAGGCTCTCGTTGAGTTTCGAGTCCTCTTCGATTTTATCTGCACTTATCACTGCCATTTAAATCATCTCGTCAGCACGTTATCTTTTTAATAGTCTATCGGTTCAAATGCGTATCACAATGAATATAACCGCAGAAAGATATGAGGATTTATGCCTATAGGGGATCCGCACGGCGGGGATTTTGAATATACTGACGAAGGATTGCCCCAGAATATAACGGCGGTCCGGGTGCCAACTAGGGATCTATCTGTTAGTATCGGTTTCTACACCAAACTCTTGGGTATGGAAGTTATCGTTAGAAAAGATTCTCATGCAGTGCTGAAAAGAGAAGGTGCAGTCATACTCCTAGTGGTTTCACCTGACGTAGGTATCGATACAGGGTTCTATATCGGTGTTGATGATCCTTATGCACTTCACAGACGACTTATAGACGAGGGCGTAGTGTTCATGGTCGACCCTGAATTAGGACCTGTCGGCGTTTATACATCATTCCGTGACAGCGACGGAAATATTATCCGTGCTGTGGACAAGTACGCTGTTGACTTTTTCTGAATCAATCGCCTAGGTCAGCAATACTTGTGGCTTTTTTGATCTTTTCCTCTAGTTCAGCGGGCAGTCCTTCGATGCCTCCGGACAAGAAACCTTTTACTATCATGCTTATGGCCTCTTCTTCTGATAGACCGCGGGACATAAGATATTCTATCTGGTCCCTGGCTATTTTACCGACAGCTGCCTCGTGGGTCATTTCCAGATCTGCCACATTGGCCTCAAGTTCAGGGATCGCCAGAGTGGTTCCGCCTTCTGATAGTATTATACTTTTACATTCGAGATGTGCCTTGATGCCTGTTGCGTTCCCAACTAAGCGTCCGCGAGCGACCATTCTACCGCCCATGGTAATACTTCTGCTGATTATTTCCGATGAGGTGCCTTTGGCATTAAGATTGACGATAGATCCGTTGTCTATGTCTGATCCTACTTGTGCTATACACATAGAATTCAATCTTGCAGTTGAACCTTCGCCGTTCAGGTTGACTATCGGGTTTGTCTGAAGTGTTCCTACATCATCCAGTATGACGTAATTATTGGTGAAATGAGAATTTGCACCTATATTTATGCCAGTTCTTGGTCTAACTGTGGTCTCTTTCCCCCAGGTGTGTATCATCGAATATGTTAGGGATGCATTGTCCCCTATGAACATCTCTGTTATGCCTACATGTACAGAATCGTTGGCCTTAGGGCCTGTGGCACATCCGGTGAGGACACTTGCGGAAGCTCCGTCCTCGATATACATGATGTTATGTACGTTCTGTATAGCTTTCGCGGATTCGATCATCATGCATGATTGTATCGGAGTATCGATCTTATATCCTGATTTCACACGAATAAAATATCCGTCTGAATTCTCAAGATATGTATGTGCAGTGAATTTATCTTGATCCGGGCTAACTGCTTTCCATAAATTATCTCTTACCCAGTCGTACTTTTTTATTGCCTGTTGAGTAGACATAATTTCTACTCCTTCAGGTATTTTAGTGGAACAGTGTCCTAGGGTATTGTCTATGAACATTATAGTCCCTGAACGTGAATTTTCATCTGTTGATATCCCAACACGTTCCATAGTGTCTTTGAATATATTCTTGGAGCCTTTTAGGTCCTCGATTATCGGCCTATCGCTTCTGCCCTCTTTGTATTTCGAGAGATCGACATCTTTGCCGTGGGTCGCTTTTTTCTTCAAAGCTTCCTTTATTCTGGTATCACTATCTTTTTGCATACACCGCAGTCTCCGTATCCGTTCATTTTAATGACCTTTAACAGGTCGGCAGGTCTTCCCGAGCAGCGGATTCTCCCCTCACCCATAACATAGGCTTTATCTGCTCCGATATAATCCAGTATCTGTCCCGTATGGGTGATCACTAGTGCAGACACACTTTTAGGGGTGCTTCTTCTGCTGTTTATCTTGTCGTAAAGTAGATCCCGGACCTTGTTACCTATAAGGTCGATACTCTGTAAATCCACTCCTGATTCTGGTTCGTCCAATAGAATAAGATCTGGACTTTGAGCAGTAAGTTGTAGTAACTCGGACCTTTTTATTTCTCCGCCGGAAAATCCGACGTTTACGTCTCGGTCTAAGAACTCTTTCATCCTGAATTCGCTAGCTTCAGATAATACGTCCTCACCGTATCCATCTTCGGCCGCGGTTATTATAAGGTCTCCGAGTTTTACACCGGTCACGTTAGGGGGACGCTGCATCATCATACCTATGCCCATCTTGGCACGTTGATCTACCGGAAGATGGGTTATGTCTTTTCCTTTGAATATGATCTGCCCATCCGTGATATGGTTCGTACTGTATCCCATGATGGCAGAAAGCAATGTTGATTTCCCGGAACCATTAGGTCCGAAGAGAATACAGGTCTCGCCTTCTTCCACGACGAGGTCCACACCCTTTAAAATCTTCCTTCCGCCAGCTTCAGCATGAAGGTTTTTGATTTCAAGCATATTCCTTGCCATGTTCCTCCCTACTGTTTACCGATTGTTTAATACTTGTCCAATCAAGGTACTTAACCGATATAGAGAAATTTAAAGAACATGATATTTCTATGTCCAAATAACAAAGAGATTATACGGTGACTGTATATTTTCATTTCATGAAAGTCATCGCTTTGAACGGCAGCCCACGTCTGTTAGGAAACACTTCACTTATCGTCATGGACATGCTCGATGAGTTTTCCAAAGAGGGAATAGAGACGGAACACATTCAACTTTTTTCCTACAATTTCATTCCTTGTAATGATTGTAGGTCCTGTGAGATACGTGGTGACGGTAGATGTATCGCTGAGGACGATGAACTAAACGATCTCGTAGACAAACTCAGAGAGGCGGACGGTATCATTTTCGCAAGTCCTGCATATTACGGCAGTGTAACAGGACACATGAAGATATTCATGGAACGAGCGGGTCTGCCACTTGAGAAGGGGGACATGGGTCTAAAGCGTAAAGTGGGAGGAGCTATCGCTGTAGCAGCACATGACGGTGCATCATCTGCTTATTCAGAGATGGTCAACTTTATGTTGAGAAATCAGATGATCGTTTGCGGTTCCACTCCACATACTGTATTCAGGGCATTGAATCCACCTCAATATTCTGCGGATAAAGCGGCCGTTAAGGCCGTCTCTATCCTAGCTAAAGAGATGATCTGGACGATGGAGCAACTTCAGAAGAAGTAAAATCCGCACTTTTCATTAATAGAGATCTTGGCTACAGCTTCCATACGGTCCACTGGACCGGAGTATCTGCGTACCATCATCTTGCCTTCTTCTGGCAAAGCTATTTTTAGGATCTCTATTTCTTTCAAAAGTTGGACTGCGTCTTCTGGCGCAAATATCTTTCCTGATGCTACGCTATCAGGCACGGATGCGGTTATTGTGCATCCATGTCTTCCTGCTATTTCTGGTAAAAGGCTGTTATCAGGTCCGAATGCACCCATACATCCTCTGCCTTTATCCCACGAGACTTCACAAATGGAGCACGTTTCCTTCATATCGTTGAAAGATACGAGTTCCCACTCTGTTGTACGGTTCTCCGGTAAAGAGTCAGCTATAGCTTTCTCTTGAGAAGAAGCATCAAGCTTGTTCAAATCTACCCATCCAGAATAAGATGTCTCTGCGAGAGGTTCCAATGCGGATACGTCTTCTTCGTTGATCATAAGCTCCATGTGGATAGTTTCAGTATCTTTGCTAAGTTTGTTCCTTTTCAAGAAAGATTCCCATTCTTCTATTACGCTTTCAGCCTTTACTTTTGATACTGTGCTGAACTCTTCTGCAGCATCTCCGAAGTTTTCTGGGTGTTTTACTAGGACTCGTACGATCTTAAGCTTCTTTTCTCTGCATAGGGCACTAGGGCACTCTGTTTCTTTTATAGCAATATTAATTCCCATGTTTCTCTAACTTCTCCTGATATTTCTTTAAGTACTTTTCCCGGCGACTTCTGTATGTCGCATAGGCACGTACCATGTTAATCAGGATAAGTCCAATCATTATTAGGATTATTCCCATAAAAGAGATCATAATGTCCACATCTCCGATGGAAATATCTCCTCCCGACATCATTGAAGAGAGGTCCATAGAAATGGACATAGCTCCACCTTCGAATATCAGGAATAACCAAATTATCGAGTATGTTAAGGTTATCAGAGTGAAAAGTAACTTTCCCTTGTTACCCTTAGCATAGAATCCGGTAAAGAACGCCAGTATAACGATAGGTATACCATATATGGCAAAATTTCTAATGGTCTCGCCAAAGGTATCGAAAATGCTTTCCAGATCCATATCTGCTCCCATAGATGTAATAAATTCTTGAATATAACTTTCAAGATAGGTTACTAACACTAATGGTATCACAACTATGAAGAGCAGACTTACTACAGCAGCAAGTATTCCCTTGGCCCAGGAACCAGTCTTGAGATCGGTTCCAAATGTAGTTTGGGCAATCGTTTCGCTCATGGTAACGCCTCCGCCATTAGCTGCCTGACGATATCAAGCATCTGAATATATTCCTCTTGTGTTAGCTCAATTATTTCGGGATTCGAAGGATCTCCAGTATCGATCACGATCGTATAGTCTCCATTATCGTATTGATCTTGCAGAACATCTATGATCTTCTCAGTTCCACCATCTATAACTATAGATATTCCTGAGGAATCATTTGTTATATCGATACTGATGCCCCCTATCTTGGCACTAATATCCTCGAATGGTAATTCTAACTCCTCAGTAGAGGTAACTGTGATCTTATTTGAATTCACAACGATGTCAAAAGTGTTCGTTACTCCAGTACTAAACGTCGCGTTAGCGTATATCTGGGCTCCAGCCAAGCCATAAAGATACTTTGCAGATATTTCGAATCCAATGTTAAGATCAAAGGTGTCACTTTCTCCGATCATCATGATAAGGGCACTGTTCAAGGTATTTATCTCAACATCAACAGGAAGTGATGCTGTTTGTCCAGTCGCGATACTGGTCGGTTCACTTGAAACTATTCTGTATTTTGTTGTTCCTGTCTCACTTATCTGATCGACACCGACATTCACTTCAAGAAGGTCGTATCTTAGATTGTTTGTTATTGATATCTCTGTGTAAACATGGATGGTTATCTCGTTACTTTCTTTCATTATCATTTCTTGAGTGAGAATTTCTCCGTCGCCACCCTTCAAAATAATAGTATCATCTGTATGCACCAAGCCATGCGAGTTTGCTGCTATGGCCGATGTTGTCACAGTAGTGCTATCATTCGGATCAACGGTACCGATAACCGTCAGAACATTTCCTGGGGTCTTCGCATACACCGTCGCTGTGTTACCGTATGAATTCACGGCACTTTCAAAATTCATTTCGAAAAGTTCTTTGGAATCGGTAGCAGGATATTCGCTTTCCGCTCCTATTTCAAGACCTAGGGGTTCTCCGCTCAAGTCTTCCGGTATGAACCCTAGGACTACGAATAATAGTGCTGCAACTATTGCAATAGCGTATATTGCGTTAATTATAACGCTGAAAGCCTTCATGACATTATATTACAGTATTACTTTAAATCATATGGTGCATCCATCGAAAAATATGATAAGCTAACCGATGATATAGTATCAAATATGTCAGGTATTAGGATAAAAAAGAGGAAGAGGATGAGGGAAAAGGATGCAAAGAATCTATCCTCAGTTCTCGAAGAAGTCGTGGGTGTATCTGTTTTCGGCGAAGGCGAGCCTGTAGACAAAGCGGAAAGCACAGATTTTGAGTTAATATTCGTAGGTGGAGATATTATCGGCTTAATATACGAAGATAAACCGTTCCTTACTATACGCGGAATACTCAAATATAAGCCCGCAACGGGTTTTGTGACAGTTGATATGGGCGCCGTTCCGTTTATTTCCAACGGTGCTGATGCTATGGGCCCTGGTATCACAGACGTTGATCCAGATATTGCCGAAGGGGATATGGTCTGGGTACGTGATGTGAACAATGGAGCGCCTTTGGCAGTGGGTATGGCATTACGATCAGCATCTGATTTAATGGAAAAACAGCCCGGAAAGGCTGTAAAGACAATACACTTCATAGGCGATAAGCTGTGGAAAGTCGGCGAGTGATTCATTTGTGGATAAGACGCAAGAATTTAGAAAATGACAGGGTCTTCATAGATCTCGAAGGCTACAGCGAAGCCGATGACGATAATGTCAGATTCCGAGTAAAGACTGTGGAAATGAGACAATTTGCAGATCTAAAAGCCATAGCTGATCTAGCAGATCAGGACGGGATAATCATAGTGGAGGCCTCTCTATTCGAAGAAGGGCAAGACCTTCGTAAGGACGCAATGGATAAGATGAGGTCGATAGCAGAAGACCGAGGAGGTTCGTTCTCCCAAGCTTCTGATCGAGTAGCAGTGATCACTCCCGCAGGTATCGGCATTGATAAATGTCGCATACGGAGGAAAAAGTAATGTTCAAGACCGTCCACGATCCTTTGCATGGTAGCATAGTCATAGACGGTGTTTTTCTAGATATCGTAGACAGACACGAATTACAAAGACTACGATATGTCAAACAACTAGGTATGGGAAATCTAGTTTTTCCAGGCGCGAACCATACAAGATTCGAGCATTCTTTAGGAGCTTATCATCTCTCAGGCAGGATGGCATCTTCACTAGGACTTTCTAAAGAAGAATCCGACTCAGTACGTGCTGCAGGAATGTTACATGACGTGTGTCACATGCCTTTTTCTCATACTATAAGTGAGATCGCCGAGTTCAAGTTCGGTCTCGATCATATGGAGGCCGCTAGAAAACTCATAAATGGAGAGATAAAAACATACACTGACAGGGACGAGGATATTTTTGGTTCGGAACAACCTATATCGGAGATCCTGGAGAACGCTGGCATATCAAGCCAAAAAGTATGTGATCTTATCGAATACCCAGAGTCAAAGAAAGCAAGTCCTGATGTTTTCTCTCAGAATGCAGGTCAGTCCTATTTCAAGTCTGGAGATTATCTACATCAGATAATCCATGGACCTGTAGACTCGGATCAAATGGATTACTTGGTCAGGGATGCACATTATACAGGTGTTTCCCATGGCGCAATCGACATCGAACGTATAATTTCCATGATGAAGGTATTCAACGAACGTATCGTTTTAGATAAAGGCGGTATCACTGCTGCAGAAGGTCTAATGGTATCTAGATCTCTAATGTACACTTCAGTATATTATCATGAGACGGTAAGCGTTGCTGGGTCAATGCTTAACAAAGCAGTGGAGGTCTCTGAGTTAGATCTTAGTGATATGTATCTGATGACAGACTCAGACCTGATATCGATGTTAGAAGATCAGGGCGGACGTTCCCATAAAATCGTTAGAAATCTTATGAACCGCAGACTATACAAAAAAGCGTATGTAGGTTACGCAGCAGATCTTTCTGAAGATAATCTATACAGTCTGGCACAATACTCTGAATATCCTGAACGTAAGAAGTTAGAACAAGAGATCGCTGATATCGCAAACGTGGATACATCGGAGGTCTGTATAGACATGCCTTCTGAATCGGCTCTTTTGTCAAAGATAAGTATTGGAAAGACCGACGTTTCCATATTAGAGGATAACAGGGTCAAAAGTATCACAAGAATATCGTCGATAGCCAAAGCACTACAGTCTCGTGATACGTTCAGATGGGCTGTACTTGTGTCAGCACCTAAGGAAAAGCGAGATGCTGTTAGATTGGCTACAAAGAAAGTACTTAATTTCTAACTACTATTTATCTTTCAATATACATTAAAGATATGAAAAATAGTTTTAAATTATCTACTGGCACTGTATTCCATCTTATTATTAAGGTCAACTAATAAGTAATCCTTGATGTCAGCCTTTGACGACCCCTATCGGAGTTAGTTTTGCAACTTTTGAAGAAAGGCCTGCTCCACTTACAACATCTATGACGGTATCTACGTCCTTGTAAGCATTTGGTGCTTCTTCTGTAAGTCCTTCGTCAGATCCGCTCAAAAGAACTATTCCCATATCCGAAAGACTTTTTCTTATTCCTGCGGCGGTGTTGCTACGAGATGCTGACTTTCGAGACATCATTCTTCCCGCACCGTGGCACGTAGATCCAAAAGTATTTTCCATGGCTCCTTTCTGACCTAGTAGAACATATGTTCCAGATACCATATCTCCAGGAATAATTACCGGCTGTCCAACTTCTCTGTATTTCGCAGTGATCTCTTTGCGTCCGGCTGCAAACGCTCTAGTTGCGCCTTTTCTGTGTACGACAACGTCCATATTGTCCCCGTCCACTAGATGTGTTTCTTTCTTGGCTATGTTATGTGCCACGTCGTATACTAGGCCCATATCCATATCTTCGGCGGAACGTCCAAGGATCTTCTCAAAGGATTCACGCACCCAATGCATGATCATCTGTCTATTCGCCCAAGCATAGTTGGCTCCACAACACATGGCTCCGTAGTAACTTTCACCTATCTTTGATTTCAAAGGGGCGCAAGCCAATTGTTTATCAGGAAGTTTGACGGAATTATCGTTAACATATTGTTCCATCAGCTGAAGATAATCTGTAGCTATCTGATGACCGCAACCTCTGGACCCACAGTGAACCGTTATCGTTACGTTCCCTTTTTCCAGTCCGAAGGTCTTTGCTGCTCTTTCATCAAATATTTCGTCCACGACGTCCAGTTCAAGGAAGTGATTCCCTGAACCAAGTGAACCAAGCTGAGGAAGGCCTCTTTTTCTTGCTCTGTCGCTTACAAAAGATGGATCCGCTTCTTGCATACGTCCGCCTTCTTCAGTAGCTTCTAGATCGCTCTCCCAGCCGTAGCCGTTCTCAATAGCCCATTCTGATCCGCAGAGAAGAACTTGATCCAGTTCTTTGTTCCCGAGTCTGGTCAGACCTTTAGATCCTAGTCCGGATGGAATATTAGCGTATAATTCGGACATCAGATCCTTGCGTTTATCGCCGATGTCATCAACAGTTAAGTTAGTCCTTATTAGGCGGACTCCGCAGTTTATATCAAAACCGATACCGCCAGGGGAAATGCTCCCTTCGTCTGCATCGACGGCAGCTACGCCTCCTATAGGGAATCCATATCCCCAATGTATGTCAGGCATGGCCAGAGAATTTCCCACGATCCCGGGCAGACATGCTACGTTAGCTGCTTGAATTGGAGCGTTATCGGAACGTATTTGTGGAATCATTTGCTCACTGGCATAGATGATTGCGTCAGTACGCATACAAGGAACTTCTCCTTTAGGAATGCGCCACCTGAAGTCATCTATTTTTTCCAATGTGCCGCTCCATGCCATGAATATCAATCCTTAGAAAGTAGGGGCCGGGACCGAGATTTGAACCCGAGTCGGGGGGACCACAACCCCCCAGGATAACCAACTACCCTATCCCAGCCATACAGTAAACACTTGATTGATTTGTTGTACATAAAGATTATCACTACTTTTCCATTAAAACAGGTATTCGACTTATGGGAACTATCCTTATTATAGGAATAAATTCATTGCAGTTCTATGGCGAAGAAGGATCTGATCTCAGTAGTAGACATGAAAGAAGAATGGCCGGACCTAGTTGATCTGGCAATAAAGATGAAGTCCGAGCGAGGACATCACTGTGAACTTCTTGCCGACAAAACACTTGCGATGATATTTGAGAAACCTAGCACCAGGACTCGAATATCTTTTGATGTTGCAATAACTGAACTTGGCGGACACGCTCTTTACATCGATGAATCCAATATGCAGATGGACCACGGGGAAACCGTAGAAGATACGGCTAGGGTCATGAGCAGATTCGTTCACGGAATAATGTATCGTGCCAGGGATTACAAAACTATGGATAAATTTGGAGAGTTCGCTACAGTTCCCGTCATAAGTGGCCTCGACAATCTTGAACATCCATGTCAGGCTCTTGCTGATATGGTCACCATCAAAGAAAAGATGGGCTGTTTCCGTGGAAAAAAACTTGTCTACCTAGGAGACGGCAACAATGTTTGTAACTCTCTATTGTACGCTTCAGCTATACTTGGTTTAGACATGGTCGCATGTTGTCCCGCAGTAAGAATGCCTAATGCCGAGATAATGCTCAATGCTTCACGCATAGCTGATTCTAACGGAAGCAAGATCATTGCATCCCACGATCCAAAAGAAGCTTGCATTAATGCAGATATATTATACACTGACACATGGGTATCCATGGGCGATAATACCTCTGTAGAAGATGCTATGAAGTTATTCAGCAGATATCAGATCAACGACCAATTGTTGGAATTAGCAAATCCCGATTGTATCGTAATGCATTGTCTACCTGCGCACAGAAATCAAGAGATAACTCCTGAAGTTATCGATGGACCACATAGCGTAGTATTCGAACAGGCAGAGAACCGTCTGCATGCTCAGAAGGCTGTACTTTACACATTGCTCAAATGACCTGACATGATATCAGGTCTTCGACAATATCTAGGAACTCTTGTTTCCTGTCAGGAGGTATAGTGGCTCCAGCGGCGACGCTGTGACCTCCTCCAAAACCTCCGACCAATTCGGCGGCTTTCTTCATAACTATAGATAAATTCAAGCCTCTATCGACTAAGGAACGGTCAGCTCTTGCCGATACCTTAATTCCATCATCCGCATCTGCAAAAGCAATTATTGGAAGCCATCTATTACATGAATTAGAGTTAAGGAGCATCCCTGCAACAATTCCGACGACTGTTTCCTTTATCGCATCACCAGCATCAAAGTGTTGTATGAACCTGTTTTCACGCATAAGGTGATTTTCTTTGATATATGTCAGAGCGGTGGATATGTTACGTCTGTGTTCCGTTCGATTCTTTTCTGCATCTACGAACGCAGTAGTATCGCCACAGCAGATCCTCATTCCAGTATCCGCATCTTCATACCTACCGCAAGAGTTCAGAACTGTGGCGAATTCTTTTGCGTCTCTTAGCCCTGTTCCTTTTTCGAAATTAGGAAGCGTGTAAACCTCTCCATAAAGATGTTTGGCACTTTCAGAATCCCCTAACATTTTCAGTAGTTTTTCTGTGGCCCTTTCTTTCTCAATAGGGCTCAGATCGTTCCACGATCGTACTTTTCCATTACGACTTAGGTCGATATTCAGTTCAGAGTAAAATTTTACACAGTTAGGAGCGGAATTAGTAAGTCCTGGAAGTTCAGGGTCGTTACTGTACTGAAGGAACTGTACCAGTCCTCTTGTTTCTCTGCCGAATAACCTAAGATCCATTTCAGGAACTACGTCACCAGAAGCAAAAGCGTCGTTAACTATTGTGCGGTTCATACCTATTAGACCAGATCCTTTACCGTCTTGGAAATCTCCTACGGCGCCGATCAGTGCCAGATATGCTAGGTCGATGTTCCTTGGATCTACTTTCTTGGATACAACGTACGTCACACCCGCTCCACTTATCTCTATGGACCCATCCATTCCAAAGCAGTGAGGATTGACATGATAGGTAGTAGAAAAATCGTCCAGAGTGGTCTGACGTTTTCGTTTTTTTGTATCTGGTACATGGTGATCGGTAACAATTAAACCATTCTTTTTGAATTCTGATAGGTATCCGCTTCCTAGGTCACATATCCACACGATATCATCTTCGCTGGAGTTCACACGATCCACAACCTCTTCAGTGATCTTATTCTCGTACACTGTGGTATGTTCGATGCCGAGTCGGTTCAATGTCATAGAAGCTATAGATCCAGCAGTTATTCCGTCGGCATCTATATGTGAAATTATAAGGGCGCTCTTAGCTGATCTTATCGCATTTGCTGCAGCTTCGGCGGCAGTATAGAATGAATGCAATTTACCAGATGAATCCTGCATATTCCTTCACCAGCTTGGGATATATTATATTCGCTATCTGTTCCAGGTTGATGGTATCTGCCCTGTTGTACTCGGTTAGTTTCTCTAAGGCATCTAGATTCCCATTCCTGTCCCAGAGTTTCCATAGCCTCACCGCTTCAAAGCCGTCGACCTCTTGGATATTGTCGTCTCTGTAGATACCAAGTTCTGTTTCTAGACTCTTTAGTCCTCCTCTGTAACCTACTTTACGGGAGGCAAATCTTAGGTCCATATGCGGCATTTCAAAGTCAAGTCTTGGAAAGCTGTTCTTTAAGACAGGGATATCAAAACAACTTCCGTTAAACGTTACTAGCATAGATGCTCCATCCAAGGCCTCTGACATTGTACCAGCATTTAGATCTCTGCCGTGTGTTAAAGTCACAGTATCATTTTTCGTATGAACTGTTACAACAGTGACCAGTGAATCTCGTTCAAGTCCAGTCGTCTCTATATCCAGATATGCTGCCGATTCACCGAACTCTCCGAACAGACGCCATTGCTCTGGCTTTGAAAGCATGTTGTTCAACCCCATTACATTCCCGTCATCTAAAAGTTCACAAGCATCTGATATGGTGCGATCGAATTCATCCTTCT
The DNA here is from genome assembly GCA_964368015.1 of uncultured Methanomassiliicoccales archaeon. Classification (GTDB taxonomy): domain Archaea; phylum Thermoplasmatota; class Thermoplasmata; order Methanomassiliicoccales; family Methanomethylophilaceae; genus VadinCA11. Next base: position 19,323 of record CAYIZM010000009.1, read on the forward strand.
TATTGTCAGATACAACGCATACGCTATCTGCTGCAAGAAATTCATCCCAGTCTCTGATTCCAGACTCCCAGATGCGCATTTCCTTCTTCTTCCCGACAGAGGGTACTATGCTGAAGGTGTGCCTGATCATATTGGGGTCTATATCCGAAGGTATGAAAAAACCCTTGCATAGGCGGAATTAATATGTTGAGGTGTTATCAGAGAAGTATGCGGACCCTTGAGATATTGCCTGACGTTAGTATCACTAGTGATAGATGCGTACTTCTTGAAGGAGGTAAGACCGCAGTTATCGGTGATCTTCATCTAGGGTATGAATCAGCTCTCGAGGACGAGGGAGTATTTTTACCAAAAATAAATACGGGAACGATCCGGGACACCCTGAACCGTATAATATCTTGTTACGAACCTGATCAGATAATTCTATTAGGTGATATCAAACATGATTTTAGGCGTTCTAAATACAATACGTCCTCTGAGATCCGTGAGATCCTCGAACTGATCAACGAGGCAGCGGATGTACTTGTGATCAAAGGAAATCATGACAATTATATTCAGAATGTATTACAAGGAATGGGGATGCTTGCGGCGGACTATGTGGACGTGGCAGGATTCAGACTAGAGCACGGACACATCGATTCTGGTTCTCGACCTGTGATAATAGGTCATGAACATCCAGCGGTCAGAATACCTGGGGCCGGAGGAAGCAAGATCCACTGTTTCATATGGGCTAAAAAGGAGGGCGTATTGGTCATTCCACCGTTCAGCCCGTTCTCGACGGGAACCGATATCCTTTCCGAAGGAACAGCTATGTCCCCGGCACTCCGGGAATGCGATATAGGAAAAGCAGAGATATATGGTGTTTCTGACCTAGGTATCCTGGAGCTTGGGACATTATCTGGACTCGATGGAATGGATATGGAGTAAAACGCCATTAGACTCAATACACGCGCACCTGAACATTAAATAATAGTTAGTTCATCTTAACTTTAGGAGAATTATATATGTCGATGACTCCAAGAGATAGAGTGCTTGCAGCAATGAAACAAGAGCCCCTTGACAGGCCACCTGTTGCGATCTTCACACAGTCCGCTACTCTCGGACAGATGGATAAGGTCGGAGCAGCATGGCCCGAGGCTCACAAATCAGCTGAACTTATGGCTAAACTAGGATCCGCACAGGCCGATTTATTCGGTTTCGAGGCCGTTAGGGCCCCGTTCTGTCTTACTGCTGAGGCAGAAAGACTCGGATGTGCAGTTTCGATCGAAAAAAGGGATGCAGCCCCAATGATCAAAGAACACCCGTTCAAATTTGATCCAATGAGCAGCGAATATGACAGTCCTGACAACCTTATGGCTGCTGAGGAGTTTATTGCTGGCGGTAGACCCGCAGAGGTCATAAAATGTATGAACCTTCTTAAGAAATCCCACGGCGAGAATTACTGCGTTGTAGCAGGAAACACCGGACCCTTTTCACTTACTGGACACATGGTCAACACAGAGAACATGGTCTTTGCAATGTTGATGGATCCTGACGAGGTTACCAAATGGCTCAGTGCAGTTACACCAATTCTATCTGCATATACCCAGGCTCTAGCCGATGCAGGAGCAGACATCATACAGATGTCCGAACCTACTGCGTCCACCGACCTGATCTCACCAGACATGTTCTATGAGGCAGCTGGAAGATACGTATCCAAATGTCATGCAAATGTCAAAGGTGCATCTTCTGTTCTTCACGTATGTGGAAACACTAAGCCTATCCTCGACCAGATGATTGCAACTGGCGTAACTGGAATCTCAATTGAAGAGAAAGTTGACCCCTTCGTTGCAGCAGAAATTGTTGGCGGAAAGGCGGTCCTCGTTGGAAACGTAGGATCGGTCAAGCCTTTGTTCACGGGAACACCTGAACAGGTCATGATAGACGCTAAGAAATCCATGGAAGCAGGTTTCAACGTCGTAGCTGCTGGTTGCGGTGTCGCATCAGCTACCAAAGACGCGAACATGCTTGCAATGGTCAAAGCAATCAAGGGATGAACATTCTCGTAACTTGATAATTCAAACCTTTTACTTTTTTTCATATTTTTTGCAAATGTTTATCACGTTTTATCGTGATTCGATTCTATGTCTGAAATTCTGGCGATGAACGCGAGATATGCTTCAAAATTGAGATCTATAATACGATTGAATCATGAACCGGTCGCGATAAAGCTTATTGCTGCCAATGAGGATTTTATTGGCTATTCAAAACCAGAACGTCAAATGTCCCATTGTCAAGCTATCATGCGCGCGCGCAAGGGAGAATGCATAACTCTGATGCCTGAGGACATGAGCTGTCTCGTAGGGTCGTCAGCGCTCAATATGGCTGAAACTCCTGCTGGAGTAGCAGACGGGACGTTCCATCGCAACCTGGGTGGTTTTGATTCCACCGAAGCAGCTGCAAAGTTGATATCTGAACGTGAGATCCTCGATAAGAAAATTATCGGTGAAAAAATATGTCCTCTTAAGGATGCTGACTTTGAACCAGACGTAATAGTAATAATAGACATACCGGAAAGAATCTATTGGATGGTCCCCCTTATGACAAACGAAAAGGGCGGAAAAGCGAATTTTAGTATGGGTTCGTTCCAATGCACCTGTGAGGATGTTACAGCTTATCCATACGTAACGCAGAAACCTAACATCTCCCTAGGTTGTTATGGTTGCAGAAGAAGAACTGATATGACAGAAAACGAGCTCGCAGCAGGAATACCGTACAAAATGATACCTAATTTCGTTAATCGCCTTGAATTATTGGAATCTGGAATCATGCAGAAGGCGAAAAGAGATTGAATCACATCTGTACGCCAGGTTGTTGGACGTGTGGTTTTTATATTAGATACATCGAAACAATTTCCAAACTAGCTTTTTCTAATTTTTTAGGCCTTTTCATCAACGTTAAACGTTGGTTTTATAATGGGGGAACGGCGTACTCGATATGCAAGGGAGTGCAGGACCCAAATCCTGTAGATTATGAACGGAGGTAAAAAATGCCAAAATACGACGACGTAATTGACTTGTATAGCGACGAAGGGAAAATTCTCGTAAGAGCGATTCCCCTTGAAGCGATCAGTCCATTACGCAACAAAGCAATCCAAAGGATTGGAGATCTTACCAAAAGGACATGCGCTGTCAATCTTGCCGGTATTGAGAAAGCTCTCAAAACTGGTTCGATGATGGGCGGCATGATGATCAAAGGTAAAGAGATCGACATTCCTCTGGTAGCAAATGCTGAAAAAATTGCAACTGCTGTTAAAAAAATGATCCAGGTAACTCCAGATGACGGAACTATCGTCACATTAAAATCTGGTGGAAAAAACTTGATCGTAGTTCTCCCAAATGAAAGGGCGAACGTAGGTATCGAATACACCACTGGATTCACATCCACTGCTGCAGCCGTTACTGAAGCGATCATCGATGAGTTCAACATCCCGATGTACAAAGCGAACATGGTAAAGGGTGCAGTATGGGGAAGATACCCACAGACTGTTAACTTCGCCGGTTCTAACATCAGATCTATCCTTGAAGTTCCTCAGAACAACGAGGGTGCAGGATACGCACTCAGAAACATCATGTCCAACCACGTTGTTGCACTGGTCGATAGAAATGCAATGCAGGGAACAGCCCTGTCTGCTATCTTCGAGCAGACTGCAGCATTTGAGATGGGAGACGCTATCGGGCCATTCGAGAGGGGACACCTCCTCGAACTCGCTTTCGTAGGTCTCAACGCAAACAACATGTTGTACTCTATCGTTAAAAAGAACGGAAAGACCGGAACTATCGGAACTGTTATTGAGTCCATTATGGAAAGGGCTATCGAAGACAAGGTAATCCGCGTCAAAGAGACCCTGCCATCTGGATACAATGTGTACACCACCGACGACCTACCTATGTGGAACGCATACGCTGCGGTCGGACAGGTAGCTGCCGTTATGGTGAACGTTGG
>CAYIZM010000010.1:0-14917 GCA_964368015.1 uncultured Methanomassiliicoccales archaeon
AACCTCCTGAATTAGGACGACCCGTGTTGGCCATTGAGATAGTTCCACGGACATTGGAGTGCCCTGAGCCGAATTCATCTTCGATCGTATATCCAGGTCCGCCGGAGCCAGTTCCCTGGGGACATCCACCTTGAATCATGAAGTCACTGATCACTCTGTGGAATATCAGATTGTCATAGAATCCCTTTTTAGCGAGTTTTATAAAATTACCTGTGGTCTTAGGCATATCCGAGTACAATTTTATGGTTATGTTGCCCATGCTGGTGTGAAACACTACATTAGTCATAGTTGCGGATATCCTCCAGATAATAAAAACTGTTGTAATCTGCGTCTTAAAAAACTTTTATATAAACACAAAACCGTAATTCAATATGGCCTCTGGTGTACTGACAGTGATAGAATGTCCTATTCTAGAAGATGAATTAGTTTACAGTATACTTAAGGACGATGAGGTCAAAGACATCTATCTAGTAAAAACTGAACCCTCAAAAAGTATCAAAAAGAAATTGAAACGTTATGACATTCCATTTAAGTCAATAGACGAACAGGACTTCATAAACAGAATAGAAACTTTTGATCTTTCCCGTTATTCCATTGTTATCAAAATGCTCGATATGGGGCTTCATCGTGAGCCAAAAGATCTTCGTACCAAGGTAGAGGAAGAGGTAACACTAGTATCCAACGTCAGTGACGTTATTGCATTGTATTACGGAACCTGCGGTAACTATGGATGGGACATTTCGAAATGGGCAAAGGAAGAAGGGCTATGTCCGGTAATAGTGTTCCGTGACGTGAATGACAAAGTTTGTGATGATTGTATAAGCGTAGCCGTAGGTGGTGTAGACAATTACCTTAAACTTCTGAAGGCCCACACAGGACATATGTTATTCACTCCGAACGTAGCGATAAACTGGGATGATTTCTTAGAGGCCAACGATCTGTTCAAAGGGTTTCCAGAAAAAAGCGTGGAAAATTTGAAATGGCTATTTGAACAATGTAATTACGATTCTGTTCTTGAGCTAGATACAGGTCTTGGCGACAGTAATGAAATGCGTAAAGCGATCAAAGAGTTCGCTGAAACATACGATTTCAAGATAGTCAAAGCTGATGGCCACTGGCCTAACTTGTATCCTGCCGAAAGGATATATCGGGATGCAAAGGAGTTATTGAATTTCTGATTTCAATCTTCATTTCTTTTCAAAAACGCAGTATTCTGCAAAACCTAACAAGTCCCAAAATACACTAGGGTCAACGGAACCAGATTTATACAATAAATAGAAAGGAGAAAAAGGTATTATTAAGATATGAAGTAGTCTTTTTCTTTTTCCGCCGCTTATGAAACGCATTCCATTCAATGAAAGTGCGTTATAAATTTCTTTCAGTGAATATATTCTGATGTGGGTATCATCATCATAAAAATTTAAAGTTCCACTGTTCATTTTAGGTAATTCAGTAGATTTAATCCCCGGAAACTCAATGTACATAATCCCTCCTTTTTTTAATTTTGGAATTAAAGCTTCAATGACCGCTTCACCATTGGGAATATGTTCGATAACATGTACCATTGAAATAACATCGAAAAAATCATCTGGTATGTCTTCGAAATTTGCATCTTTAAGATCTTTTTTATAAAATTTTTTCATACATTTTTGGACTTCGGGTGTATCGTTGCGATCTACAATGTCAATCCCATGATATTCTGCGTTAGGAAATCTATTAGTTGTGTTGATTGGTGCTTTACTTCCGCATCCAACATCCAAGAAACGAATTTCTTTATTAATATCGATGTGGTGCTCTATTTTATAGAGGGAAAAACCCAATTTAAAAAATGAAAATATTTTTTTACTTCTAGTTTTCGTTGTAACCATATTTCCGCAATGGCTCATGATTATAAATCAAATAGGGCTCGCTAATATAATTAAAATATTAATTAATTGAATATGGCAATAAATCTGAATTTATCCAAGTAATCGTGTTAATATTTTTACCATTTTAAAGTAAATCCTTTTGTCGATAAGGTCAATATGTGCTATTTCAATTACATTAAGATAAAAATTAATACGACTTCGTTTAGTGAATTACATACTATCGCATTAAAACCAAAGGCGTGATGTAAAGTCAATCCAAATTACCCTTTATAATCAGGATTGAACGGACACACTTCCTTCAAACAGACGCTGTTATTTTCTGATACGTAGCAAGTTATCTTTTCAGGCATCTCCATCTGAACGCCTAAGTGTTCTTTGAAGTATTCAGCTGCCATAGGTATGGCCAGATACGCGTTTCTTTTACAGCATCTTGGTCCGCCATACTTTGTGATGTTAGTTAAACATTTGATAACTAGGACTTGACCTTGATTCCATAGAGTAGTAGACAAAGGCCCACTTCCTGTGATTATGCTGAATGATATTCCGCATCCTAATGCAGCGCCACACGAACCCCAATGACCGCAGACTGCTGCAGGTATTATGGAACCGCGGTTCTGGGCCTTTTTCAAAGAAGCAGCAAGATCAATATCCCCACCGCTGTTCTTGTAAGCAGTTAAGACAGCAAAGGGAACAAGACAATGGTGAACAGGGCCGTGGAACGGTACCGCATGATCTTTCATAAGGATCTTCAGAAGTTTTATAGGATCTTTAGAGTCCGAGGAAAGACAAATCTTCATTGCGCGTTCAACGGGACCTTCATCGGAATCCGGACATAATACTTTTAAATTATCCATGCTAGTAAACATAACAGTGCATATATAACGAAATCCCAAAATCATAGATTCCAGTTTGAGTATTATCGTCAATACTTTCTATTATTGGCAAAGTTATTTTGTAATCCGACAAAATTTAATATTAATAATTCAATAAATAGTAAAGTTAATCTTACTGTCGTCTATCGACGAACTTCTTATTAGTAGTAGTAAAAAGTGGACCTAAAGGGATTAAAACCCAACAGACTGATATCGATTACGCTGTTCTATCAGAAGATGTATTGTATGCGGCAAGCACTAAAAGTTCAGCCCTCAAACTCTTTACTATCATTCGAGTTATTTTAGATAAGTGATAAAAGTTTCCGAATAAAATTCTGTTTCAACATACGGATGCCACATCGAAATTTATATAACTGCAGATTCTTTGACTAAATAATGCACAACGATAAAAAAATGAGTTACTTAATGGCAGGAGTAATTTCTGCTGCGGTATCCTTGGCGTTTTTTTGTGTAATTCTTCTTTCAAACTCAGGAAGCTTCCTTTATCTACTTAATCCCAATAATATTGGAAGCTGGGGTAACGTGTTTGTTTATATCCTGATTTGTCTCCTTTTTATAACGATTTTTTTGACAATATCTCTTTTTGTGAAAAATGGCAAAATTCCACACTTTAAAAATCCGTCGATGAACAAATATGGAATTTTTATTATATTTGCAATATTTTGCATAGGGGTAGTAATGTTCTATGGCCTTTTGAATGAGGTTTGGATTTTTTCACCAATGGAGCTTATGATTATAGGGTTGGCGATTTATTTTCTCTCATTAGTTATCTTGTATTATGAGAAGGAAACCCTGAGTGCAAAATGGTTTTTTCTGATAACTGTCATATTCATTGCAATTTTTTTGGGGGCTATTGTCGCAACACCTAACACATTTGGAGATCTTGGTTACAATACCTGGTACAATCTACACCATTCTTCTGCTTATATTGATTCAATATACAGTGTGTTGTATGGCATGCCTTATGAAGGAGGTATTACAGACCAATATGGCCACTACGCTCTTTTCTTCTATGGGCCTTTAAAGGTGTTCGGAGCATCTTCATTTACAATATCTATAATTCTGGGTTTGTTGTTCGCTTTTTCCTTTATATGTGTGATGGGCGCAATTCATATATTGATTAAATCGAATTATCTTAAGGTGCTTATTGCGTTATCGGGGGGTTTGATTATTGCTACAAATTCTGCCCTGAGTATTTATTGGCAAACATTTCCACATAGGTTGTTTTTCCCATCGGTAATGCTTTTTTTCATAACTCTGTCATCAAAAAAAGAACTTACAAAGAGAGACTATCTGATCGGATCAGTTATCTCTATTCTTTCAATTTTATGGAATTTCGAATCGGGCATAGCTGCGACAGCGGCGTGGTTATTCTTTGTTATCATAAATCATTATCAATATAGTGAATTCAATATCAAAAAATTCATAAAGATTGTTTTAAAAATCCTTGTAATTCTTGCTGTGTATCTTATGGTGCCGTATCTGATAGTAAATTTTTACAATCTTGTGGTAACAGGGTTAGATTATGAATATCTAATGTCTTTCGCGCAGTTCATTGGCTCCATGACTGAAGACTCTTATATTGATTCTATGAGGACTGAGCTGAAGTGGGGTAATCTCCCATATTTGTACATGATGTTTACATTCCTCGGATGTGTAGCGCTGTCGCTCAGAAACACAAGCATTATTTCAAAAGAAAGAGTCCCATCCCCAATATTCGTTGTCTCCGCGGCGGTATCCATAATGGGCCTCGTCCTATTGACAATGTGGATTAATAGAACTGTATCTATCCCCTCGGGAGTGTACATATTCGTTGCCATTTCGCTAGGATTAATTGTATATGGCATAGTGCCAGAGATTAAAAAAATCAAAGAATTGAAGGCATCAAATCTATACGATGTATCTAAGATTTGTATATGTTCACTTGCATTGTTAGGGCTCATTCTAATGGGGGTTTCTTCGGTGGATATCGGTGAGAACTTCGAAAACAGATATTCTACGGGATGCTATGATTATGAAGATTTCACTCGATTTACGGAAGAGATAAATGAAAGCGTTCCAGAGGATACTATGGCTGCCGGCTTTGGGACCACCGCAATATATATGGAGCTTGGCTGGGACAAAAAGTATTATAAATTCGATGATAGCGCCGAGCTTGAAAATCTACTTTCAAGTAGTAGCTCATTCTTCATTGGTCATGAGCTATTCCATCACGTAGATCCAACAGCATATTACTTGGAAGAAGAATTTGCTTACAAAGAGCAAATTTATAGATACTACGTAAGAAGTTGAAAAAATAAACGCCACTCTTATTCTCTAGAGCTAAACTAAAGAGGTGTAGGCATTTATTCCGTTCAAGCGGGAATACGTGTGCAAAAGTCGGGCTCCGAGAGCATTAAAGAACTAATGTATTCCGTGAAGGCACAGAATGTGTGGCGGGCCTGAAGGGATTCGAACCCTTGGCCGTTCGATTAAGAGTCGAACGCTCTACCTAGCTGAGCTACAGGCCCCTACAAAATCTCTACAACTCGTTTTCATTAATAAACCTGTCTGTTTTTCCACTCCAGATATGCTATAAATCTCGTGTGTTGTACAAATTAATATAACTGAACCTATTCATGTAGTGATACTATGAAGGAGCTTAAAGTGAGGGACCTTATGACGACGCAGGTCGTCACACTTAGACCAGACGATAATGTTAGACAGGCCACGATACGTTTTGCGGTGGACAATACTTCTGGAGCTCCGGTAGTGGATAACAGACGTCATCTCGTTGGTATTATCACTGAAGATGACATTTTACAGCTGATCGTAAAACGTCAGGCAAAAATGGGTGAAGATGGCGGTAAGATGCTGTCTTACACACTTGATTCGAATATTGAGAATTCTCTTTTACAAGAAGCGGCCGACGACGTATCTAACACTAAAGTTGAAGAAATAATGACTCGCACAGTTCTGACGACGACTCCGGATGCAACCATCGTCGATCTGCTCAAGGCTATGTTAGAGCGCAAAGTAAAACGTGTCCCGGTCCTTGAGAAAGGTGTGCTTGTTGGGATAATCGCAAGAAGCGATATTGTATTCCACATCTACAAAAGAAAGGTCTGAGGGACAAAAGGAACGAGAATGTTTGAAGCACATATTCTGGCCAGCGGTAGCGACGGTAACTGTACCGTTATCGAATCTGATGGGGAAGCGATAATGATCGATGCAGGCGTTAGTTGTCGCAGGATACTAGCTTTTATGGATCAGGAAGGTATCGACCATAGTTCCGTCAAAGCTATATTATTGACACACGAACATAGCGACCACGTTATCGGTGCAGGGCCCACAGCAAGAAAGTTGAATATTCCAGTATATTGTAATAGGCCAACTTTCGAATCATGTAAATTAGGAAATGTTGATTATCGACCAATAACTACCGGCACTTCTTTTGAACTCTGTGGAATGAACATATTGCCGTTACCGACTTCACACAATGCCGCCGAACCTAACGCTTTCCTTACGGAAGTGGATGAAAAGAGAATACTCGTAGCTACGGATACCGGTAAACTAACGTATCAGGTGGAACAAGCTTTATCCATCTCGGATCTAGCGATAATCGAATCAAATTACGATGCCCGTATGCTTACCAACGGGCCGTATCCTTTCCATTTAAAAAAGTTGATCGGAAGCGACATAGGACATCTTTCTAACGTAGCTTGTGCCAATGCATTAAAACGTACTGAACGAAATGGACGTAAGATATTCTTAGCCCATTTGAGTAAAACCAATAATGAACCAGACATAGCACGTGAAACAGTAGCCGAGATAATCGGTGAAAAACGTTTCAATATAGATTGTTTAGAATTCCCTGGGGATACTAGGACACTTAGGGTGAAGGCCTGACAAGAACCGCTTTGTTTCTTTGTATCAAAGCATCGGCCATACTTTTCGGCATAGTTACAAGTTCTTCTCGTTTCAGGTCATAATCTCTATCCGGACCAGCGAACACAGGAAGATCCTCAAGAATACGTATAAGGATACATTCGTCCCCATCGGATTCATCTTCTTCATGTTCGATATCTGGTTTAGGTGAAGATATAATTTCTGCAACCAATTCTTCCTTTAATACGACTTCAGAGGATACAATTTCCATTTTCGGTATATCTTCTACTTCAAAATCAGCTTCCATTTGAGATTCGTATTCGTAATCTGGAACATCATCAATTATGGGCATGTCCTTCAGCGAGGTTGGTTCTGATACTGTAGATACTTTAGGCTTAGGCTTTGGAACATCTTCTATCGGCGGTATCTTGTATTTTACGTGACCCGTCGCTCTATCTACGGAGGACATATGTCCTCTTGCGGCTTCCAACACAGACTCATGGAATTTTTTCTCTTCTGCGGTAAGTATATCCGTAGAACTTTGTGCCCCGCTAGCTGTTCTCAAGGCCATGGAACTTATTTTTTGCATACGTATCGATACAATATCTCGGACCAAGCGATTAGCCTTCTTTCTTCGTTGGTTAGCGCCTTCGCACATTATTGAATCAGGATCTTGCGTCAAAAGTCTATCATATTCTGATTTAAGAGTTAGTAAAAGTGCAGACAATGCAGGATAAAGGTCGTTTCTGACGTTAGAGAGAAGGCTCTTGGTCCTTTCTTCTCTATAGACCTCGGTCAAGTCTTCGAACTTCATAGATTGTAAAGATCCTGACTGCATTGTTATGACTATATGATGTACCTATTTTATTCTAATTGTTTCTTCATTATATGGGAAAAATGGATAACGTTCAACATTTATCCCGTCCCATGGAGCTTTCGGACGTTACGCGAATAACCTCGGATGGTCTGGAAATAAATGTGTATGTATCTCCTCGTTCTTCTAAGCCGGGATTGGATGGTTTTGATGAATGGAGGGATCGTCTTATCGTTAGAGTAAAAGCTCCTCCTTTGGATGGGAAGGCGAACAAGGAAGTAGAAGTCCTAATGAAAAAGATCACTGGGATGAATGCTTTTGTTACTAGTGGTATGACAGATCGAAGAAAGACTATCCGTATCGAAGGTGATGCGGACATCATTTTAAAAAAACTGGAGGATTCCATGTGAGTAGCGATTCCGATAGATACGAATTGATCGTAGAACTTCTTTCGGAACTTGAAGAACTATCCTGGGACCGAGTTATCCTAGTAGAAGGACGTCTCGATGTTATTGCACTTGAACAGTTGGGTATACAGGGAGATTTTTACACAGTGCAATCATCCGGAGGCCCAATAAAAGCCGCTGAGTATGTTTTTAAGAAAAAGAAAAAAGCTGTTATTCTTACGGATTGGGATAGAAAAGGCGATATCATCGCATCTGATCTGGAAATACAGCTTTCTGCTTTAGACATAGAGTACAATATCGACATTAGGAATCGTTTGATCGGATTATGCAGAATAGACATCAAAGACGTTCAATCACTGAACGAATTAGTAAATCGTTTATCTATTGCATGACCAAAGTAATATATCGAGTAAATCATTATTGAACGGTAAGGATGGCAGGCCGCTTCATTGTTTTCGAAGGTATCGACGGTGCGGGCAAAAGCACCCTGATAGACGGGGTTTCAGAATTTTTAACATCCCGTAGTATCAATATGATCAAAACAGCGGAGCCTACAGACGGCCCTATAGGCCGTATCATCAGCTCAGGAACAGTTAAAAAGATCTCACAGAACGCAGAAGCGTTACTGTTCACTGCAGACCGTGCTTGCCACACTCAAGAGATACTTGATTGGACCAGTTCAGGTAAAACAGTCCTATGCGATAGATATTACGCTTCGACCATCGCATATCAAGCTGCAAATCTTAACGGTACAGAATCCAACAAAGAATGGTTGAAAGAAATAAACCGTCCGATCATCGTAGAACCGGATATAACGATCCTTTTGGACATCGATCCAGAAGAGGGAATGCGCCGAGTGAACGATCGCGGAGATAAAAGTAAATTTGAAATCACGGACTATTTGAAAAGAGTACGTTCCAATTACTTAGAAATAGCAAAAGAAAACAATTTCCATATCGTTGACGCCTCTCGATCGAAGGAAGAGGTCCTAAGCGAAGTTATTACGATCATAGGTGAATAAAATGCATCCATCAGAAGAGATTTATTGTGAAAAAAGTTTTAGATTAAAAGGTAAGACCATCGTGATTGGAATAACAGGTAGCATCGCAGCTACCGAATGTTTCTCCACGATACGTGATCTGATACGTCATGGCGCCACGGTCATTCCAGTTATGACCGATGCAGCATGCGATCTTGTTACTATCGATACGATAGAGTTCGCCTCTGGTATCAAACCAATAACCAAACTTACGGGACAGGCCGAACATATCAAGTTGATGGGTGACGCCCGTTCTGCGGATCTCCTTATGATATATCCTGCAACGGCCAATACCATATCCAAGATAGCAAACGGTATCGATGATACTACGGTGACGTCAATGGCCACTGTAGCCCTTGGTAACGGCCTTCCTGTCGCGGTAGCGCCTGCCATGCATGAGGCTATGTTCAGAAACCCTGCCGTAGAAGAAAATATGGCTAGATTAAAGAGGATGGGAGTTCACTTCATCGGTCCACATTCGGACGGCATCCGTGCCAAAGTAGCAACCAGGGACGAAATAGTATCCTGGGCCTCAAAACTATTATGCGGGAACGATCTGGATGGTAAAAAGATACTCGTCATCGGCGGACGTTCCGAAGAACCTATAGACAATATGCGAATAATAACAAACCGCTCTACTGGCCTAATGTCCGTATCTCTAGCAAAAAGAGCTTTCGAGCGCGGTGCTGAGGTAGAGCTATGGATGGGCGCAAGTAGCGTGGACATTCCAGAATACATAAAGACGAAACGTTTTGAGAGCGTCGCTGATCTTGTTAAATTAGTTCCACGTATAAATCACGAGATCGTCATTGTGCCAGCGGCACTTTCAGATTTTGCTCCAACTAAAATGTTCAAAGGTAAGATACCAAGTGACGAAAGTTTTAAATCAGATTTTGCGCCAGTTCCTAAGGTATTGCCATTGATACGTAAGATGTGCGATAACGTAATAGGTTTCAAAGCAGAATCAGGCCTTTCCGATAAACAACTCATAGAACGTGCCAGACTGAGACTGAACGATTATGGGCTCAAAGCAGTGGTCGCTAACGATATCGATGCTGCGGGTAAGTCATCGTCCACTGCACTACTTGTCACCATAGACACTGTAGCCGATATATCAGGAACGAAAATAAAAATATCTGACTCGATATTGGACTACTGTTCGGAGAAATTATGATCCGGGCGTTCTCTCCCGGACACATAACTTGTTTTTTTCAACCGATATCGTCCTTCGACCCTCTAAGTGCAGGTTCAAGAGGTGCAGGTATAAGGCTGAGCTTAGGCAGCACAGTGAACTTAAAACCATCCTCAAGTAATGAAACAGAAGTAGAGATGGATGGTAAAATAATAAAAGGGGAGATAGTTCGCAACGTAGTAAAAGCACTTGATCCTGAAGGAAATTATAAAATATGTATTAAGCACGATCTTCCGGTAGGTCAAGGATTTGGGACTACCGCAGCGGATGCGGTTGCAACAGCATTATGCATGTGCCACATTACAAATAAAAGCAAAACGGAAGGATATCGCGCAGCACATGTGGCAGACCTTTTAGAAGGCGGCGGTCGCGGAGACGTAGCAGGAATAATGTCCCGATATCAACAACCCGTACGTACGGTCGCTGGAATACCTCCTTTCGGTAAGGTAGAAGATTCTCATGTTAATGTTGGTGATCTTACGTTAATAACTTTAGGGTTACCACTTATAACTGGCACTATACTTTCGGATAAAGATAAAGTAACAAAGATCAGAGATGCTGGAGCAAAGGCAATGAACGATTACCTTGCCAATATGTCCTTAAAGTCTCTTTTTAAGATATCTAATCAGTTCTCTGAAGATAGCGGCTTACGTACTAATGACATCGATGATTCTATAAGTAAGATCGAAGAAAAGGGATACATGGCGGCCATGTGTATGCTAGGGAACAGTATATTCACGAACGCTCCATTGGAAACGGTTAAAAAAGTTCTAGGTAACGTATCAGCTGTAGCTTGTACAGCTACAACCGACGAAGCTAGGATTATTCGTACAGAGTGAATAGTTTATCGTCGCCATCCACATCGAACAATCCTATGCGTGCACCACAATCCAACCAACCATGTGCATAGTTAACGGCAGCAAAAGCGGTAACTAGGTCGCCTTCTTCGCGAAAATGTTTTGCATCCTTGTAATAAGATTCGGCCATATTCAGGAAATCATCGGCCATTTTACGTCCAAAGGATCTTTCTGGCGGGGCGATCTTCAGTTTTGCTATGGCTCTTGAAGTAATATCCAAGTAACGATCTATCTTTTCTGAGGTCACCACATCCTGTACAGGCATACTATGCTCATGCCTCTAGTTCGATATAATTCTAATGTAATTTGAGATAAGATAATATTACTCAAGGGATATCGTGGGCTCATGATTATTGTAGGCGGATCATCATCTAGAGATCTGGCCAAAGAACTGGCTACCACATTAGATTGTGCTTATGTACAGGCGGCTACCACACGTTTTCCGGACGGGGAATGTTACACTAGAATAGATTACAAAGAATTGAATGATGACGTAGTCATCGTCCAGAACACTTATCCTGATGGGAACATGATCGAGATGTTCCTATTACAGGACGCCGTTAGGCGTCTTGGTGCTAAGACGATAACCTTAGTGATACCATATTTTGGATATGCAAGACAGGACCGCGTGTTCAAACCCGGCGAACCTGAAAGTGCCAGAGTGATGACGGAACACCTTGGACTCGCTTGCGATCGTGTTATCACTGTGGATATCCACAGAGAGGCCGTGTTGGATTATTTTGACTGTCCTCACGAGGACCTGAAGGCTGCAGGAGCAATAGCCGAATATTTCAAAGACAAAGAGATAGATCTTGTGGTATCTCCGGATATGGGTGCTATAGATCGTGCAAAAGCCGTTGCCGATAAATTAGGTTCTAGTTTTGATTATCTTAAGAAAACCCGTATTTCGGGTTCTGAAGTTCGCATTGAGCCAGCAGATACTGATTGTAAGGGCAAGAGCGTTCTCATAGTGGATGATATGATATCTACAGGAGGAACAATAATTGCCGCTACACAAGCCCTAAGGGAAGCAGGGGCCACCAATATCTATGTTGCATGTACTCACGGAGTATTCGTAAATAATGCAATAGAACGTCTTACCGGTAGCTCCTTGGATACTTTACTTTGTTGTAATACCTTGGAGAACGAAGTTTCACACATATCGGTCGCACCGATAATAGCAAGTGCATTGAGTCGGTGAATTAATGAAAAAAAATGAGAACTTCGGTGAATGGTACAATGAGATCGTAGAGACAGCTGGTCTATGCGACAAAAGGTACCCTGTCAAAGGAATGAACGTCTGGACGCCATATGGATGGAGGATCATGACGTTGATCGATTCCTACACTAGACGAGAATTAGAATCTACAGGTCACGGAGAGGTTAATTTTCCTCTACTTATACCAGAGACCGAATTCAAGAAAGAAAAAGATCACATCAAAGGATTTGATTCTGAGGTGTACTGGGTAACGAAAGCGGGAGACAACGAATTAGACGTCCCTCTTGTTCTTAGACCAACGTCAGAAACCTCCATGTATCCCATATTTTCATTATGGATACGATCCCATCAGGATCTTCCTTTGAAGGTATTCCAGATAGTCAATACCTTCCGTTATGAAACAAAGCAGACGAGAGCGTTCATGCGCGTACGTGAAATTCATTTTTTCGAATCTCATACATGCCATGTCACAGAGGAAGATGCACAGTGCCAGATAGAAGAAGATATCAAAATACTGAAGAAAATATCTCATGAACTATGTCTGCCTTATTTCCTTTTGATGCGTACCGACTGGGATAAGTTCCCCGGTGCTCATTATACTGTAGGTATAGACACGGTGATGCCTAACGGAAGGACACTTCAGATAGGTTCGATACATCATTATCGTACAAATTTCTCTATACCGTACGATATTACTTACGAAGATATCAACGGGGATCATCATCACGCCCATCAGACCACATTTGGAATGAGCGAACGTTTGCTTGGTGCCGTCATAGGCGTACATGGGGACGACAAAGGATTGATCCTTCCGCCTCCTATAGCGCCGTTCCAAGTGGTTATCATTCCGATATTATCTAAAAAAGCACCAGAGCAGGTAATGGACGCATGTAAACTTGTTATGGACATCCTTTCCCGTGACGGGATAAGAACGAAGTTCGATGATGGTGACGGTAGGCCTGGCGCCAAATATTACGAATGGGAGATGAAAGGTGTTCCACTACGTATCGAAATAGGTGCCCGTGATCTCGAGAACTCCGTCGTATCGTTCGCAAGAAGAGACACTGGTGAAAAAGGAACCATCGATCTCAATTCTGTATCTTCAGGAGCTAAAATGTTATTGAACGATATTTCTGCAACTCTATATTCTAAGGCTCAAGAAGTCCAAGAATCTATGGTCACTGATATCAATAACATGGATGAAGCGCCGAAAGATACCCACGAGACCTCGGATGACGTTATTCTAAGGTTCCACTGGTGTGGTAACGAGGGCTGCGGTCACGATTTCGAAGACACTACAGGATTCAAGATGCTGGGAACGTTATACAATGCTACAAGATCAGAAGGTAGTTGCATAGTTTGTAACAAAAAAGCAGAAAAGCAGGCGTACGCATCCCATCCGATGTAATTGATCAAAATAAAAGGTGTTGATGCAAATGACGTTCCAAGAAGATGAGACAGTTTACTTAGAAGATATATCCAAAAAAAGATATTGGTTCAAAATGTCTTTTGGTATGATCAAGGTCCAGTCACTGGGTACTGTGGATGGTTCTAAGTTCATAGACGCCGAAGACGGTTCTATCATCAATATAGCTGGAGCGGAGTTCACAATATTCCGCCCTGGCGTCATAGAACTTATAGAATCTCTTGATAGAGGCGCTCAGATCATCACGCCAAAGGACGCTGCGCCGATATTATTGAACTGTGACGTCAAAAGTGGTGTTACCGTTCTAGAGGTTGGAGCTGGTTCCGGTGGATTAACTACGGCATTGCTGAACGCAGTAGCACCTTACGGAAAGGTCATAACCGTAGAATTAAAGGAGGAGCACGCTAAAAGGGCCAGACGTAACATCTCACGCACTGGAATGGACAAGAACTGGACCTGTGTCATAGGCGATGCAAAGGACGTGGAGTTCGAAGGAATAGCCGATGTCCTCACCATGGATATGCCGGACCCGTGGCTTGCTTTAGACAATATGCTTCCCCATCTACGTTCCGGAGGTCGGATCTGTATCTACGTACCTAACATCAATCAATTAGAATCTTCAGTACTAGCATTAAGAGAACGTAAATTTTCTGGAGTGAAAGCATCAGAGACCATGAACAGAGAAATGGAGGTCCACTTCGGTGGCGTAAGACCATCCTTCGAAATGCTTGGACACACAGGTTATCTGATATTCGGACGTAAGCGTTCTTGACCTCGAGCAATATAACTTATTAATCATAGTTTGCATTATCGAAAGTAATGACAGTTATCGAGATACGCATACAGCCAAAGAAAGGCGTTGCAGACCCGGAGGGCAAGAACATTAAGAAGACCTTAGAATCCTTAGGATTCGAAATAGGGGAAGTTAAGACCTCAAAGGTATACGAAATAGAATTCGAAGGTACCGAAACGGAAGCGAGGATCGAGGGCGTAGAGATGAGCAAAAAACTTCTTGCGAACCCAGTTATTCAGAATTTTCAAGTTACTGTGAGATGATCTTATGTCCAGAGAACTGATGACCAAACGCGACGTTCCTTACGAGATATTTGACATAAACATGATCGATGCGACAGACGATGAGCTGGTAAAAATATCCGACGTCCTATCTCTTAGCTTATCTTTGGATGAGATGAAAGTCATCAAAGATTATTTTGTTAAGGAAGGTCGTAATCCCGTAGATATAGAACTCCAATCCTTAGGCCAGGCTTGGAGTGAACATTGTTGCTATAAAAGTTCTAAAGCGATACTTAGGGAGTTCGTGTTCGGTATAGACCG